>JABGPG010000260.1:0-4787 GCA_018645085.1 Deltaproteobacteria bacterium
TAAAAACCTGAGAAAAATAATGTGGTTCAAAAAAGATTACCGCTGGATGCTCCCTCTGATGGGATTTGTATTACTGGGAATGATTGTTGTGACTAACTGGCCTAAAGCGGGAAGTTGGTATGATTCACAGGAAGACAGGCAAATCAATCCGATTCAGGTGGAGGAGTTAGCGAACTGGATTATACAGGGACGCAACGACTTTGTGCCGGTGACATTCAAGCTGGATGAGACTGATCTGATTGATAATATCCCGGGACTGCTTGAATTGATACCTGGAGAGAAACTCAGTGAACAGGTAGAGAAAATCCCGCTTTACAAAAAGTTGGTAGTTATACCTCAAAATGGTGAGTTCCCTTCAGAAGTGCTGGCTGTTTTAACAGCAAATTGGCAACGAAAAGTTATATTGCTAGAAGGCGGTGCAGATGCATGGAATGCACGCATCACTGCGGACTCAATTGAAAGTCTTAGACTTACTTTAAAAGAGGCGCAGGGCTTAATGCGGATTCGACCGTTTTTTCATCCGGCATTATTGGAATCCACAGAACTTGAGGAAACTCAACAGGACCGCTACGTTGCCCCGGTAGCGGCAAGTCCCCCTCTGCTTGAAGAGGAGGAAGAAGAAGAGGAGGAAGAGGGCTGTTAATTCACATTAAACGATGGAGGGTAATATGGGAAAGCAAATTGTTGTTCCAATTGACTACAGTGATATCAGTAAAGGACTGATCCAACTTGCAGATGAATGGGCGTTGCGTATGTCGGCAAAGTTACATTTTCTGCATGTGAACCGGCTCCCGGAAGTTTCCTACTATCCGGGTCATTTTGAACAGGTGGATCAACGCAACGAGAGCAAGGAATTGCAGTTGTTAGAAAACTATCTGGCACCGCTGCATTTGAAAGCTGACTTTGACCTCTCTCACGAATACGGAACTCCGTATTTTAAAATAGTGGAACTGGTGGAAAGTGTGGCCGCAGATCTTGTGATTATGGCTGCCCACTCCCACACTATGCTAGGTCGGCTTTTTCTGGGAAGTAATACAGATTATGTCGTGCATCATGTTCATTGTCCAATCTATGTACACAGGCAAACTAAGTCGGATCTTGCTAAAATAGTTCTGGTTCCTCTCGATTTCAGTGAGGCAAACAGGACAGTTGTCGAAAAAGCAGTAGCCTGGGCGGAACGTACTGAGTCGGAAATACACTTCGTACATGTAATGACGCCGATTGATTATTCCTATTACGGTGCAGAAGCAAGCTGGGGAATGGGCAAAGCTGAACTTGAGGTGACTGAAGATCAGGGCCTGGAAGCCATGGAAAAGTTTCTGTCACCAATGCAGATAACAGTTCCGGTAAAACAAGTGGTTCTTTTCGGTAGTGCGTCTTATCTGAGGATTCTTGAATATCAGAAAGAAATTCGTGCCGGAATTTTGATGCTGGCAGGACATGACCACACAGTCGCTGGACGTATTTTTCTAGGAAGCAACACTGATTATTTGCTGCATCATGTGGATGTTCCGATGTACGTTTTTAAAAGCTGAATCTATTTCAGGGGACGGCACCATATCCGCAAAAAAACATCCGCCCGCAGATACTAAACAGGGCCTGCGGTTGGTGCCGTCCTTTTATTAACGCCCTTTCCAGACAGCTTGACGTTTGTTGATAAAAGCGTCCACGCCTTCAGAAACATCTTCCGTCATCATATTACAGGCCATTATTTCTCCAGCATATGCATATGCATCTTCCATCTTATGTTCGAGTTGTTTGTAGAACATTTTCTTTCCGGTGAAAACCGCTACAGACGATTTTGACAGAATCGCGTCAGCCAACTTTTGAGTTTCTTCATCCAATTTATCAAGAGGTGCCACTCGGTTGAGCAAACCCCAGTTGAGTGCTGTGTCTGCGTCAATAAAGTCACCTGTCAGCAATAATTCCATCGCACGTTTGCGTGAAATATTGCGACTCACCGGTACCGCGGGTGTTGAGCAAAACAAACCGACATTGATTCCGGATGTCGCAAATCGTGTCCCCTCTGCCGCCACCGCTAAATCACAGGCTGCGACAAGTTGACAGCCGGCTGCAGTAGCTATTCCATGTACTCTAGCAATGATTGGTTGAGGCATTTGATTGAGTGTCATCATCATCTTGCTGCACTGCAGAAAAAGAGTTTGATAGTACTCCTCTTTACGATTGGCAATCATCTCTTTTAAATCATGCCCGGCACAGAAAACCTTGCCTGCACCTTGCAAAATCACGAGACGCAATGTTTCATTATTTGCGATGGAGTCCAGTTCCTGCTGCAGTTTTGTCAACATTGCTTCGGACAATGCATTGAATTGTTTCGGACGGTTGAGGGTTAAAGTAACAACGCCATTTTCTTCCTGACGAAGAACCAGATCTTCGCTCATTGAAGGACTTTCCGGAATTTGCTTTTCTGCAGGTTTCATTTTTCTCCTGAATTGTAAAGGTGGTTTTGGTGAAGCATAATCAAGTATCTCTCTATTGTTGGTACTATACACTGTGCCGTTAAAGTGGGGAAAATGTCAAACGCATGTTCAACCAGAGGCAAACGTAAAAAAGCGGAATCCGTAACTTTGTGTGCTTGCAGAAGCTCCCAGAATGCCTGAGTTTCTGTTGCTGAAATCAGTGCGTCCGTTTCTCCCTGGATCAGTAGAAACGGAGGTGTCTTTGCGGAAATCCAATTTGCCGGAGTAATTTGCTGATAAAGTTCAGGCTGTGTTTCCGGAGTTCCTCCGCAAAGCATTTGTAAAACTTTTGCTTTTGCCGGAAATGGAGTCCGTTTGTCAAAAGGCTCACTGAAATTGAAAACACCATAAATGGGTACACAGCCTTGAATACTGGTATCCGTCTCCTCAAAACCCGGTTGAAACTCTGCTTGGTTTTGGGTGAGTGCAGTCATTGCTGCTAAATGTCCGCCTGAGGAACCTCCTGTCGCAATAATGAAATCCGGATCCAATCCGTGTTCTTCCGCATTATTTCTAATCCAGCGCAATGCACGTTTGACATCTATCAAGTGTTCAGGAAAAACAATGTCCGGACTGAATCGGTAGCTGACGGAGAAACAGACCCAGCCGCGTGCTGCCATGCGTGCCATTAAAAAAGAAGCCTGTCGTCTACTACCCGTAATCCAGGCACCGCCGTGAATTTGCAGGATTCCAGGATGTTTCTTTTTTGTGTTATGAGGTCGGTAAATATCAAGTTTAAGCTGAAAGCCTGCTTGCTGATGAAAAACCTGATCACGGATTATTTCAATGCGTGGATCATCGACTACCTTGTTTGGATTAAACCAGCTTTGCCAGTCAACCTCAAAAATATTACGTGGAGCAAGCTGTTGTGGATATATCTTTTGCCATTGAACTCCCAACTGTTCCTCCATCTTCTGCTCAAGACGTTCCGGAAGATTGAGCATAATCCAGAGACGCAGCAGCAAAATGAGCCAGCTGATAAAATGAACTAGAAGTCCGCCCCATCCAAGAGGTTGACTGAAAATGTCAGAAAATGAAAAAAGAAGCAGGATACCTGCATTGAGCAAAATCCAGTGTGGCAGCAGATCACCGACCAGCCAGCTCAGGACAAAGGAAACAAGGATTGCGCGGAAGGATGAATTTGAACGTTTGGCGAGAGGCCGGAAAACATTGAGCGTCAGAAAGACCGAAGCCAATGTCCAAAATATGAAGAGAAATGTGACCATGCGGCTTGGAAAAGCGATGCAGAGTCCTCTTTTTTAACTGCCGAGTTTAAAATGCTTTAAAGAAAAAATCCAAGATTTTAAAAAACTCAGCAGTTAAAATAACAATAAGAAATCAGCGTTTAGAAAATTGATATTTTTTACGTGCACCAGGTTGACCGTATTTTTTACGTTCAACTTTACGTGAGTCACGTGTCAGCATTCCAGCTTTTTTGAGAACATCTCGTGAGTCTTCAATTGCGAGCAGTAATGCACGTGAAATTCCGTGTCGAATTGCACCTGCCTGACCTGATAATCCGCCACCGTGTACGTTGACAAAAATATCAAACTTATCGAGAGATTCGGTCAGTTCCAGCGGTTGACGCAGAACCATTTTGAGGGTCTCTCTACCGAAATAATCTTCAACAGGTCTTTTGTTAACAACTATTTCTCCTTTTCCGGGACGGAGATAAACACGGGCTACGGAGTCTTTTCGACGACCGGTACCATAGTACTGGACAGTAGTTTCTTTTGCCATAGGTCAAATATTAAGGGGCTGAGGTTGCTGAGATTCGTGAGGATGCTCCGAACCTGTGTAAACTTTTAAACGTAGCAGGGAACGTCTGTTGAGAGTATTTTTGGGCATCATTCCTTTGACAGCACCTTCTACAATGCGCTCAGGAAACTTTTCCTGTAGTTCATAATATTTTGCACTTTTGATTCCACCTGGATAACCCGTATGGTGGTAATACATTTTGTCTTCTTCTTTCTTTCCACTGACATGTACTTTCTCTGCATTAACTACAATTACAAAGTCTCCTGTGTCAACATGCGGTGAAAAAAGTGCTTTATGTTTTCCTCTAAGAACATGCGCAATTTTTGTTGCCATCCGGCCTAATGTCTGACCTTCTGCATCTACTACCCACCAAACCCGTGGATTTGTGCCGTTGTAGAAATCTTCTTTTCTGGCAAATTTAGTAATCATTATTATCTCTATCTCTTTTTGTATTAATTCTGGCCAACTATTTTTAGACAGTCTGAAAATATGCTGTCGCTAAACCCATTAATATTGCGTTAAATTGAGGTATTTTGCAAGACCTTAATC
>JABGPG010000260.1:4887-8561 GCA_018645085.1 Deltaproteobacteria bacterium
GCAAAAACTTAAAGCGATTCAGCGGCAAGCACCTTGTTTCTTCCACTGGCTTTACCTTTGTATAAACAATCGTCAGCCTTTTTCAGTAAAAGGTCTTTGCTGTCGGCGTCTTCGGGAAAAGTAGCGACTCCAAAAGTACAGGTGAGGTTAGCTAGTGGTTGTTGTTGTTGATATGGAAATTTTTCCACCGCAATTGCCTGACGCAGTTTATTTGCAATCAGCATAGCATTGTCTTTTTCGCAGTTTGGTAAAATAACAACAAATTCCTCTCCACCATACCGTGCCGCAAGGTCACCTCTACGGATATTGTTTTTGAAGATGGCTGCAACAGTGGCCAGGACAACGTCACCAAGTTGATGTCCATGTGCATCATTATAATGTTTGAAATGGTCAACATCTGCGATGATCAAGGAAAACGCTTGTTTCTCTTCCGGAAAAAGAGTGAGCATTGCTTCCAGAAATTCATCCATCCTGCGCCGGTTGGCCAGTCCGGTAAGTCTGTCGGTATCAGCTGCAATTTCAACTTGTTCCAGCTCTTGCTGACGGTAATGATCTTTACGGAATTTAATAAGCAGATGCTCCAGATCAAAAGTTGAAAAAGGTTTCAGCAAAAAATCCGTTACTCCCAGTTCTGCCAGAAATTGTCGGTTCTCCTCTTTTTCACAGTATTTACTGATGACCAGCATCGGCGCCAGATGTGAACTGCAGATTTCAAGCAGATTGCGTATTTCTGCCGACTGAGAATTGTCTCGCGCAAGCATTTCTGGATCAATAATTATAAAATCAAAATTATTTTCAAAAGGCTTTTCAAGAAAAAATTGATAAGAATCCAGTTCTATAACCTGTGACTTCTTCCAGACATTTTCCAGCGAGGATTTTATTTTTTTGCGGTACAGCGGGTCAGGATCAAGAATTCCAATCAGCGGACCTGAAGCTTCATGTGAACGACCATTTTTTTTCAGCAGCGAACGTGCGGTCACATGTTTTAGTTTTTCTGCGAGAATGTGTGAAAAAACATAATATACAACCGAAACTTTTGTGTCATCTTCGGCAACTTTAAAAAGATGATTCGGAAAAATCACTACTTGAGAATCTTCTTCTGCAATTACGTCCGCATACGGATTTGGATCTGCAGCAATAACGGACATTTCACCAACGATATCTCCGGGATGATTCAGACGCATGATGAAATGCTCCTTCGAAGTTACAGCAAGTGATCCTTCCAGCAGTACTATTAATTCCGGAGGTTTTGCGTGGTTTTCGCGGATGAGAAATTCTTCTGCTTTCAAAGTGACAAATTCACCTTGGCGTAACATTTCCTTGAGCAGAGCCAGGCTGATTTTATGAAAATAACGGCAGGACTTGATGATTTTAGCAAATTTATCCAAATCCGGATTTCCCTTGGGTGAGGAGAGTGGTTTTCGTTGCATTGGATTCTTTTCTGATTTTCTTCTAAGATGTTGTAAGCTCCCTCATTCAACATCTTAGCATGATGTGTGTTACTAACTAGACTATGCCATGAATCCGGAGCAATCACAACACTTAGGAAATAAAGAATGCTGCCTATCATCGGAATAGTCCTTGTCCCTGGAATCCTCTGGGGCTGGGTTTTTTATCATGCACAGCGTTACAAAAAAGTATACCTGCCTTTACTGCTGCTTTTGTTCATCGGCGGTATGGGATCAGGACTGCTGGCACTGGTTTTAAATCATGCGGTTGAAAAGTACACACTTTTCTGGCCAAATGCGCTTTGGCCGCAGATTATTGTCTTCGGCAAATCTATACCTTTGTTCAGTTCCGGATTTTGGTTTTTCGTAGGATTTAATGAAGAATGTGCGAAATTACTTGTCTTGCTGGCAGTAGTTTATCCGAGCCGGCATTTAGCGGAAGTTTTTGACGGAATTCTTTATGCGGCAGTGATTTCAGTGGGATTTGCGACACTTGAGAATTTTTACTATTTGGATCAGTACGGCATAGCGGTTGTTGCTACAAGAACAGTAATCACTGTGCCCGCACATGCTTTTATGAGTGTGCCAATGGGATATTATGTAGCAAAATCACGCCTGTTACTTGAGCTAACTGATGCAACAAAATTTAGGTTTTATTTACCGATGCTGACGATTATTCAGGGTTGGTTTATTTCCGCGTTTCTACATGGTTTGTATGATTTTTTCCTCTCAGTGGGGATGGAGAGAACTGCGTATTTACAAATTGTGGTGATGGGAGGAATCAGTATCTGGCTGAGCAGAGTTGCTCTACGTGCAAGCAGACAGCAGAATTATGGAGACTCTACAGCCTGAGAAGAGTCGAAGGGGACGGAACACAAAAATGACAAATTCCTGACTTAATGCTTTTACGGAACCATCACTCTTACATAAGTTCCATTTTCAAAGTGCCGATAATCTGCAGGACATGAGGTCTAATTTCGGTTTGCTCGTAGAACTGTTCAAAATCTGTCAGCAGGTAATTCAGAGCTTTCTGCTGCACTTCCGGAGCTTTGTTAAGAGCAACCATACTGCCCAGCAAATTGATCAAATCTCGGGTTTGTTTCTTGGAAGAAGATGTATCAAGTCCGGTCTTAATCATATCCAGACTGTCTAAAAGCATCTTTGATTCGCCTATTTCGTTGGAAATGTTGACAAGTTCCTGAATAAGTATGAAACGGTCTTTATCGGTAGACTGCTGGAACTGTTCGAGCAGTAGCTTGTAATTTGCCAGATTAATGTAACGTTGTGCTTCTGTGTAATCAGGTGAGTGCAACGGTACCTTTGACAAATCTACGAGCGCAAGCTGGTATTTTTTTTGCTCAAAAGCCGCCATTCCTTTTTTGAAAGGCACCTTCTGAATCATCCAGACTGCTTGTGGATAAAAAGGAGAACTTGTGTCAATTTCACGAAAATGCGCCTTTGCTACTTCATATTTACCTTCGCTCAGGGCTTTTTTTCCTGATTCATAAGCTTCATTTGTTGGTTCAGTAGTTTCTCCAAACCAACTACAGCCTGCTGTTCCGGCAGCAATCAAAATAGCAAGAAAAAAATTTTGTAAGTTATTGTTTCTTTTCATAATTTGCATCAGCTTTGATTTTTCCAACGGCATCTTTTTCGCGTCTCTTTGCCAGCAAGTTTACGGTAACGCCGATCACCAGTACCATCCCTGCAAGAATCAGCAAAAAGACACTCCACGAAAAAGCCTCTTTGAACACTACCAGAAAAACTAGACTGACCAACAGCAGTGTGGGTATTTCATTAAAAAGCCGGAACTGTTTTCCGCTCCAGCCGCACTTTTCATGCAGCAGCTTTTTACGCAGGTGACCGCACCACAAGTGATAAAGCACCAAGAGGACTACCAATCCTATTTTTGTGAGAATCCACGGTGGCAGTCCCCACTCCATTAACATGGCAGTTCCGCAGAAAATTGTGATGCACAGGCCGGGCCAAGTAATTCCGTAATAAAGCCGCTTTTCCATCAGTGCGAACTGTGCTTTCAAAGCCCTGCGTTCCGGTTCCGGACGTTCATGCGCCTCGCAGTGATAAACAAATAAACGTCCTAAATAAAACAGTCCCGCAAACCAGACAATCACTCCAATGAGATGCAGAGCCTTGAAATAAAGTAATGTCATGTGAAAGTTATGGTGTTTATTTTGTGATGCAATCTTGAATGTTTGTCATTCCCGC
>JABGPG010000260.1:8661-10704 GCA_018645085.1 Deltaproteobacteria bacterium
CCGGCCGTTCTAGACGTTTTTTCGGAATGATAAAATCATATTCCTCATCCTGCATTGGAAAAAATTCAAGACCTGCATCTTCGGCAACTGAACGGATTGCTATTCCCCAATCCGCACGTTTTTGCGCAATTGCCGCTGCTACAGAATTGTGTGATTTTGCTTCCTGGAAAAATCCTGAAGGCCGTTGGCCAGCTAATAAACGATCGAGCAAGATCCGTGTTCCGCTGCCTAAATTCCTGTTGATCATACGTACGTTTTGATCTTCCATTAATTGCCGAATCGTCCCTTGAAAATTCTCTTTGACTAAAGCAAAACGCGAATCATCTTTACGAAACAGCAAACCCTGACTACGCCGGTAGCCTTTAATCAAATCAAGTTCCGCTGTCAGCAGATGCCGATTATATTCGTCTGAAACGTCGTCCAGCAAATGCGTACCCGCCAAATCACATTCTCCCCTCTTGGCAGCCAAAACGCCGCCCATGCTGCCTACTGCGAGGAACTTACAGGAAACGCCGCGCTTCTGCATTTCACCAATCAAAAAATCAAGTCCCACGCAATGGCTGCCGATGATCATCAAATCCGGAGGACGTGTTGATTCTCCAAGCAAATGGATGGTTGTTTCTTCGCCGGCTTCCAGCATTTCTGTGTTACGAGGAATTTCCATAAAACCGTCTGCGCGGGCAAAACCTGTGATAGAACCGGAACCTTTTCCGGTGGAATACGCGCTGAATCCATCCTCGTTACGTACCAGATGGACAAGGTTAAATTCGGTACGTCCTTTGTCGGAATTCAAACGCAGCGGAACTTTTGCCTTAACATAAGCGCTACGTTCCGGTGCAAGACCTGCCATTTTACGCAGAACCGGAGTAATGAATTTACTGAAGGTAAATGTGGAAGATGTGGGGAATCCCGGCAGAATGGCTGCAGGAGTTCCATCTAGCACGGCCAGACAAAGTGGTTTCCCGGGTTTGAGTGACACCCCGTGAACCAGCACACCGGGATTGCGGAACTTTTCAAAGACACGGTAATTCAAATCACCTTCGCCTTTTGAGGTGCCGCCGGATAGCAGTACAAAATCTAGCTTAAGCGCACGACGAAGAACCGTTTCCAGTTGTGCTACGTCATCCGGAACAATTCCAAATCGTACTGCTTCGCAACCAAGTTCTTCTACAGCATGGGCAATTACGGTTGAGTTAGAGTCAAAAACTTTTCCCATTTCCATTTGCCCGCCGGGAGCAATCAGTTCATCTCCAGTGGAAATTACAGCTACTTTTGGCTTTCGCCAAACAGAAACATTTGCTTCACCCAAAGCGGCCAAAGTTCCGGTTTCGCGATAACCCAGTAGTTCGCCAACTCGCAACACAACTTCACCCGCGCCAATATCCGAACCTGCTAGTGAAACTCCGGAGTTCGGCACAATCGGTTTCAGCACTTGAATCATGTTTTTTGCGGATTCAGCGTTTTCAACGGGAAAAGTATTTTCGATCATCACTACACCGTCAGCTCCGCGAGGCAGCACTCCACCGGTAGAAATTGTGGTAGCAGTTCCTGGTGCAACATCTTCCTGCGGAACCACACCACAGGCTAGAACTTCCGGATTCAAGGTCAACAAAACCGGAGCTGTTTCCTGTGCACCAAAAGTGTCTTCCGCACGCAGCGCAAATCCGTCAAAATTACTGCGGTCAAAATAAGGTACGTTGTGCCGTGCCACGACATCACCTGCTAAAATTCGACCATGAGCATCTTCCAGCGGCACCAATTCTTCACCCAGCGGTTGAGGTTGAACTGCTTCCCAAAAACGAGCTTCGGCTTCTTCTGCTGTTGCTAAATTTAAAAATTGCTGCTGTTTCATGTTGAAAAAATAATTTCGCTCTTTTGGATTTGGCTTTGCTATAAAACTGCTTGAAGCTACTGAAATGAGTGGTGTGTTTTTTAGGAAACAAAACTTGCTTCCGCTATCGTTATAATTTGTGTGATTTTATTATTGAACATGCAAAAAAGGATACAGCAGATGTACTAAAATTGCCAATCAATGTTGCTTTT
>JABGPG010000004.1 GCA_018645085.1 Deltaproteobacteria bacterium
TCAAAAACATGGCAGGCACAATATTTTGACGGCCGCACTCCGACACACCGGAATGTGACTGTCAGCAGTGACACACGGGGTGTGCGGATCAAGTTCGAAGACGGCACGGGGCGTTTCTGGCACAAAGCGGACTTCCGGCTGCAGCAGGATTTACAGCAGGGACCGGTACGGCTCGAGTATGGCGATTTCCCTCCGGAAACACTGGTTGTGGATGATCCGGAATTCGCTATGAATTTTGCTCAAAACTTGCCGAACAGCAATCGCCTGTTTACGCCACTGCTCGCCCTGCTTACAGTAATCATTTTTCCGGCATTAATTTACTGGGGCATTCCGTCAGTTTCAGGATTGTTCGCCCGTTTTGTACCGCTTTCCATAGAACAGCAGCTCGGACAATATGTTATTGATGAAATATTCCCAAACCGGTTAATCTGTGAAACAGTACCCGGAAGGCAGGCTTTGGAAAAATTGCTTGCGCGTCTGGCTCCTGCAGATTCCGATTACGAATTTCAGTTGGAAATAATTGATTCAGACCTCGTTAACGCGCTTGCGTTTCCCGGCGGAAAAATTTTGATTTTCCGGGGACTGCTGGAAAAGAGCCCTTCTGCGGAAGCTTTGTCCGGCGTACTTGCGCATGAGATGCAGCATGTTCTACAGCATCACGGTACTGAAAATTTATTGAGCCAAACCGCATTGTCCGGACTTTTTAAGCTGCTGGTAGGAGAAGCAAATGCCTTGACGGAGACCATTTTTCAAGGTGTGAAGATGCTTTCACTGCTGAGATATACGCGTGAACTTGAGACGGAAGCAGATGCTCTTGCACTGCAGTTGTTGTTGCAGGCGAAAGTAGATAGTGCTGAAATGCTGACAATGTTCCGCGTGCTGCAAAAACAGTCACCGTCTTTGCCGGAAAGTTTTTCGACTCATCCGGACATGTCAGCAAGACTGCAGAGACTGGAAAGCCTCATTGCAGAAAATCCCAAATTTGTTAGCGAACCCATCCTTTCACCGCAAAGCTGGAAATCCCTGCAGAATATCTGTCAAATTGTAAATTAAATGATAAGAAAAACATTCCGGGTCTTGGGGCCACTTTACTGCGTTACGGAGCAGATTGAGGAACGCGTAGGGCGGAGTATAGTCAGCTTGATCTTTTTGTTAGCTTGGATTAGCTTGGTAATAACAAATGTAATAACATTCATCTGTGGAGCGTAAATATGTTAAAAGTTAAAGTTACTCAAGTCGGCAACTCAATGGGAATTCTTCTTCCTAAAGAGGCTCTCAAAAAGCTGAAAGCTGAAAAGGGAGATATGCTTTACCTGGTTGAAAAATCTGAAGGATACACTCTTACTCCTTATCAACAGGATTTTGAAGAGCAAATAAAAGTCGCTGAAGGCATCATGAAAAAATATCGTGATACACTCAAAGAATTGGCAAAATAATGAACGAGCCAAAATGGATTCTTGAGCAAGCAACAATATCGATACACGAAATGCTTCTCGCGGAACATGGAGGAGCCACAGGCATCAGGGATGTGTCATTACTCAAATCGGCCTTAGCGAAACCAAAACATCGTTTAGTTTATGATCCAGACTCGACCTTGTTCGAGCTTGCCGCTTCTTACAGTTTCGGTATAGCTAAAAATCACCCATTTGTGGACGGAAACAAAAGGACTTCCTTTACTATCGGCGTACTATTTTTAGAAATTAATGGAGTTAGCTTTCATGCACCTGAAACAGAAGCCGTAATTACTATTGAAAGATTGGCTTCCGGTCTTAATAATGAA
>JABGPG010000225.1 GCA_018645085.1 Deltaproteobacteria bacterium
TGCTGTTGTTCAACTAAAAAACCGACTCACACTAAGATTAAGAGCGAGCCGGTTTCTAAAATTAAGTCAAAATATATTTTGTTCGCTGCATCAAAATCCACGGATTTGAAAGAGTGAATGTTCGACTGCATTTCGAATACGTTCGCTGTCGTGCTGACTGTAGCTCAAGAGCATTTCAATGCCGGACTTTGCTTTGAGCAGACCGAGAATCCGGATCAGGCGTTCCGTGACCAGTAGTTCTTCGGATTTCTTTTGCTTTTGCAGTGCGGAAATTGTTGCTTCAACTGCATTGCTACCGAGATGCCTCATGGCCTCAATTACCTGTGGCGCGACTTCTTCATCCGCAAGATATGGTAACATCAGCGTTGCAACTCGTGGATTTTTGATACTTTGTAATATTTTGAAGGTATCGCGGTTATCGAAAAAAGAACGCCCTTTTAACAATTTGATTACGGAATCCGCAATCTCCGGACCAATACGGATCAATACTTCTTTGTAGGCTGCACGGTCTGAACTAAGGCTGGGTGAATCATAGCGTGAGACTATTAAATCCGTAGCTGTTTTTCCGTAAGCCCGGAAAGAATCCGCAAGTGCCCGAACTATTTCCGCATCTGCCGCAGGAACTAAATCTGCTAAATCTTCCAGCGCAGGCTCATACTGAATTTTTCCCAGGTTACGGATAATTTCACTCAGTACTCGAGTATCACTTTCCCCCAGGTGCTGATGTAAAGCCACTCCTGCATCCCCTCCGCCGATTTTTCCGACTAGTTTCACCGCACGTAAACGTACTTTGCTACTGTCATCTTCGAGCAGGGAAATTGCCATCTCAAGAGCTTCCTGTTTTTCTCCCTGACGGTGCAGGGCTTCCGCTTTTTCGATACTGGCGCAACCGCTGAAAACCAGCATGATCAGCAGACTCAACACTATCCAAGCGGATGTGCGTTTTATTTTAAGCATTTTAGCTCCTTTTTCTGGTTTGTGATATTAAGCAAATTTACCACAGCTAATCTGGATTCCCGTTTTCACGGAAATGACAAACTCACATGTGTTTGTTTATTAAAATAAGTATGGTTTACTCTTCATCCGGAAGTCTTACAAAAACGAGGTCTGTTAGATCCGGTGCAACAATCGGTTCACTGGCGCGTATTCCGGCAGTGTCTAAGATTATCATAATCTTGTCACCTAGATCTTCCACATTTCCGGCATGTCGGACAATGATTGTTACAATGGTCGGTACTGAATTATCGTAACTTATGTAGCGAAATTCGTCACTACCGTCCTGTTTCAGCTTCATCCGCAATTTTCTTACTTCTGCACTTTTAAAATCTTTCAGCACCAATTCGTAAGCAATCAGTCTTTGTCCTCCAACAGAAATTGTAGACATTTCCTTGAGCACTTGTGGGATAAACTCTTTCTGCATATCTTCATATGCATCTTTAACCAATCCTGTAATCATAGCAGAAGGAATGACACTTGGCCCGCCGCGTCTGGCAACATTGATCACGGAATTGGCGAAAGCACCGCCGCGTCCGGTGGAAACATTCTTAGCGGTAACGTTCATTGAAAGCGCCATATCGCCTTTGACATTACCGCTGACTGCGAAAATATTTACTTCAACCACCACCTTTGCCATCAGCTTCAACAAACTGAGACCCGTTGTGTAAAACTCTTCTGCGTTTTGTAGCTGTGTGTTGAGCAGTGCTTTATCTGCCGGACTTCCGGAAACAAGTGCCATGAACTGTTCTTTGGAAATTTTCGCAAATTGTTTTTTGACTTTTTCATCAGTCTGTACAGAAGTCACTGCATTACGAAAATCCATGGCCCGCAAACCACGTTGATTCAAATCAGTTTGAATTTGGTTCATCAACGCCTCTTCCAAATCACTAAAGGTAAATCCTGATTTGGAAAGGTCAATATTCTTTTTGGCGGTAATGACCGGAACAAGAGTACTCGCGCTGTTGTTGATCAGCTTGAGGTCTTTCTGCAATGCAACCAGGACTTTCTGTCGATTGACTTTGTGGGCTGTATCAAGACCGTAATATTTTCCGCCAAAGATTTTTTTCTCATCATTGACTTCACTACTGACGATGTACTTTTGTACGTTTTTAGAGAGATATTTTTCTATGTCAGCAAAATTATTGTTGTAATCTTCATCCGGCAGCAACTCACGCACCATCGCATCAACAGCTTGGGCACTAGCTGTTTCCATCGCTTTGGCTTTGGCGGCGCGAATGTCATTACGTTTTATGAAAGCTTTGGCCTTTATCCTGATTACACGTACACCCGGAGAATCCTCTTTAAGAGTGACACGTCCCGTTAAATCGGCCAGGGTGAGAAAATTTTCCGGCTTCGGTGCTACTACTTTTTCAGCACACCCACTTAACAGCAGGATCAGGCCGAGGATAATTGAAATAATGAGGCTATTTTTACGCATTTTAACTCCAGATTTTCTAAGGTGGTTTTAAAGATAAGACGGACAATGCATTGTTCTTTGTCCGTTTGCTGAAAATTCGCTAAGGCTAAGTGGTTCAGGATTGCGAATTTCAACAAATAATGACAGTCTTGAATCTAACATTTTCAGCCATTAATGAAAAGAGGATATTTGATTTTAATCCGACATTCCATAATCTTTTTACTTTTAATTCTTTTCAATTTCAGTAGCTCTGCCACCGCTTTTTATCCTCTTGGCTGGGATGATTTAATGTTCCAAATGGAGAAGCGCATGAGTTGGCAGATAGCAAGAATGGAAACCGTTGTTCAAGTCTTTGACCCTTTTATAAAAAACGCTAAAGGTGAAGCACCAACACGGCCAATTGAACTACCGGCACGGAGTTTCAAACAGCTCATTCATTGGCAGGATGGTAAAGTTCTGGTGGTGGAAACACAGGACGATCAAGGTGGGTTATTACATTTTTATTATGAAAACAGAGCTGATCTACTCTCACTTTCATTGAATGACAACCGCAGTTTTTCGACCGCTGACATTTTACCACGTCAACTACGTTTCCGTTCAAGATATGAGGAAAAACGTAGCAGAGCACTGCAGGAACTTGGGATTGTCAGCAAAGAGGTGGCATATCACATTCGTGATGACAATCACGTTTTTCTGCGTGTAGGAAACTTGGAATCCGGACACTATGCTTTGCTCAATCCAAAAACCTACGAACTGTCCTCTCTGCATAACAGGATTTGGCAGGAAGACGGAAGCTCGCTGGATTTAACAATTGTTTTCAAAAAATATGTGACATACCGCTGGCAGACATATGCTAAAGTTACTGAATATTATTTGGACAAACGATTATTTAAACGCATGACCGTGAGTAAAATCCGTACTCTGTCACGCTTACCTCTTAAAAAACTTAAAAAACAAGCCCTCAATTTACGCCGCAAACACAATGCAACCCTTCAGAATGATTATGCGCTTTAACAATTACTCCCGCTTTTTATTAGTTTTCATTGCTTTAAGTATAGGTTCTTTTGTAACTTCCACATTCGCAGAAGTGCAGGTGCTGGATCGAATCTATCTAATAGTCAACAGCCAGATGCAGACGCGTACAGAAGCGCAGGATGTAGCGTCGGCATTGAAGGCTCGTGAGACGTCTGCAAACAAAACACAGATCGAACTTGATCAAGAACTACTGACAAATCTGGTGCAGGAAATGTTACTCCTGGACCGCGCCGAAGCTTTAAAAATCGCTCCAGGAGCAAAGGAAATAGCATCACGTTTGGATCGTCTAGCCGCTGAGCAACCACAATTGTTAGAGGTTTATGCAGAAGAAGATTTAAAGGAACAACTTAGCCGCGAATTTAAAAAACATCACGTTATCAGTCGTGAAGTGGATTCTAAAATCAGAATGGAAGCAGCGGAAATTGAGCTTTTTTGTCAACAACAACTACGCAAGGAGCGTAAAGTAGGTTTGGCGCAGATTCTTCTGCAGGGTTCAACTGAAGAAGTTCAGTCCAAAGTTAAGACCATTCGCTTGGCATTCGAAAGCGGAGTTAGTTTTGAAGAACTGGCGAAGCAGCATTCTGCGGATTCCAGCGCTAAACGCACCGGAGGTAAACTAGGGATTTTTAAACCTGCTGACTTGCTGGCGGAAATTGGTGAAATTACAAACAATTTGGAACCTGGAACAATCAGTCAAGTTGTACAGACAAATTTAGGGAATCACTTGCTTTATATTTACAAAGAAGAATTTGCAGAAGGGCTGGACTGCAGTAATCTCAAAACGGAGCAGGAAAAAAACTTTTCAAATGCCTTATATACGCAGAAACGTAACACACTTTTGGATATTTACATGGATGAACTTTTTGCCTGTGCAAATATTGAAATTATAGATCCGGGAAACAGCGGACTTCCTGCCTCAAGCTCCTTACCTGTTGTGGATAAGGAAAACATCAATTGCCAGGCCCGGCGGATGATGGTTCTTCCACAAAAGAAGAAGAAAAAGAAAGCGCAGAGGAAGAATTAAGCTAAAGCAACTCAACTAATTCGTGTTAAGATCATAAATCAATAGCCGCTTTAAACTACGGGTTTTGTATTAATTCATCCAAGTAGAGCGGACTTTTTCTAAATAGGTTCGTTATCCCAGACGAATCGTGCGGAACCCAGCAGTGTGATCCTCCAGCAATTTTTCACTTTCCGCGTTGTTCATAAAAAACAAAGCTGTAGCCAATGCATCTGCATCCCTGCAGTTACTGCCGACCACAGTCAAACCATGAAACTGGAGACGTCCGGGACGCGCCGTTTGAGGATCAATCAGGTGATGCGATAATAATTTTCCTGAAGATGAACTGCGGAATTGTTCGTAGTTACCTGAAGTTGCTACTGCCTGGTTACGTAAATTAAGAACTTGCGCTATCTTATCCGGATTATAGGGATCTCTAATACCGATTTTCCAGCTCTTTGAAGATTCCCGCGCACCAAGTGTCCTTAAGTCTCCTCCAAAATTTATCAGTGCCTGTTCCACACCGTTATTCTGCAAAACGGCAGCAGCTTGATCCACAGCATAACCTTTGGCGATTCCACCTAAATCGAGTTGAATCTCAGGAAGAAGAAAGCGCACAGTCTGCTTTTCCGCACTTTTTTGGAGTTCGACTTTTTTGTAATATTTTTGAGAGGACATTATTTTGAGCCGTTCTTTATCCGGCAGCAAACTACTTCCTGCTAAATTCCAGATATTTGACAAATGGCCAATTGCAGGATCAAAACGTCCTTCAGTCACCGTTGACCAATGTAAGGCACGTGCAATCGTTGCTGTAGTTTCTGCTGAGACAGCAACAGCATTTGTCCGGGCAAATTGATTAATTACGCCTATTTCACTTTCTTTGCGGAAACGGCTCATCAGTTGTTCAATACGTCTTGCTTCTGCAAAAGCTGCTTCAATCAATTTGTGTGCGATTTTCACATCATCATGAACTAACTGGATTTCAGCAAAACTGCCCATCAGCAAGTCTGTTCTACGGAACACCTTACGTTTACTCGTCAAAGACGGACCTAAGCCTGAACCTGCAAGCACCAGCAGTGATGCTCCACTAAATTTTAGTAAATTTCTACGATTAATTTTCAATAACTGCATGCTAATTTACCTGTTTATTTTGTTTACAGTTTTCTCCCTTGCTTTCACAGCTTGCGCCAACAGTTGAATTTGCACAAGCACCGGAACAGCCGCCTTGACTCTCAAAAAGGTTTTTTGTCTTCATTGCTTTTGCCATGAACTGAACCGTGATCCATAATACACAGAGCACAGAAAGTCCTAAAACAGCAAATATATGATTTAAATATTCCATTTTTTAAAATATATTTTGCGATTTTGCAGAACCATTAATAGGTCATAAAATTGTCTCAATGCTTACAAAGCGGTAAATTTATTTTATCTTAAGCACTGATATTATAAAGATCTCTCTCTTCTTTCGAGATGACAAATATTTAGCTTAGCAGTTTTTACGAAGCCATATATTTTTATCGTTGTATTAAATTAACTGGTGCTGAAAAGACCAGCAAAGCCCATGAATGCCATTGATAATATTCCTGCAATAATCAAATTAAGCGCTGTACCTTCAATTACTTTGGGGATTTCCAACAATTTACTTTCCTCCCTGATTCCTGCCATTATGACAAGTGCGAGGGTTAAACCACCACCAGCACCAAGAGCATAAACTAACCCCTCAAGCAAACCGTAACCTTTGTTTGTTGCAAACAAAGCTAAACCCAGAATAGCGCAGTTTGTGGTAATGAGCGGTAAGAAAATTCCCAATGCTTTGAAAAGTACCGGACTCATTTTCTTGATTGCCATTTCCACAAACTGTACTGTACTTGCGATGACTATAATGAAGCTGATCAGTCTCAAATAGGGTGCGTGACTTAAGACATAGGTGTTCAAAAACCACGCACAAAAAGCAGTAATTAACAGCACAAAAATATTTGCCAACCCCATACGTAAAGCTGTTGATATGCGGTCTGAGACACCAAAAAAAGGACAAAGCCCCAAAAAATAGTAAAGAGTGAAATTGTTGATGACCATTGCTGAAATGAAAATCCAGAGCAAATCCGCAGCCATTTTATACACCTCTTTTCAGGGAAATTATGCTGTCTTTTTTTTCCGCTACTTCAGCTACAGTATCGGCAAGATATACTAATGATTGTTTCTGCTCTTGACGTTGTTTGAGCCAGTTAAAAAAGAGCAGCAGAAAACCGAGTGACAAAAATCCACCAGGTGGAAGAATCATCACTATCCATGGTTCAAAGCTAGGACCAAACAAAGATACGCCGAACAGAGAACCGTTACCTAAAATTTCACGAATTGCCCCTAAGCAGAATAAGGCAAATGTAAAACCAAGTGCCATGCCCAGAGCATCCACCATTGCTAAGCGGATTGGATTCTTAAATGAAAATGCCTCCTGCCTGCCCAAGATCAGGCAGTTGACCACAATCAAGGCCACAAAAGCACCGAGTTCTTTGTGAATTGCCGGTAGAAAAGCCTGCAGCAAAAAATCGACGATCGTTACAAAAGTTGCAATTATAATCACAAATGTAGTAATGCGTACTTCTTTTGGAATATATCTGCGGAAACTTGAAACTAACAGACTTGAAAAGGTCAGCACAAAAAGGGTGGCGCCGCCCATCGCTAAACCGTTGATTGCTGTATTAGTAACCGCCAGTGCCGGACACATCCCCAGTACCGCGACAAAGACAGGATTTTCTTTCCAGAGCCCCTTGATGAACTCTTCGTGATAACGTGCTGCTTCCTCAAAATTTTTCATTGTTTCGCTAAATAAATATTTATGCTGGGCAACCATCTGCGAATTGTCTTATCTAGCAGACGTATCACTGTTTTTGAGGATATTGTTGCACCAGTAATAGTTTCCACCTGATTTGCAGCAGTCTTTTGACCAGGTTTGACTGCAACAATTTTCGGATCAATTTCGAGTGAAGTCAGACTTGTCCTGAAATATTTGTCTTTGATAATTTTGTCACCTAGTCCTGGTGTTTCCTTACTGTCTAAAACTTCAAAACCTATCAGCATCCGCCGTTGGGGATCATAACCAAAAATGGCTTTGATCTTATCTTGAAAACCAGCTTCTTCACCCGGAATCGCGAAACCGAGTAATTTTCCGGACTTGCTGTAACCTGCATAGATTTGCGGATTTTTACTTTTTGGTGCATTGTTTTCTTGTTCTACGGAAAGCAAAGCTAATTTATCGTTGCTGAATTCGAGTGTCTGAAATGAACTACTGCCCGGCAAAACCTGAAAGACTGCTCGGCGCAGCGCCTCTGCCTGGTTCGCTTCAATGATCGGTCGAGTAAAGAGAAAGACTGCAACTAAAGCCAGGCCTGAGAACAAGCCGGCGATTCCAAGTGTAGCAATCATGCGTGTTGAACTGGTTCCAGTTCTTTGCTCTTGTTCAACCATTTTTCAAATGCCCGTAAACACGACGACGTGTAAATTTATTAAGCAGAGGCGTCACGGAATTCATCAACAAGACCGCGTACATAACACCTTCAGGCAAACCGCCGAAAAGTCGAATTAAGACAACTAAAAATCCTATTCCGAATCCAAAATACCAAATGCCTTTTGAGGTGTATGGTGAAGTTACAGGATCAGTTGCCATAAAAACTGCCCCCAATAGTAAACCTCCGGAAAGCAGCATAAAATCCGGAGATGGAAAGCGTTCCGGATTAATTAAATAAAAAACTCCTGAGAGAAGAAACACAGTTAGAATAATTGAAAGCGGAATTCTCCAATCAAAAACACGTCTTATTCCAAGATAAACTCCTGCCAGCATAAGTAATGCAGCGGATGTTTCACCGAGTGATCCGGAAGTGTTACCTACCAACAGACTCAGCCACTCTGTACCTTCCTGTTGAAATTTCATCAATGCCAAAGGTGTTGCAGTAGTTACTGCGTCAAGAGATTCTCCCTGAAAAAACGGCAACGCCAAATTTGTTCCACGTAGTCCAAAGTAACGCCCATCCGGAACTGACCAGGTAGTTATTGCAGTTGGAAACGCAGATTGTAAAAAGGCTCTTCCAAGCAGGGCCGGGTTAAAAATATTTTGTCCCAGTCCACCCCAAATCATTTTGCCCATGCCGATTGCCGCAACTCCGCCTATAAAAGCCATCCACAATGGAAATCCCGGAGGCAGAGTTAAGGCCAGTAAAATTCCGGTTATAACAGCGCTGCCATCTTTAAGAGATGACGCCTCCTGCTGCCTGGTTTTAGTAAACATTCGTTCAGTAATTAAACAGGCCATAACTGAGACAGCAATCAATAACAACGCACTCAGTCCAAAAAAGAAAGTGGCCGCGGCAATTACTGGAAGCAACGCATAAATCACCTGAAACATGATCCACTTGGTGCTTGCAGAATCATGTAAAAACGGTGAGGTTGAAAGGGTTAATTCTTTTTTCATGCGACCTTTCGTTCACGGTTGATGGCTTTTGCCACCCTGAAACTTTGCACCAGAGGAATTCCGGAAGGACAGACATAAGAGCACGAAGCACATTCCATACAGTCCAGCAGATTTTCCTCAAGCATCTCTTCATACATCCCTTTTTTTGCCAGCAAACCCAACGTTGAAGGATTGAGGAACATAGGGCATGCGTCAAGGCATCTTCCGCAGCGTATGCATTTATAAGTATCAAAATTTCGCACTTCTGCAGGACTCAATGCTAAAATGCCTGATGTACCTTTTACTATCGGCACATCAAGGCTCTTTTGGGCCATTCCCATCATCGGCCCGCCCAGCAAAATTCTTGTTGATTCACCTGATGCAGAAGATTTAAAACCGCCGCAGGCCTCAAGCACCTGCTTTAAACTTGTGCCTATTGGAACAAGCAGATTTGCGGGACGTTTTATATTTGAACCGGAAATCGTCACGATCCTCTCGATCAAGGGTTTAGCACTCTCAAAATATTCCGCAACCGCAGCCACTGTACCTACATTTGAAACAAGATATCCGCCATCGAGCGGTATTGTTCCGGACGGCACCTCTTTTTTTAAAATTGCGCTGATCAACATTTTCTCTGCACCCTGCGGGTATTTCACTTCCAAGGTGACAATTTCAACAGATAATGCTGGATATTGCTTTGCTGCTTGAGTTAACTTGTTTATTGCATCAGCTTTATTGGCTTCTATGCCGATATAAGTTTTTTTAGGTTTTAAAAAGTGATGCAGAATTTCAATTCCTTTCATCACTTCTTCTGGATACTCCGCCATCACACGGTGATCCGCAGTTAAAAATGGTTCACATTCACAACCGTTAATGATTAAATAATCACATTTTTTATCATCAGGAACAGCAAATTTTACATGTGATGGAAAGGCTGCTCCTCCAAGTCCAACCATGCCTGACTGCTGGAGCTGCTGCGAAAATTCTTTGCTGCTCAGTGATTTCCAGTTAATCGTTTTTTTTGACATTCGCTGAGCGGAAAATCGATCTGCTTTGATTTTTATCGAAGGCACCATTTTCCCGCCTGGATGTTCGGCTAATTCAATTGCAGTTACAAAACCATCAACAGGAGAGTGATATGCAACTGATAAATAAGCTGTTGGTTCAGCAATTAGTTCTCCCCTGCTTACTTTCTGACCTTTACGTACCAGAGATTTTGCAGGTGCGCCTATATGCTGCGAAAGCGGAATTACGTAATCCTCAAAAAAAGGCAAACGTTCAATCGCTTTCTCATGAGTCCAGCCTTTAAACTCTTGAGGATGAACTCCGTTGGAAAATGTTAATAACACAATAAAATTATGGTTTAAGAATGATGAACAAGTAAAAAGTCAGCATATTGTTTTTCATGCATGATAAAATAGCTCAAAGAGCAGCAGGTAATAATCAATCTCAACATTTTAATGCTGGTTTATTGGATATCCTGCAAGTGCAAGCAAACGTTCCCGGATTATTTCTTTGGTACGACCTTGAAAATCATTTTCCAGTTCCTGTATTTTTTGTTCATATTCTTCTTTTAAGTTCAGAAGCTCAGCCTGATGTTCCGCAGAGCTGTTTTCTTCGAGCTGTTTTTTCACTTTTTCAGTGAAAGGAGTTAGCTCACCGGAAATTTCCTGCAGCAATCTCCACTGATCGCGAATCAAAA
>JABGPG010000133.1 GCA_018645085.1 Deltaproteobacteria bacterium
TGGTGGAGGTGGGGGGAGTCGAACCCCCGTCTTACTAAGTTTCCATTTGGGCATCTACAAGTTTAGTTGGAATTTTTCATTTTCGTCAGCTATGTCGGCGACCAACCTCCTCAAACTGAAACACCTCCTTAAATCTTACTGTTGTTACGGAGGAATCCAACAGCCAGCCTGACTTAGATAACATTTCGCGTTACGTCTCAGACGAACCTAACGAAAAACGCCTACTTCAATTAAGCCGCTAGTGCGACTTGAGCAGGAGCGTAGTCAGCGTTGTTTGCAGCTAACATTTTGATGATCGTTTTAACGTGACCCCGATCATCACCCACGACTTGCTTCCCAATATTTCCACTTGTAATCGAATTCCATGACACCCCCATAAACAGTGTAAGAATTCACTGGAAAAATCAGAGTTCACATTCTACTCTTATTGCCTGAACAGTGCAATTGTTTTTGCTTATGCTGACACTTGTTCCCAAAATCTGTGAAAACTTCAGCTACAAAATTAATGGAAAAATTTAGGTAAAAATCACCACTCTGCTTAACTTGCGGCAGCAACAGCTTTTTCTGCTGCATCGCGGATTCCGTCTGCCATCAGCAAACTATCCGTTAATCCGGATTCCTTGACTAACTGGTGCGCTTCTTCGGAATTTGTGCCTTCCAGACGTACCACTACCGGAATTTGCAGATTTACGTTTTTGAAAGCAGCAATTACTCCCGCCGCAACCATATCACAACGTACAATTCCGCCGAATATATTGATCAGAATGCACTTCACATTTGGGTCTTTGGTGATTAGCCGGAAAGCTTTTTCTACATTTTCCTGATTGGCAGCGCCTCCAACATCAAGAAAATTAGCGGGATCTCCGCCATAGGATTTGATAATATCCATTGTTCCCATCGCCAGTCCTGCGCCGTTTACCATACAGCCGATACTGCCATCCAACTTGATGTAGTTGAGATCAGCTTCACTTGCTTCTACTTCCAGCGGATCTTCCTCATCTTTATCTCTCAAGGCAAGATTGTCCTTGTGTCGGTACATGGCGTTATCATCAAATGCCAGCTTTGCGTCCAGCGCGATTACACGACCGTCTCCGGTCAAAACCAACGGATTGATTTCAAGCAGAGAGCAGTCTTCCTGCATAAAAGTTTCATAAAGCGACATGAAAACCGCCGCCGCAGGGCGTATCAGTTTAGGATTAATTTCATCAATTTTTAAACCGAAAGCTAATTCATTAGCTTGATATGGACGCAGACCGATTGCAGGATCTACGAAAATTTTGAGGATTTTTTCCGGAGTTTTCTCTGCGACTTCCTCAATGTCCATTCCACCTTCTGTGGAAGCCAACAACACGACACACTGCCGTCCGCGGTCCACCAGCACAGAACAGTATAACTCTTTCCGGATGTCCATACCTTCTTCGACAAGCAGTTGTTTTACCTTCTGACCCTGCGGTCCAGTCTGGTGAGTTACCAACTGCATTCCGAGAATAGCCTCAGCACTTTCCTTGATGGCAGCCTTGCCTTTTGAAACTTTGACTCCGCCGCCTTTTCCGCGTCCACCGGCATGGATTTGAGCTTTAACAACACAAACTTCGGTTGCTAAATCATCTGCAACCTGCGTTGCCTCATCCACTGAGTAAGCCACACTTCCACGCGGAACCGGTACTCCATATTTTGCTAAAATTTGCTTGGCCTGATATTCATGTATTTTCATTGTTTCCTTTATTTAACTCAGCATTTCCTTAACAGCGTCACGTTCCATTTC
>JABGPG010000085.1:0-2052 GCA_018645085.1 Deltaproteobacteria bacterium
AGCCTAAACAGAAAAAGTAGGGGTTTTCAGACTCGGATATTGACGCTGCTGTTATTCTGATTGATTTGAGTGGATTCCTGAAAACCCACCAAACCTCCTAAATCTTTGATCATGTCCAGCATTCCGAATAACAATTTTTCCTGCCCGTTATCTTTCATTGACTCTGCAAAGGAGCGATGCACGCTCTCAGTTGATTCCATCAGCACAGCAAATTTAGAGTTTTTGAGCAGGGCAAAAGCTTTGAGATAGTTTTCCGGATCCTGCATCAAGTCACTGATTTCATCACCCAAATCGCTCATATCATCCAGCGCAAAACTTTTATATTCCGGCAGTTCTTTAATCTGGCGGATCGACTCACCGTTCAGTTCCTTGATACGGAAGTCTATAGTTTTCCCAAATTGTTCAGCTGCGCCTGAAGTTAGCTGTTGCTGTTTGGCCACATTTTCAAAACCTGAAACTACCATTCCATAGGAACGCCGCAGAGTCATGGTATTGTTGTGAGTATCTGCTCGGAGGATGTTGTTCAGTTCAGGATTAGGCGGCATATTTTTTTTGCCTAACCTGGAATTGCCCGGAAAATTCGAAGTTTTTTTCGAGAGCGAATTAGGTGATCGCTCTTCCATCGCATTCTTTTCAGGAGGCGCTTTCGGCCTTTCCGTAGTCGACTTGTTTACTACCGGAGGTGTATTTGAGGATACTTGCATGGTTCCTGCTTTGGTCATCTTAGTGTGGGTTGCTCCCGATGTCATACAAGAATCCAGCCAAATTCACCGGTTATGATTTGAGACGTCATGTCCTTGGATGTAGACTGGAAAATTATTTCAAGAAATTTCAACACAAACTCAAAATCCATTTTAGAAATTTGAAATCACTTGTCCGTTACTGTTTGCGTTTAACTCTTTGCCTCGTAGGGCTTGGCTTTTGTTTCAGCCTGACTTTTAGCGTACAGCAAACTTTTGCGCTTGAAGGACAGGCTCTGCCAAAGAACTGGAAAAAAATATCCCTCCAGAAAATGAAAGTACGGGTAATCGACGGAGACACTTTTGATGCTGATCTTAACAGTAACGGAAAGTTTTCTAATCCGGAAGAGCGGATTCGGCTGCTTTATGTTGATACGCCGGAATTGTCAAAATCTCACAAAGGAAAAGATCCGAAATTCGGCTTGCCCGCTAAAGGATTTTTAAGCTCAGTACTTGCTAAAACAAGAACGGTTTTGTGGGTTGATCCAAGCAACCGCACCGGCAATTATGGGCGTCTGCTAGCAGTTTTGGAAGTTAAGGGTCATAATATCAATTTGGCGTTGATTAAACAGGGGCACAGTTACTTTGATACACGTTATTCAGGTCCTGAAGATTTCAAAACATATGCAAAAGCAGAAGCATATGCTTTTGAAAAACACCTTGGGATCTGGAGTTTACGCAATTCCCGCAAACGTTATTTGCTGCGTATGCGTAAAGAAGGCAAGACCGTTTATTCGCGCAAAAATCCGTACTTTGTCTCAAAAATACAAAAGGCTCAAAGTATCAATTTGTCAAAATTCAATGGACGTTTTGTGAGGGTACGGGGTAAGATTAAAAATATTAAGACTCTCGGCAAAGGCGCGAAGCTGATTTATTTGTATCATCAGCGGATGAAAAAAGGCTTGCCGGTGATCAGCTTTGAAAATCAGCGTAACTGGCTAGGACTCAATAAAATCCGCAAAGGTGATTTTTTGCAAATTGAGGGTTTTGCTACATTATATAAACAGAAGCAGTGGCAAATCAGGTTGCATCGTGCAGTACTTTTGGATTAGTTGTTGAAAAATTTTAGTTACAAAAATGTTCAGAAAGGTAAAATGTCACCACAGAGAACACAGAGAGCACAGAGAAAAAATGACAGGTGAAATAGTCAGGTCGGGGACAAGTGTCATCCCGGACTTGATCCGGGATCCAGTCGAGCGTTCTGGTTGAAAACTCGTTGTTTAGCAGTACCCCTGGATTCCCGCGTGTGCGGGAATGACAAATGATTGTGACTGAGAATATCGCAAAAGTGCATGAATATAAAATGTCACCA
>JABGPG010000085.1:2152-10335 GCA_018645085.1 Deltaproteobacteria bacterium
TGAAAAATAAGCTGCTTGCGCCTTGTCCGCAAAGTCCAAATTGCGTTTTGAGTCAGGCGAGTGATGAAAAACACGGGACTCAGCCGCTAGCTTATACAGGATCTTTGGAAGTCGCAAAGGAGAGGCTTAGTCAGCTACTTATGTCCCTGGAAAACGCGCGGCTAATCACGCAAAACGGAGATTACTGGCATGTCGAATTCACCTCACGCTGGCTGCGTTTTGTTGATGATGTTGAGTTTTATTTTGTGGAATCCGAGCCGCTGATTCATCTGCGCTCGGCGTCCCGCTTGGGATATTCTGATTTTGGGGCAAACCGGAAACGGGTAGAAAAAATCCGGATCCGGTTTGAAAAACTGGAAAATGGAAGCTGAAATCAGCGCATCTTTTTCAGCAGGTCACCATCGGATTTTTTAAAATAATCCTGATTACGTTGAAGAGTTCCGCTGAGCGCGGAAGGTGCGTCAGGTCCGGAAGCATAATTCTGCTGTTGCGCCAGTTCTGTTTTGTTCCAATCGCAAGCAGACAAGATCATCAGAGTTATGCCGCAAAGCAGACTAATTGTCAGATTGATTTTCATGCAGTTTTTCCTTTTATTTATAATGCTTAATTTTGTTAGTGCTACCACTCTAAAAAAAACTGTCTACTGTCGCAAGTTTTTTGTCGCAATTCATTAAGGAGGTTTGTGAAGACTATTGCAATTGTAAATCCGTATGCAGGCAACGGACGAACTGAAAAGATCTGGCCAAACATTGAGTTGGCTTTAAAACAAAGTATCGGTACTTTTCAAACAGAACATACTTCTTGTAAAGGAGATGCGACTATTTTGACACGAAAAGCTCTTGAAGGAGGTGCGACTAGAGTAATAGCGATTGGAGGAGATGGCCATCTCAACGAAGTAATAAACGGTTTTATTGAAAATGATGTTTCACTGTATCCGGATGCAATCTTAAGTTTTGTCATGAGCGGAACAGGCTGTGATTTTCAGCGTTCCTTGGGTGTTTCATCCAAGTGGGAGACTGCAGTTGCAAAGTTGAAAGATGCTCCAATACGTCAAATTGATGTAGGAAAAGTCAGTTACACTGCTGCGGATAAAACACAACAAATCCGCTACTTTCATAATATTGCGAGTTTTGGACTAAGTGGAGCAGTTGATCATTATCTTGACAACTCACCGCTGGGCAACTATCTGGGCGGGACTCTGCTGTTTTTGTGGGCTACTATAAAAACAGTTTTCACTCATCCCAACCAAACTATCCGCTACCGAATTGACGATGGGCAGCAAGAAGAAATCTGCTCTAGACTTTGCTTGTTGGCCAACGGTCGTTATTTTGGTGGAGGAATGCATGCTGCTCCGGAAGCAGAATTGGACGACGGTCTGCTCGATTTATTAATGCTGAAAGAAATTTCTCTGCTGAAATTTCTCTGGCATTTGCCGAAAATTTACATGGGAACCCACTTAAAACTTCCGGTAGTCTATTTTCAAAAGGTGCGTAAATTCACCGCTGTTAGTTCAGAACACGTGATTTTAGATATTGATGGCGAGTCTCCGGGATTCCTTGAAGCAACTTTCGAAATCCTGCCCAAAGTTTTGAAACTGCAAGTCTGACAGCTTAGTTTGATGGTCTCAAAAATAGTTATTAAATCCAAACTGTCATTTCGATCGGAGTGAGAAGTCTTGCCTAAGTGACTGGATTCCCGCTTTCGCGGGAATGACAACATTTTACAAGGCCATCAATTGTAATTTAATTTTAGCTAAAATATTCAAGTGACAGTGCGTAGACGTTCCAGCAGAAGTTGGTGACGTTTGTTGAATAATGCTCTGAAAGCCAAAACAACGATTAAGGTTGCACCTAAAGCAGCTGCTGTCGCAATCACGAAAATCATCATTATTTGATAACGCACTGCTTCACCGGGACTGACTCCTGCCAAAATTTGACCTGTCATCATGCCGGGCAAACTCACAATTCCCATCACCATCATCGAATTCAGCGTGGGAATCATGCTGGTGCGTAAGGCATCACGTATCAATTCATGTGCGGCTTCCCAGGATGTCGCACCGAGGCTGAGCAGCATTTCCACTTCTTTACGGCGCACAGACAAACTTTCCATAAAACGTTCCAGTGCCAGTGAAATTCCATTCAGCGTGTTACCCAAAACCATGCCCAGCAGAGGAAAAAGGTACTGCGGTGAATACCACGGATCAATTTGCAAAATTCCGGAAAGTGCGAAAAACATGACAAAAAAAGCTGCACCAAGGATTGAAATAAAACTGTTCAGGTAAATTGTACTAAAGCGTTTTCCTGTACGTCCAACCGCGGTGATGGAAGCGACTGTCGCCATGAAGAATGCAACACTAAGAATCCAGATTGGATTGTTAAGCGCAAAAACCCAGTCCAGTAAAAATCCAACCATCAGCAACTGTCCCACCATTCTCAAGGAGGCGATACTCCACTGTTTTGTCAACCCAAGTTTTAAAACGATCGACAGACCAATGTTGACCACCATCAGCAGTGACGCAAAGAGCAGTTGTCCGCTGCTGAGAAAAATATAATTAGTTTCCATTTTCTCTGTCCAGGCGAAAAGTTCTGCTGCACATTCTCTGCAACTGTTGCGGATTATGGCTGACCCAAATCCAGGCGCGTTTAGTTGATGGATTTGGAGAATTTTGCTGCGGTTGCGGAATTTCAGTCTGCCATTTTTCGAGCAGTTTTTCGAAGAGTTTTGTCAATTCTGTGTCCAGGGATGAGGTAGGTTCATCCAGTAAAAGCACCTGCGGTTCCAACTGCAGCACCCGGAGCAGTGCGGCAATTTGTGCTTCTCCTCCGGAAAGCTCCTTTGCGGGACGTGCCAGAAATCCTGAAGAATCCGCAATTCCGCTAGAGTTTGAAGATCTTAAAGGCAGGGCTAGTTCTTTGAGCCAGTTTAGAATTTTTTCACGGTTATACTGTTGATGTTGATGTGCTTTCAGGCGGAAAATACGTTTCAAATTTTCTTCAACGGATTCTTCAAAAAAAGCCGGAAGCTGCTGAATGTAGCAGACTTTGCTGCGGTATTGAGGCATTTCCCATTCTTCGAGTGGTTTGCCTGCAAAACTAATGGATCCATGCTCACCAGAGGGTCCGGAATTTATCACATCCAATCCGGCCAATGTCCGCAGCAACAGACTTTTTCCGCTTCCGGAGGCTCCGCTTAAAGCAAGCCGTTCTCCGGATGCTAAATCAAGAGAGATATTTTTCCAGATCCAGTTTGTTGAAATTTGACGGCTTAAATTATCCGCAGAGAGCAGCGGTGCAGATTTTTGACTTGTTCTCCCAGTGGTGATGTCCGTAGAATGCAACACTTTAGCCTTTTCTAATTTCATTTACGAGTCAGTCTTTATGTCAGTTAATTCTTCTCTTTTACAACGCAAGCACTGGATTTTTGATCTCGATGGTACGCTTACTGTGGCAGTTCATGATTTTGCTGCTATCCGCAAAGAACTCGGAATTTCAGCAGGTCTGCCAATTATCAAAACTATTAAGTCTCTTCCGGAAAAAGAATCAGTACTATTACAAAACAAACTGCATGCAATAGAAGAAAAACTTGCGCGTAACGCGAGTCCTGCTCAGGGTGTTAAAACTTTGCTGGAAACCCTGCAACGCGGAGATTACAGCCTTGGCATCCTCACTTTGAACACCAGAGAAAATGCCTGGTTTACGCTTGAAGCTCTCGGTTTAGCACATTATTTCAGTGAAGAATTTGTCATCGGACGCTGGTGTGAAGAACCAAAACCGTCCCCGAAAGGTATACACAAAATGTTGAAACAGTGGCAAGTTACCGCAAACGACGCACTGATGGTGGGAGATTTTCTTTATGATCTGCAAGTTGGACGTGCCGCGGAAACAGCAACAGTTCATGTTGATCCAAGCGGAGAATTTGCCTGGCCCGAACTGGCGGACATTCAGGTTAACTCACTGGATGAACTCGCTGGGCTGCTGCCAAAATGAAGCAGCAAGATACTGAAAACTTTCCGCTTCTCACTTGCGACTTTCTCCCCTTTGGTGTTTGATGGCCCTTGCCTTGCTCTTTATGAAGGCAGAGTTGATAACTCCCAAAACTGTGTCATTTCGAGTGAAGCGAGAAATCTTGAATAAACAACCTCACTGAGAAGAATCAGATTTCTCCCTATGGTCGAAATGACAAATTATGCTTTTCAGGATTTTTGCGGTACCTTCAAATAAAGGCGATTCTATGATTTAGATTTTGCATCCTGAACATTCGCCGTTTCCGACGTAGGTTCTTCTTTTTTACGACCGGCCATCTTTGAGACAAGTATGCTGATTTCGTAGAGGATAATGAGAGGTCCGGCCATCAGTGTTTGAGTGAAAACATCAGGAGGAGTTAAAACAGCAGCTGCAATAAAAATTACTACCAGGGAGTATTTACGATTTTCACGCAGCCAAGTCGCATTAATGATGCCGAGTCTGGTCAGAATAAAAGAAACTGTCGGCAATTCAAAGATCAGCCCAAAAGCAAATAAAAGATGGATGGTCAGCGATAAATAACTCGCCATGCTCAAGGAGGGTAGAGTGTATTTATTTTCAAAACCTAAAAAGAAATCATAACCGTACGGTATCACAACAAAATAGCCGAAAAGACCTCCGCCGACAAAGAGCGGATATGAAAACACAATGAAAGGCCAGATCGCATTACGTTCTTTTGAAAAAAGTGCGGGCCGGACAAACAACCAGATTTGACCCAGTAAATACGGAAATGATAAAAAAAGCGCGGCATAAAGGCCTATCCGCAAATAAGTGAAAAACGGTTCCGTCAACTCCAGAAAGACCAGTGGGATATTGCGCGCATCCAGTGGGGCACGGAAAGCAGAAAGAATCGGTTGATCCAGTTCCATCTCGATGGAAGTTGCAGCTACGAAAACCGCAATTATGACGATCAAGGTATGAACGAGACGCTTTCGCAGTTCACTTAAATGAGAAGTCAGCGGCATCGGTACGTCGTCTGTATGCTCTGCTCGCTCAGACTTTTCTTTTTGCTCAGTATTTTGTTTGCTCATTATATTACGACACAAAGAATGACGTGATTTTTGATTTTATGTGTTGAACACGCACAGACTTCTGCCTTAAACCGTCAACCATATTTTTAAAACTCTTTCAGAAATTAACCGTTAAGGACTAACCGCCGAACGTATTTTGTACCATAAACTGTTCTTATTTGCACGATAAAGAAATGATTAATTACGAATCCACTATGCAGTACGGAAAATTCGCGAAAATACTTTTTGCTAATTTCGCCAAATCTACGCGGAACAGATTGGTTTATTTTCTCTTGTTTTTTGCCTGTTTCTGCTGGACCTCTCCAAGTATTGCTCAGGAGAGTGCAACAGAAAAACATAAAAATATTTATTTACTCTCACAAAGTTTGAAGCTCGGCAAGAAGCCGGTTCAGGGTGCATTTTTTTCTGCGGACAATCAGCATGCGGTCATCCTTTCCGGAAGTTCTTCCCTGGAGATATACAGGACTCAAAACGGTAAAAGGCAGCGTGTTATTTCAAGTCAGGAACAAAAGGCGATTTCTCTGGTTCTTCATCCCGGCGGAAAATTAGCTGTCACTGGCGGTCGGGATGAAACGGTTAGAATATGGGACACTCAACAGACCACAGCACAGGGAGTTCTACGCGGTCACCTGGGTGCAGTTTCCACACTTGCGCTGAACATTGGCGGAGAAATTCTGGCTTCCGGAAGTCTGGACGGAACAGTTATTTTGTGGAAAATGCAAGGACAGGAAATGCTGAAATCTGCAAAACTTATCAGCAAAGGCAGCATAAAAAGTTTAGCTTTCCATCCGCAGGAAAATATCCTTGCAGTGGGAGGTGAGGATGGAAGTTTGCAGTTCCGTAGTGTTCCGGAATTAAAATTGATTTCTACTTTGCCTGCTCATAAAAATGCGGTCTCTGCAGGAGAATTTAATCCACGTGGCGATGTTTTTGTTTCAGGCTCCCAGGACGGAAAATTGATAATCTGGGATTGGAAAAATAAAAAACAACGTTCAGTTATAGAATTTGAAGATGCTGTTACAGACCTGAAAATCCACCCAAAACGGCAAGAAATTGCGGTTGGTACAGCAGGCGGAAATTTTGAAATATGGAGTCTGGAGAAAGGTGAACAGCTGCACAATATCAACAAATTCGAAACTGCAGTAACGAATGTTGCATTTGACAACAACGGCCAGCGTATTATTTCCGCGCTTGAAAACGGCAGCGTGCATATCTGGGAATACGGTGCATCCCTGCATCTGCAAACACTGAGTGGACATGAACGAACAGTTGAGTCGCTGGAATTTTCTGCAGACAGCAAACGGTTGATCAGCTCTGCGGCGGACAAAAGCGTACGTATCTGGAAACTGGAAAGCAAAGAGGCTCCGGAAAAATTTGAAATGGGTACACACAGGGTGCAGACCGTTCGTTTTGTTCCCGGTAGTCAAAATTTTGCCACAGCCGGAACGGACAGTTCGGTGATAATTTGGAATGCAAAAGACGGTAGCCGTAGCCGTGAGCTGAGATTTCATCAAGGAAAAGTCAATGCCCTCAGTTTTCATCCTCAGGATCCGGTTCTGCTTTCCGCTGGTTCCGACAAACAGTGGGCACTCTGGAATTTGGATTCAGGAAAATTACTGCGTTCACGCCGCGCTCACGCTTCGCAAATCTTGACTACTGCAATTTCTGCTGACGGTAAGAGCTTTGCCACAGCAGGTAGTGACCTTTCAATAATTCTCTGGAAATACCCTCAGGGGGAAGCGCTGATAAAACTAAAAGGTCACACGAAATCAGTGACAACTGTTGCTTTTAGTCCGGATGGGAAAATGTTGGCAAGTGCAGCACAAGACAATCAAATTATGCTGTGGAAACTGGGAGCGGAAATTTCAAAGACTCCTTTACGTAAACTGGAAGGGCACGGATTCATCGTAAATCAAGTGCTGTTTTCCAAAGACGGAAAAGCATTAATTTCAATTTCAAAAGACAAAACGATGCGTCTTTGGGAAGTAAAAAGCGGCAAAATGCTGCGTATCCTGCATGGTGACAGCACCGCTCTGGTTGCCGCAGCGCTAAGTCCGGACGGAAAATTAATTGCTTTAAGCAACCTCACAAAAGATATTTTTATCCTCAAATTTCCAACTGATATTCCGGAATTACAGGATACAGCAGAGGACTCAGAATCCGGCGATGCGGCTAATTCAGCAGAAGCGCAAGCTGCGGATTCAGCTCTGAACGATGCTGAAATTTCTGTGATCGATTTAGCTGATTTGAGTGAAAAAGAAAAACAACCGATGACCGCAGAAGAGTTACGTGCTTATGCTGTACCTGAAACCGACAAATTGTCCACGGATTATCTTCAACAGCAGAAACGTCTCAATCAACTGCTTAAAAGTAATAAAACCTGCCTGCATATCACAGAAATGGAAAAGCTGGCCCTGCAAATTTTAAGCATAATTCCCAATGATCTGGCCGCTTATCACGCACTGCTCAAGTCCGCTATCCTTAAACGTGATTTTACAAATATGCACTTGCTGGTGAGGGCCGGAAACTTCGCGGAACTTGATACGGAGCGTTATGACTATCAATCCATTCTGGAAATTAGAAATATTTTTGATAATTTACACATTGATGTTTTTGATCAATCCTTTGAGCGCCGCGGCAATAAACAGCAAATCAAATTAACAAATTGCGAAGGAAAATCAGCAGCGGTCAGTTTAGGGAAAATTTCACGCAACTTACGTTATCCCGATGAATTTTTAACAAGGATTACTTCAACAGCACGCATGCTTGACTTGCGTGATTTTATAGGATTAGCAGAGGTTGAATTTCAAAACAGGATGTTTGCGGAAATTAAACGAGTAACTGTGTACGGCAACCCTCATGCACCTTCACGTTTAGCAATGACTGCGAAAAAACGGTCTGAGCCAATTCCGGCAGGAACACTTAAAATAAATCTTGAAAAAGCACAGACTTGGAAAAATGACGGTATGACCGCATTTCGTTTGCGAAAAGAAAGTGGTCCATGGAAAACTTACCATAGCGAACAGGATAACCGAATTGTCATGCATCTTCCTGCGGGCGCATATTATTTAAAAGTTGCAGGTAAAATACGCAAAACGTTTTTTCTTATTGCCGGAACACAACTCGATTT
>JABGPG010000106.1 GCA_018645085.1 Deltaproteobacteria bacterium
AAAATATCTGTACTTGCTTCCGTCAAACCATAACCGTGCTTGATACGGTTCGGAATAAAAAAGTCTAAATCCAGCTTCCCGCATTTGTTTAAAAACTCCAGCATCAAAGCAGTTGCTGTGATTCCGTCTACATCATAATCACCTAAAATTACAATGCGCCTGTTTTCAGCAATCGTCTCCTGCAGCAGATTCACCGCTTCCCGCATCTGCCGAAGTTCATACGGATCACGGAGATTTTTCAGTTCCGGAATTAAAAAAGATTTAATTTCTTCACGCGTTTTGTAACCTCTGCGCAAAAGTATTTCCGCCACATACTGATTCGTATTCCACTCTCGACACAATTGTTTTACCTGCTCCGGATCCGCTGTGGATGAGTCACACCATTGTTTTTGTGGCAACATCAATTTCCCTGCTCCCGTTTCTTTTTTCTGAACCTGCGCGCTGATCTTGGAGGTTGAGGTTCAGGCATTTTCCAAACTATTTTTTCCGGAAGCACTTTCTCCTTTTTGAGATAACTGAACATTTTCAAACATATCCAGGCATCAGTAGCAGCATAAAGACATTGACTTGCGTTCAGATCCGGACGTTCCCAATTAGTTAATTGTTCTTTTTTAGAAATCCGCACACCAAAGAAAATAGCCGCAAGATTCCGTAAGCCGCAAGTTACAATTCCCAGCTCACTACCGATGTTCGATAATTCCACAAAACCACCCGCAACAAATTTACGCAATTTTCGCAGAGCCCGGATATCATCCAAAATCGCAACTCCAACTTTTAAAATATCCGGATCCGCCAGCAAAGATACCAATTCCTCCGGAAATCCCAAATAGTTTAAACGAAACAAAAACGCTTCCTCACGTGTGGATAACTGTAAAAGTGAAACTGAGTGCTGCTCGCCTTTTTTGAAAGTGGGACGTGTTTCTGTATCAAAACCCAAAACAGAGCTCTGCCGCAATATTTTTATTGCTTCACTTACATCTTTACTTTCAGTGATTAAATGAATGTTACCATCAAACGCTAGGATCGGTAGAGTACTGATGTGTTCCTTGCTCAGTCTTTCCGGAAAACGCGGAGCTGCTTCAGAATCGATAATTTCTCCAGAATTTAAATTTACTTGATTGAATGCTTCCTTTTCCGTAGAGTCGGAATTAGTTTGCAAATCTTGTCTAGGCATTGCGACAATTAAGGTTCATAGATTTTCGGTTGTGAATGTTTCCGGTTCGGTATTTAAATCTCCGGACTCAGCATGTTTGATGAAGTTTTGATACTCTGCCAGTGCCAGTTCAATAGTTTCCCAGGAAAAACCACGCTGGTAAAGTTTTTGGTTTAAAACCGCAGGTGTTTGTTCTTTTGCTTTTTTATGTAAACGTTCCAGACACTTTAACGCTTTTTTCAGCCATAACTCCGGACTGGCGAGTTTATGCAGAATTTTCTCAGACATTTCCCGGGAGATGCCTCGATTTTGCAGATCCTGTAAAATCTTGTACGGCCCATTTGGATTGTTCGCAAGTTTTGATTCCACAAAACGATTAGTAAAACGTTCGTCACTTTGAAAATTGCGCTCCTGCATTTCCTGCAAACAACGTTCAATCAAAGCAGACGCATCAAATGCCGCGGATTTGTAAAAACGTTGTTGAAGCTTTCGGCGCAATTCAAAAGCGGAATGCTCACGTGTGGCGAGAAAGCTCAGAGTTTTGTTGCGGATCGCTGTGTAGCAGGCTTCTTTTTCC
>JABGPG010000088.1 GCA_018645085.1 Deltaproteobacteria bacterium
AAACGAATAGACTACAACATGCAGGGTGTAGAGGGAAGTTTAAACGGCAGACCTTTGTTCGTGTGATCAACATGACACTGTCTTACAAAGTGACAAGACTTAAGAACGAAATGACTATTGGGGAAAAGACTATTTAGCGGTTCATCGTCTATTTATTTCTTTGGAAGGCTTCTGTTGAGCTGAACCATTCTCATGGTTTAAAGCTTTTGCTTCTTCATTTGCGAGCATTTCCTGATATTCATCTTCTTCCTGATCATCAAGCAGGATACGGTAGCGGGTTCCTTCCGGATCATCGAACATACCGTGCTTCATACCCCATAAAAATCCCAGTAAACCGATCAATCCCAAAGAGAGCGAAATACCAATCAGCAGCGGAAGGATATCCATTTGTTAGTTTATGAGTTTGAGCAGTTGATAATGTTCAGGAATTTTTTCGATAATTCATCCGCAACGAATTCAACACAACCAGCAGTGAAGAAAGAGACATTGACAAGGCGGCTACCAGCGGAATGACCCAACCGGCTACTGCAACCGGAATAGCGACAATATTATAGATTACAGAAAGAGCTAAATTTTGACGGATCAAACTGTAAGTCTTACGGGAAATTCTCAGTGCTTCAGCAATGTCTCCAGGATTATTATTCAGCAACACTATATCCGAAATTTCCAAAGCTTTGTCTGCAGAAGAACCCATAGCAATACCGATATCCGCACGTGCCAGTGCAGGTGCGTCATTGATTCCGTCTCCGACCATAATCACAATTCGATCCTCTTTTTGTAAAGCTTCAATAAATTCCGCTTTGCCTTCCGGATCAACCGAAGAGTGGACATTATTTGCCGAAAAACCACATTCCTGCGCCACTGATGCAGCAACCGCAGGATGGTCTCCTGTGAGTAAATGAGTGCTTAAACCCATTTTTTGCAGGTTTTGTATCGACTCTCGACTTTGAATACGTACTGGATCATGGATTGAAAAAACAGCTGTTAATTCAGTAACTGCATGTAAATCATTTTTTTGCGCAAAGAAAAATAAGGCAGGTCTTTGCTGCCGTAATTCCAAAATCTGCTGTTTTTGCTGAGCAGAAATCAAGACTCCGGATTCTTCCATGAAAGCCATACTGCCGCCATAAAATGTCTGTGAAGAAATTTTCATGCTGACACCTTTTCCGGCAAGTTCCTCGAAACTGTCAAGATCCTGCGCAGGGTTGACAACTGCTCCACTTTTATTCAAGTAACGTCGGACTGCTCCGGAAATTGGGTGATTCGAGTTTTCAACTAACGAGAGTGCCGCGGATTCCTCTTTCAGGGAAAACCAGACACAGTTTTTGACTTCAGGTGAACCTTCGGTTAAAGTTCCGGTTTTATCAAAAACAAGGTCAGTAACACTTTCTAATGTTTCAAACTGGACTCCGCTTCTAAAAAGAATTTTGCGTTTTGTCGCTGCAGAAAGTCCGCTCAAGACTGCAATCGGTGTTGCCAGTGAAAGTGCGCAGGGGCAGGCAATTATCAGCACAGCAACTCCATGCACTAGAGCAGATTCTATAGATCCGTATTGCTGAAAATTCCAGCTGAAAGTCAGCAATGCAGTTAAGCTAACTCCGGAGACAAAATATTTTGCGAGCAGATCAGCCAGAACTCTGGTGCGTGGTTTTCTGCTGAGTGCATCATTGATCAGTCTGACAATTCTGGAAAGGGTGGAATCCGCCACTTTTTTTGTCACTTGAAACTGCAGGACACCCTGTTGATTAATACTACCGCTGGTCAGCAACGCACCACATTCTTTTTGCACAGGCAGTGATTCACCTGTCAAATGTGATTCGTCAACCATTGAGGTGCCGTACAGAACTGTGCCATCCGCGGCAACTCGCTCACCTGCTTTTACTTCCAAAATCCAGCCGGGTTCAACGTCTTCAAGCCGAACTGTAGTTTTTGTTTCGTTATTTTCACTATCTTTGATAATTCTAGTTGCAGAAAATGGAAGCAGATTTTGAAAAAAACTACCGGCTTCAGAGATTCTACGGATGGAAAGTTTTTCCAGGTATTTTCCTACAGAAAGGAAAGTAATAAACATGGCAACTGCTTCAAAATAAGTATCGCCTGTTCTACTGACTGCAGCATATATGCTATAGGCATAAATCAGTAGACTGCTGAATGCAACCTGAAAATCCATTGTCAGTGAATGTTGCCGAATTGCCTGCCATGCGCCTTGAAGAAAAACAGTTCCGGAGTAAAACAAAACCGGTGTTGACAACACAAATCCTGCTAAATTGAATAAATCGCGGAAACGTTGCTCCATTCCGGAAAAATATCCTGCATATTGCGCAATTGCAATCCACATGATGTTCATTGAACAAAAGATCGCAACAACCAGACGTTTATAACTTTCTGCTTCGTCTTTTTGTTGAGGTTGGTTGAGATCAACTAAGGCTTGAGGAAGACCTTCAAAACCTGATTCCTGTAATGACTCAAGGGCAGATTTGAGCGAGGCTTGCTTTGGGTTCCAGACGAAACGGGCGCGGTGGTTGCTGTAATTGACTTCTGCTTCTACCACACCTGGAATTTTACGCAAAAGGGATTCACTGGTATGTACACAACCTGCGCAGCGTAGACCTTTGATCAGGAGCCGTGTTTCAAATAAACCATCTGCTCTTTCTGCAACATAACGTTCACGAAAAGCCGCTGACTCAAAGTCCGGCAAAAGAGTTTTTACGCCTTCCGCAATGTCCACACTTTCATTATTCATTGAATGTTTTTGTTGAATTGTGAATCATGGAAAAATCATTTTTCCAGAGAAGCTTTTCTGGCACGTGCGTTTACTCTTCTGGTCTGCGGAGATTTGAAATCTTTTGAAAACGGTATAGTGAGATGTGACTTCCTGATTATGCTCAACTCTGCCAGTTTCACTTCTACATTTAAGATCCAAATTCCGGGTTGTGATAACTCAACCGGCTCTGCGTGATATTTACCGTTTCTGTAAACGAGCAAGCCTGCGTCAATATCATCCTGTGTAGTTGCTTCACGGGTTACAAGCAAATGCAGAGAAGCGTCCCTAACTGGCTCACCGCTGGAGTCCTGCAGTAAAAAAGAAAAACTATTTGCGCCGAGTTTTAACTGCTCCGGAAAATGTAGTTTTAAACCTTGCGCATCAAATTCATCTGACATGAGCTGCAGTTCGTTGATGTTTGCATCGACATAATGATAATCCTGCCGGAAGTGATTATCCATTTCAACCGGATAATCCACTGTAGCAATTTTTACAGTCAAAATAATTAACGCTATAAAGATCAGGAAGACAATTGAAATGCCCCATGCCCAGCGGTTATCAGGTTTCTTTAAGCTGACCGTATCTTTTGCTTCATTCATTGTCATACAGTTTTAAGGCTTCATCCGGACTTCTCCCGCAGCGGGAAACATGAAAAAAGATGAATGTTCGGAAAATATATTCTCCGGATCATCAGTCGCAAATGCTCTGATTATGAAGTCCAGTGAAGTATTACCTGCCGAATTATTGACCAGCAATTTTGAAGTGCTGATGATAAGAACTTTTCGCACACGTCCTCCTGCTTTAATTAAAAAAGGTCTGCGCGGTCTTTTGATTGTTAAACCGTTTAGATTTTTAGTTGCTATCGTGAACGTATGGGCTTTGTCATCTATATTTGTGAGCAGCAGCACATAGTGATTTTCAACGCTTTTCCCCTCATCTTTCAGCTTATACAATTGAGTTGTGCGGTTTATGTTAAGCAATAGAGTTTCACGGTTACCACCGCTATAGAACAGGATAGCAGAAATTATGACAATTATTGTTGCATAATACCAGACTCTCGGGCGTAATAAGTTTAATTTGAAACCTGCTAACACTTTTTCGCTGGTCCAGCTGATCAGGTTCTTTTTTGCTAAACGCTGCATCACCGGCGCACATGCATCAGAACATTCGAGACAAGCAATACAGGCAAGTTGCAGTCCATCACGGATATCAATTTTCGCCGGACAAATACGTACACAGGCCAGACATCCTGTACAATCTCCGCTGCTGTCAACTACGCCCTTCTTATTGCGGTTGCTTCTGGAACCATCTGTGTTGTCACCTCTTGCTTTGTCATAGATGGCAACCGGTGTATCTTCGTCAAACAGTACAGTTTGGATACGTGCGTATGGACAGACATAGTGGCAAAAATTTTCTCCAAACCAACTGATATCAATGATCAGAAACAACGCCAGCAGGACCCAAAAAGCAAAGAGAAAGGTGTGTTCTTGAGGATGGTTCAGCAGCAGGTAAAAAAATTCCTGAGGTGCCACAAAAAACCAGAGGATGTTGGCGGAAGCAGCAAACATCAAAGGTGTTAAAAGCAGAATACCAAGCAGAAATTTAAAACGTTCCGGCCACTTTTGTAATTTGAGTGGACGTGTCTTAAGGTGAAATTTGCGTAGGCCAAGCAATTTTTCCTGAATAAAATCTCGATAGAGAGTACGGAACATGGTTTGCGGACAGCCCCAGCCGCACCACATTCTGCCACCTAAGGAAGTTGCCAGGAAGACAAAAACAAAGGCCAGAATCAAAATCAGCGGTATCAAATAGAGTTCCTGCATATCATAGGAAACACCAAAAAGATGAAACTCCAGATGCAGGAAAGAAAGTAAAAAAACTTGATTCCCGTTAATTTTAATAAATGGAAGAATTAACGCAAATACGGTGAAAAGCAAAAATGCGCGATGCCTAAGTTTGTAATATGGTGTTTTTGAAATCCAGGCACGCAAGCCTGATGCTTCAGTTTCGTGTCTGAATGAATTTGGGGGAACCATGAATTCGCTGATAAAAAGTGTCAGTAATTTTCCGTACTGTTTCCTGTTAAAAAACAGGCAAAAGAGACATGTTAGTTTTTTTCATCAGCAGGAATTTATGCTGATCAAGAGAAAGCAGGAAACTGTTAAGCAGAGGCAGGAGTAGAACCGAAAATAATCAGCGGTCAACCTGATAGTAGTTGGTAGCATTTTCCTGTTGAATCACTAAAGCCTTGTAACCAAGCCCTGCCACAATTCCTACTAAAGTAACCACCAGAATGAGAAATGCAAGCAATCCTTGTAATCCGTACATTGTATGCTCCAGAAAATGTAAAATTATTATTCGTTTAGTTCTGTACTGACAAAGGCCGCAACAGCGCGATACTGAATTTCACTGAGAGTTCCTTCTTCAGCAAAATTCGGCATGGTACCAATACTACCTTTCTTGCCTAATTGAAGTGTGCGGATCACATCCACATCAGTCGCATAAGTGGTAAGATCTTTGGAGAAATTAGGTATATTACCTGCCGCTCCTTTACCATTTCCTTCAGGTCCATGACAAGACTGACAAACTGCCACAAACACTTTTTGTCCTGCAGCAGGATCTCCATGTTTTGCTGTCCGTCCGGAAAGCTGCATCACGTATGCGGCAACATTATTTATATTTCCGTCCAGATTTTCTTTTCCAAACATCGCTTCGATGACAACTGTCTGCGGAGGCATTTCCGGAATCAGATAACCGAGTCCTTTTGAACCTTTCCGGATGACTCCGGAGATGTGTTTCTCAGTACCGTATTCCACCAAATTTGCTGCCATACCGTTTTGACCTTCACCTGTATAACCATGACAAGCCACGCATTTTGCGTTGAAAATTGATTCACCCATCGCAATCAGCGTGTTTTTATCCGCGTTTTTCCACGTTTCGTCAAAGTTTTGTTTGTATGTAGAAACTTCCTCATCATACTGATCAGCCTGATTCCAACTCCAAATCGGATAACCGACAAAGATATACCAGAAGAAAAACAAGACAAGTCCGCACATTATCAGGTGCATTCCAACCGGAGTAGGGCTTAGTCCTTCCGCAATTCCATCGTAGGTATGTTCTCCAGCCGGAACCGCCGCAGAACTTTCACGCATGTGACGGAGTACATATTTTATGATAATCACCATGGCAACAATCAGGATGACAGAAACTACCAGAGTTATCTGTGTTGCCGTATCATTTATTAAGGCCCACATAAGTTCTTCAGTTGATGAATTCTAAGATTGTGATTAAAAAAAGCATCAGTTCGTCTTATTTCTTTATTCGCTGATACGCGGTTCAAGCGGCGTATCGGAGAAAATAATTTTCCCTCTTTTCTCAATACCAGCTCCGCGTTCTTTTGAACTGTACATGTACCAGAGGAAACCGTAGAGAGAGACAGCCATAAAAACCGTCATAATTACGAAGAGCCATTGTTGCCAAACCATCTTTGTTTCTTTACAAAAAATTAGCTTAAGTTATTTCATCCTGTTCAGATAAGCAATCATCGCCACAATATCCTTTACCTCACCTTTCGCAAGTGCATCTTTGATCGCCTGAGTTTTCATGTCCTTGACAATTTCTGCTGCCTCAACAAGTCCCATGGCCTTTATTTCTTTCAGACTGCCTGATTTTGGGTTGTCTCCCTGATCATAGGGCACACCGAAAATCGTTTTTACAGTTATAATTTCCGCGTGTACAGTTCCAAAATCAACGTTATCTTCAAAGAACCATGGAAAATTCGGCATCACTGAACCGGGACTGACGTTACGCGCATTGATGAAATGTGCTTCATGCCAGTCTGTTGTACGGTAATTTCCGATACGGTGCAAATCCGGACCAGTACGGCGGGAACCCCACAGAAAAGGACGGTCATAAGCATATTCTCCGGAAAGTGAATATGCGCCGTAACGATCAGTTTCAGACTTAAAAGGACGGATCAACTGTGAATGACAGGCATTACAACTTTCCCTGATGTAAATTTGCCGTCCTGCCATCTCAAGGGCAGAATAAGGTTTCAGTCCTTCGATTGGACGTGAATTTTGCGTAAAAGACGGGACAATTTCAACAATACCGCCAATGGTAATCGTAATAAAAATACAAAGCCCCAGCAAGAGCGAATTACGTTCGATGAACTCAAACATGCGCTTTCCCTTTGATTAAGTTGCTGATCCGCTGTCGAGAGCTGACTTAGCTTCGGCTTGTGCCTGAAATGCTGCTGCTCCACGGATTGTGCGGTGAATATTATAAAAGAACATGAAAAACCCTATCAGGAAGAGACTGCCTCCGACTGCCCTGAGCGCCCAGTAAGGAACCATAACATTTACGGTGTCCAGAAAAGAGTAGGCTAGTGAACCAAACTGATCGGTTGTTCTCCACATTGCACCTTGTGTAATTCCTGCGATCCACATACTTGAAAAGTAAAAAACTATGCCCAAAGTCTGAATCCAAAATTGATTTTCAGCGAGGCGTTCAGAATACAATTTGGTCTTCCACATTCTTGGAACCATGTGATAAATTGCTCCAATTATTGTAAATGAAACCCAGCCCAGTGTTCCATTATGAACATGACCTATGATCCAGTCCGTAAAATGTGCAATTGCATTAACTGATTTGATGGCTTGAATTGGTCCTTCCAACGTCGCAAAGCCATAAAACGTACTGCCGATGATGAGGAATTTTGCAATTGGATCTGTTTTTAACTGTTCCCATTTACCTGACATGGTCAACAATAAATTGACCATTGATCCCCAGGACGGAATGATTAAAACCAGTGAAAAGACCATTCCCAAAGTCTGTACCCAGGACGGAATTGTTGAATACATCATGTGATGTGGGCCGGCCCAGAGGTAGACGAACATTAAACCCCAGAATGACCAGAGGGAGAGTCGATAAGAATAAACCGGCTGGTTGGCTTGTTTAGGAATGAAATAGTAGGAAATCGCGATGATCGGTACTGTAAGTACAAAAGCCACCGCATTGTGTCCAAACCACCACTGAACCTGTGCGTCGTTTGTTCCGGCGAACATGGAGACGGAGTGCCACCAGTTACCTGTTTGTGTGACGAACCAGGTTGGAATTGCCAACCCATTGATCAGGTAAAGCATGCTCACCGCGATAAAACAGGCTACGTAATACCAGATGGAAACATAGAGCGTTTTTTCTTTGCGTGCGCCTAGCATGGCAAAAATATGAACACCCCAGGTGAGCCACATAATTACCACTAAAATATCAAGCCACCATGGTAGTTCATGATATTCTTTAGAAGATGTATGTCCGGCGAGCAGCGTGTATGCAGCCAGGATTATAATCAGATTGAAAAGTATCACATGAAATTTACCTACTGCCGGCAAAACCATACGTACCTTAAGCACACGCTGAGAAACGTAATACCACGTGGCAAAGACTCCGGCCAGGGTAAAACCGAAAATAACCGCGTTGGTATGCAGTGGACGCAGTCTGTTAAAACTGAGCCAGGGTAAATCAGCGTTTAACTGCGGAAAGACGAGTTCCAGCGCAATTGTTAGCCCTACACTCATGCCTATCGCACCCCAGACCAGCGTGGAAATTGTGAAAGCTTTTGCTACAGAATAATCATAATCCGGTATCGAGGCTGTTTGTGACATGAAACTATAATGCTAAAAAAGTAAATCAATTGGTTATCAGTTTTCTACTGATATTCTAACCTGAAAAACAGTAAAATGAACATCGGTTTTTTCAAGTTAAAGCTGAACTGGATAAAAAATAATCAGTAAGTCTAATTATAAATGCTAAATAGCTCTATTAGTAAATTTACGTAGACGCTCTTAATTAAACTGAAAAATTCAAAAAAGCTTGACATAAACAACATACCCCCATAAGGTACATTGAAATAGCAAAATTGTCTTATGAGATACGGAGAAAAAATGGAGCAAGAAATAGAGGTTATCAATTTAGATGTTCAGGGTATGACCTGCGCCGGCTGTGTAAGTTCTGTCGAAAAGGCCTTAGGTGGAGTGGATGGTGTCGAATTAGCGGAAGTAAATTTTGCCTTGAACAGGGCATCCGTTCATTACAATCCGGAAATAGCGAATCCAGCAAAATTGGAATCTGCGGTTGAAGCTGCGGGTTTTGAAGCTCATCGTCTGAAAGATTCGGATGATATTCCGGAACCCTCGGAGAAGTCGGAACAGGACTATGTGAAATTCCGCGGAAAAATGTGGTTAGCAATTGTGTTTACTGTACCACTGGTTTTGCTGGCGATGGGGCCGATGCTCGGATTTTCATTCCCAAACTGGATTGCTCCTGAAACGAATCCGCTACGTTATGGACTGATTCAATTGCTCTTGACCTTGCCGGTTCTCTGGGCCGGACGTGATTTTTACACTAAAGGTTTTTCCACTTTCGTTCACCGCAATCCGAACATGGACACTCTCGTTGCCATGGGAACCGCGGCTGCAGTCGGCTTTAGTTTGTGGAATATGTTTGGTACAGAGTTGAATGTGGAAGGCTTTTACTTTGAAACCGCTGGTGTAATTATCGCACTAATTTTGTTGGGAAAATCACTGGAAGCAAAAAGCAAAAGTCGTGCTTCCGCAGCCATCAGTTCGTTGTTAAAGCTGCGTCCCAAAGAAGCAATTCTGGTGCATGAGGGTAAAGAATCGAACATTTCGATAGATCTGGTGCATCCCGGAGATATTTTGCGGGTACGTCCGGGAAGCATCATTCCGGCAGATGGAATTGTGATTGAAGGTTTCAGTTATGTGGATGAATCGATGTTGACCGGCGAACCGGTGCCGGTTGAAAAAAACTCCGGTGATTCCGCGTCGGATGGTTCCGAAGTTACCGGAGGCACGCTTAACACAAACGGTTTACTCACAATTCGCGTGAAACGTGTGGGCGGTGAAACTACTTTGGCGCGAATCATTCGTCTGGTTGAAAACGCTCAACTCGCGAAGGCGCCGGTCGCACGTTTGGCTGATCAAGTCGCAGGAATTTTTGTTCCGGTGGTTTTAGTAATTGCGGCTTTGACCGGATTTTTCTGGTGGTATTCCGGAGCATCCGCAAATGAAATTTTAAGTTACACGGTCGCGGTTCTGGTGATTGCCTGTCCCTGTGCCTTGGGCTTAGCGACGCCGATCGCGATTATGGTTGGTACCGGAACAGGAGCGCAACACGGAATTTTATTCCGGAATGCTCCGGCACTTGAAGCCGCGCATGGTCTGGACACAATCATTATGGACAAAACCGGAACACTCACCGAAGGCCGTCCCAAAGTTACACAAATTCTGACAGTTGATGCTGAAGCAGATAGTTCCACGTTTGCTGAAGCAGAGGTGTTGCGTTTTGCTGCGGCGGTAGAGCAGGGTTCGGAACATCCGCTTGGCAGAGCTGTGGTTGCCGAAGCGGAAAAGCGAAATCTGACAGCGAACCTGACAGCGAATTTTACTTTACCAGAAATTTCCGGGTTTGAAG
>JABGPG010000157.1:0-30395 GCA_018645085.1 Deltaproteobacteria bacterium
TCCACCATTTCGTCAAGTGCTTTGGCAAAAACATGAGTTGCGTAATCAACCTTAGTTTCGTCATCGATCAAACGACTCTCTAATGAATCCATCAATTCCTTGATCGTTCTTGAGACTTGCCTCTCAAATTGATTACTAAGATCTACACCAACTGCATAGGTGAAATTTTCTATTTTTTCTTCTGTTTGTGTCATTTGTTCCCGCTTATCAAGTACTTGTTAAAGTAAAAAATCCACTGACCTGTTTGACTCTCAGAGTGATAACTCAAGAGATTTGCTGAAACTGAGGCTCAGGGTGTTAAATTTGCTTGAACTGAGAAGAGTACAAGAAACAACTCTCAATCTGCTCTGTATATCGGCAGTAACGCAGAAAAACTTGAGGAAATAAAAAAGAAAATTATTTTTATGATCAGCCAGTGTAATTACCACAAATTTTTAACTAAACAAATGCGAACTTCTTTTATTGCAATCACTAAACTATCAGCTGTTATCTTGTTTATTTTAACAACAGCAATTTCTGCTGAAGCGCAGGAATATGCGACCGACCGCTTGTTCATCAAAGAATACAGCAAAACAAAATGCCGTAGTCAGGTAGAAGGCAAGATTAAAAATTTAAAAATTAACCGAGTCATGACTCTTGAGCAGGAAGCATTGCTGAATCAAAATGTCTGGTCAAAGTTACGCTTGAAACTTCCACTCAGTCCCGGTGAAAAAGCACATCTGAGAAAGCTCAAAAATAAAGGTGTGTACAGCAACAAATTGAGCAGCAAAAATATCTGGGCCAGAAATGCCGCAAAATTCAAAGAACTTCGGCTTAAATGCAAATAAGCGGTTTTTGCTGATCTGACTTGCATTTCCCTCCGTTTCTCCTGAAAATGTTGACTTGATTATTTTTGTTTCATGGACAGTGAAACTATAATTTTTACATCATTTTTCAGACATTAATCCTCCTCTTTTTACACGTTTTTTAAGGAATTTTTTATGGCATTGCAAACGCCGCTGAGTTGGCTGCAAGATTTTGTTGAACTGAGCATGCCGCCAAGTGCGCTTGCTGAACGCCTCACCACCGCAGGTCTAGAGGTTGAATTAATTGAAAAAATTGGTGAAAACTGGGGCGAATATTGTGTTGTTGGACAGGTTGTTGAAATACGCAAACATCCAAACGCTGATGCCTTAAATTTAGTTGATGTAGATTTCGGTGCAGACAAACCGATTACACTCGTTACCGGTGCACCAAACATACAGGAAATGGCAGAAAATTTTCCGGAACCTGCACCAAAAGTTGCACTTGCGCTTACAGGTGCAATGTTGGTGGACGCCTACCACGAAGATCATCCACTGAAAAAACTCAAACCTGCAAAAATTCGCGGGATTGCTTCTGAAGGAATGCTCTGTTCAGAGTTAGAATTAGGACTCAGTGAAGAACATGAAGGTATCCTGATTCTTCCTGAAGATGCTCCGGTCGGGAAACTGTTGGAGGAATATTTAGGTGACACCACTCTGCACTTTGATATCAAAGGCGGGTTCAGCCATCTGCTTTCAATGTTAGGTGTGGCCCGTGAAGTTTCTGCATTGACAGGAAAGAAGTTAGTTAAAAGTATTTTACCGGATGTCGCAAAGCTAGAGGTAGTGACACAACCACCGTTTGTTGAATTGGAAATACAAGATCCAGATATCTGTCCACGCTATTCCGCGTTGTTAATCAGAAATGTTAAAATTGGTCCCTCACCGTTCTGGATGCAGCAGCGTCTGCTGCGGGTTGGAATGCGGCCAATCAACAACATTGTAGACATCACCAATTATGTGATGTTGGAACTGGGACAGCCATTACATGCTTTTGACCACGACAAACTGATTGAACGCTCCAAGGGGCAGACACCAAAAATAATCGTGCGGCGTGCCAAAAAAGGTGAAACTCTGCTCACACTGGACGATGTTGAACGAAAATTAGATGACGATATGCTCATGATTACAGACAATTCCGGACTGATCGCAATTGCCGGAGTCATGGGTGGAAGTGACTCGGAGGTCTCTGATACTACAACAAATATTTTGCTGGAATCCGCAAATTTTGAATTCCTTAATAACAGGCGCACCTCACAGGTGCTGAAATTAAGAACTGAGGCCAGCGAAAGATTCGGTAAACAGGTTGATCCGGAAGGCACATTACAGGCAGCTTTACGTGCAGCAAAATTGATGGTTGAACATGCTTCCGGAACTCTGGAGCCAATTGCCGGAGATTTGTATCCAGAGCCTCAAGAAATTATTTCCATAGAACTTGATCCAGCTTATGTGGAACATCTGCTGGGTATAAAAATCTCTACCGCACAAATTACGGAAATATTGACTTCACTGGAATTTAAAGTTTCAGGCGAAAACATTTTAAAGATTGAAGTCCCAAGCCACAGGATGGACATCAATATTCCTGCAGATTTAGTGGAAGAAATTGTCAGGATTTACGGATATGAAAATCTTCCGTCAACTTTGCTCAATGACGTTCTTCCTCCGCAGCACATTAATCAAAAACTGGACGCTACTGAACGAGTCCGGGATATCCTGGTAGCTTCCGGAATGGACGAGATTATCACCTATTCCATGATGAATCCCATGGACGAGGCACGTTTACGATTGGAAAAAGACATCGATCTGTCAAAATTTGTGCCTTTGAAAAACCCACTCTCCCAGGAAAGAAGTCACCTGCGCCGTTCACTTCTTCCAGGTGCATTAAGTACTGCCCGCGCTAATTTACGTTTTTTAGCTAAAGTGGTAACATTTGAAGTCGGAAGTGTGTTTCATCCTCATCAAGAAAACAAACTTCCGGATGAACCGCAGCGTCTATCTTTATTGATGAGCGGCAGCCGTGAAACTCAATCATGGCTGGAGCAGTCAGAAGACAACTATGATTTTTTTGACCTGAAAGGTGTTTTGGAACAATTTTTAGGAGCATTGCATCTTGACGGAATTGAGTGGAAAAAGTCAAAGGAACTACCATGCCATCCCGGTCGTTGTGTACAGATATTGGTGAACGGAAATGTTTTAGGATTTGCAGGTGAGTTACATCCAAAAATTCGCGCTTCCTTTGAACTTCCGGAACAAGCTGTTTGTATTGCAGAACTGGATTTGGATATGATCATTAAACTGGCGGTTGAAGATCACCAGATGGAATTTATTTCCAACTTCACACCAATTTTTGAAGATCTTGCATTTGTGATGGACGCAAGTTTACCGGTAGAAGCAGTTACACCGTTAATTCTTCAAAGCGGAAAACCCTTACTACGCAAAGCAACTCTGTTTGATGTTTATGAAGGTGAACAGGTGGAAGAAGGGAAACGCAGTTTAGCATATTCCCTCACATTTCAGGCAACTGACAGGACACTTACGGATAAAGAGGTGGGGAAGGTGCGCAACAAAATTATCAAACGTCTGCAGCATGAATTTCAGGCAACTTTAAGAGCTTGAGGTCTTAGGCAATGAAAGCTTTACTTCACTTGTGGAAAGCCTTTGGCTTTAGCTTGCAAGGCTTACGTGATACATTGCATCATGAAATGGCTTTCCGGATTGAATTAACAGTGGCCGCAGTTTTAATCCCAACTGCTTTGCTTTTACCGGTTTCACTGATTTTCAGAATTATGTTAATCAGTTCAGTTATTTTGCTGTTAATAGTAGAATTGCTTAACACCGGAATTGAAGCAGTTGTGGATCGTATTTCAACAGAACATCATCCATTATCCGGAAGAGCCAAGGATGCAGGTAGCGCCGCGGTTTTTATGTCGGCAGTCAACATGGCAGTAGTCTGGTGTTTTATTTTGTTTGACTTAATTTTCAATAATTCATAGATTTGTGCAGATTAATTTAATATTTTACGCAGTACTCGAGGAAACAATTTCAGCAGAACCGCTGTTGCTTGAAGTAAAAAATGGAAGTACTGCCGAGGAGGTAGTAGCTTTTCTTTCAGAAAAATATCCTCAGGCGGCAGCTATTTTAAGGTCAACCAGATTAGCCCATCAAGATGAGTACGTCAGTAAAAAGTCGGTTCTCACAGATGGTGAGGAATATTGTTTGATCCCTCCGGTAAGTGGCGGGTAATTTTTTGTAAACTGTAGAAAATGATCATTGTTTACGAGCACCAGAATGTCAAAAATCACTAAAACTCAAATTACAGCAGGTGTATTCTGGCTTGAAGTTCCAGAGGCTGATTTATACGTCCTTTGCGGTTGTCCCGCTGACAGCGTCAAGCATTTGATGAAAGCCGGTAAAATCAATATTTTTGATCGAAATGTTGGTTCATTAGAACCTGGCTCCGGAGCTTTTCAACATCCTCACGGTTCAGTGACAAGTGAAACCGGACCAAATGCAATTCTTCTTTCCGATTTAAGCGTTCAAAACGGAGACTTTGCAAATTTAGCTGAGTTTCCGGTACTGCAGATGCTTTACCGTCAAGGCATGCTTTTGCCGAATCACCCCAACAATACTGGTGCAAAACCACTGCTCATAGGACGCAGGAACGTGGTGAATGCCCAAATGAAATACATCTACAGGGGTAACTACGGTTTGACGAGTTTGGAGGAAATTCTGGAGACAGGAGTATCTCAGGAACTTGCAGAAGAAATGATGCGGATAAAACTCTACTTTGCTTTTGGCGCAATTCGCTCAAGTACTGATCTGCTCGAAGCTAGAATTGTCGAAGAGAAACCTGTGGAAGTTCTAAATGGTGTAACGGTGCAAAGGAAAAGTGTGAATTGTTACGAATTCACTTATCAAGATGAAAGCGTAGAAATTAATCTAAATCTGGATAAAACTGAACGTTATGTGACACCTTACCAACTTGAGAACCATCATTTTAAACGTGAATATTTCTCTGTTGTTCATACAGGGGAAGGTGACGGCTGGGATATTGACCGTCCCTGCATGGCCAGTGTACTCAGTTTTCAGGGAAAAATTTATTTAATTGATGTTGGTCCAAACATCGCACACACGCTGAACTCAATTGGTGTTGACGTGAATGAGGTGGAAGGCATTTTTCACACACACGCCCATGATGACCATTTTGCAGGGCTGACTTCGCTCATACGTGCAAATCACCGCATCAAGTATTATACAACTCCGATTGTACGAGCATCAGTAACAAAAAAACTTTCTGCTCTGATGTCAATCAGTGAAAAAGCATTTGAAGATTTTTTTGAAGTTTGTGACTTAGAACTTGATGTCTGGAACAATATTGACGGTCTTGAAGTAAATCCAGTTTATTCTCCGCATCCTGTTGAAACAAATATTTTATTTTTCCGGACACTTTGGGAAGATGGTTATGCGACTTACGCTCATTTAGCAGACATTTCTTCTCACACTGTGTTGAAAAAGATGGTTGAAGAAAATCCGCAGCTACCTGGTCTCAGTGTTGAAACTCTGAAAAAAGTCTGGAAAGACTACCTCCATCCTGTAGATGTGAAAAAAATTGATATCGGCGGAGGCTTGATTCACGGTAAGGCAATTGATTTTAAACATGATAAATCCGAAAAAATCATTTTGGCACATACCGCCCAAAAATTAACGCAGGAAGAAAAAATAATCGGCTGCGGAGTTAGTTTTGGAAGTACGGACACGCTAATAGAAGGACATGAGGATTATGCACTGGAATTTGGAGCGGACTATCTACGGGGATATTATCCAAACGTAGAGATTGGTGAAATTCACATGCTGCTCAATTGTGAACGCGAATCTATCAATGCCGGTACTATCCTGCTCCGGGATCAGGAAACACCGAAGCATGTCAGTTTGGTGCTGACAGGCGTAGCAGAGTTGCTTTCTCCACGTGATAAAACAAGTTATCCTTTATCAAGCGGAACTCTAATTGGCGACCTAGCAGTCATTTTTGGGCTGAAAAGTACAGGAACTTACCGCACCTTAAGTCATATTGAAACCCTCAATATTCCAGCTGTTTTGTTCAATGAATTTGTAAAACGCAATCATCTGCTGGAGCAAATTCAAAAAACACAAGAGACTATTGAATTTTTACAGCAGACATGGTTATTTGGAGAATCTATTTCTTCGCCCATTCAAAGTCAGATTGCTCAAAGTATTACACTCACAAAATTCAAGAAAGGTGAAAAGATAGAATGCGATGGGCTGATGCTAGTAAAAAAAGGCAAAGTGGAACTCATCAGCCGTAGAGCCAATAAAAAAGAGAGTCAGCATGTAGTGGAAAAAGGTGATTTTTGGGGTGGCGAAAAATTGATCTCGAGTGATTCAAAATGCAGTAACGCCAGGGCAATCACTCAAGCCGAGATTTACAGCATAACAGATGTGGAAATCCTGCAGAATATTCCGATTATACGCTGGAAAATGCTGGAACAGACTGAAAGACGTGAGTAGCAGGCGAAAAGTTGCTGCTTCCTACAAACAGACAATTGAATCTGCACAGGCGCAGTTTTGCTGATCCGGTTGTTTTGAGAAGATATCTAAAAACATCCGGTTAATTATTTCTTTATTTAACGACAGCATCTCCTCAATTTCTGCGAGTTGAATGGGACCACTTTCCATTCCGGTGGCCATATTAACCACAAACCCGACTGACGCATAACACATCCCAAGTTCTTTGGCCAAAACAACTTCCGGAACACTTGTCATACCAACAACGTCTGCCCCCCATTGTCTCATCATCTTTATTTCTGCTTCAGTTTCAAAGCGCGGTCCTTCTGTGCAGATATATACCGCATCGCCTTTGAAAAGAACCTTATGCTGAATTGCTGCCTCTCCCAACTTTTGCCGTAAATTTCCGCAATACGGATCATCCATGTTGACGTGCTTTGCTCCGTCGGAACCACCTTCAAAAAATGTCAGCGGACGTTGTTTTGTCATGTCCAGAAAATCAGTGAGCAAAACCAGTGAGCCTGTGGGGAAGTCCGGATTTAAAGAACCAACAGCAGCAGTTGCGAAAATCTGCTTTACTCCAAGTTTTTGTAATGCTTTTAAATTTGCACGGTAATTGATGAGGTGGGGAGGGATTCCATGTTGCTTGCCATGACGTGCAAGGAACGCAATAGAGTTACCTTGAAATTCAGCAATATCTACTTCAATCTCACCAAATTCCGTTCGTACGGAAACCTTGTCCGAGGCAACACCGCTGTCATATACTCCGGTACCGCCTATGATTGCGTATTGGATGGACTTCATGAAATCTGAACTGGATGGACTTTTAAACTTAAAACTCTTTAATTTGAACTACTAGCCAAAAAAATCGGAATCATGTGTTTGAATACGTTTTAAGGTACTCTCAGACTGGCAAGTTTCTTTGCCCATGACAGTAACACCAACAAGCCGTTCATAGCGGCTGACCAAAAATTTGGCCATTGCTTCATTGTGTTGACAACTTGAAATATCCATAATTTACCTGAGTAGTTAAAATATTCTTATATACTTTTTGTGTTTTGTTTAACTGCCTGTCACACATACACAAAATTGTTCAAAACTGGATATTATCCCAGTAAATCAAAATCATTTGTTTCGACGAGTTCCATAGTGTCCTCCGTCAGCCAAATATCACTGCCCAAAATCGGCTCACCAACTACTCTTTCAAAACGTCGAATTGAACCTCCGCAGCCCATGAATCTAGACATTGCTTCATTGATTTGATCGCGTGAAATACTCATGTCATCTCCTTCTATGTTATTGAAATAAAAGCTAATCACCTTCATTTATTAACTGCTAAAAATGAGGTGTTATTTATAATTTTGCAATATACAGACCAGAAGAATTAATTTATAAATTTTGAGAAAAAATGATGAACCTGTAAAAGTCATGAAACCGTGTTATAACTTACAAAGCGAGAAATATTGTCTAAACTACAACTATAATATCATTAAGTTTTCTCCTTATAGTTGAAATGACAAATTGACGTTTAGCTACTTTTTATCACTGCAGCAAATGTGAGAAACTTATATACGAGTCAGTATCACTCCAGCGGCGACCATCGCAACCGCGATTAGATGTTTTGCTGTAGTTTCCTCTTTCAGAATCCAGATGCTCATCAAAGCCGCAATTACCACACTGCTTTCCCTGATTGCCGATACCAGAGCAATAGGAGAATGCTGCATGGCCCAGACCACAATTCCATATGCAGAAACTGACAACATCCCTCCCGGTACAGCAAATTTCCAGTTTTGTCGGAGGGAACTCAGCAACGTCCTTTTACGCCGGTAAAGCGTAATTCCCAGCAAAGGCCAGCATTCCAATGCCATCAACCAAAGTACGTATGAAGCAGCGTTTCCGGAAAAACGAACTCCTAATCCATCTGTAAGTGTATAAGCGGCAATGAAACTTCCTGTGCCCAACGCGTAAAAAACAGGACGTAGAGTATGGCCAAAAAATATTTTTCCGCGAAACATCAGACTGAATATGCCCAGAGTGATCAGTCCAATAGCAAACATCATTTTTGTGCTAAGTCCTTCTCCAAGCCAAAACACAGAAACAAAACCTAATAAGAGCGGTGAGGTTCCCCTTGCAATTGGATATACTTGCCCCAGATCACCATAAATGTAGGCTTTAACCAGAAAAAGCTGGTAACCTAAATGCAGTATCACCGAAGCAAAAAGATAAGGCCAGCTTTCAGGATGTGGAATTGGCAGAAACGGTAGTGCAACAATGCCGATAACACCGCTGACAAGATCCAGTGTTGCCATTGTTACCAGACGATCTGGACTTTGTTTAACAAACAGATTCCAGCCGGCGTGCATTAAGGCGGAAAAAAGAACTAAAGATAGAACAAATAAGGACATGAAATGTTAATTTAACTTATACTGAGAGGGAAATCATATTTTGAAATAAGTGAAGGCTAAAGGCATAGCGATTGTATAACTTTCAGTTGCTGACTTTGGCTATTTCTGCATCCTGCTTTTCTACTTTCTAAAGCTGCATAACAATGAGAACATTTTTAGATAAATTACACGATCTTAAATTAAAAGAAGTTGCTCAACGCCGGAAAATAATTTCTGAAACAATTTTACGCTGCCAATCAGAAGCACTTGGAAAAGCAGCGGATTTTCGCAAAGCTTTATTAAGAGCACCAGAGGAGCCAATATCTTTGATTACAGAGGTTAAATCAAAAGCACCAGGACGCAGAAATGTAGAAAGTCTTGATCCGGAAGCAGTTGTGCGTGATTATGTAACAGGAGGCGCAAAAGCTATTTCTGTGCTTACTGATGAAAACTGGTTCGGAGGTTCTCTTGAAACACTCGAAATTGTGCGTGAGGCAACTGTTTTGCCTTTGTTGCATAAAGAGTTCATAATAACTCCTTACCAACTACTGGAGGGACGTGTACGCGGTGCGAGCGCGGCTTTAATTCTGGCTTATTATTTTCAGCAGGCAGAATTAGCTAAAATAATTGCTGAAGCAAAAACAATCGGACTGGAGGCAGTTGTGGAATGTTCGCTGGAGAATGAACTGCCAAGAGCACTTGCGGTTAATCCGGACATTTTAATGATCAACAATAGAGCAATTGCCGCGATTCCGGAAGAACCGATTAAAACATATGATTTTGGCAGTGTGGATGTAATTTCATCGTGGTGGGAACGTAATCCGGAATTAAGAAGTTGGAAAAAACAGCCAGGAAAACTTTTGATCAGCGCCAGTTGCGTCAATTCTCAGGAGGATATCATAAGTCTGCTGAAAATTCCCTGCGATGCCGCACTGATCGGTAATGCCGCAATGGTTGCACCGGATCGTGCTGGATTTATACGTTCACTCAGTAAAACAGCAAAAGAATATTTAAGTTCTTAAAGAAAATTCCATGAAAAAAACAACTAAATTAGATTTAAGCATTTTGGTGGTGGATGATGACGAAAATATCCGCATGGTTCTCCGTCAGACTCTGGAAAAAGCCGGCTATCACGTTAGCACTGCCAAAAGCGCAGAAGAGGCCTTGAACACACTGGAGCGTAGTTTCTTCAATGTTGTGATAACAGATATCATGATGGCAGAGATGAGCGGAGTGGAATTATTGATGCAGATCAAGGAAATGAATTCGCTGATGCAGATTTTCGTAATGACATCACACAGCACATTACCGCATGTTATCCAATGTATGCAGGGAGGTGCTTATGATTTTTTTGAAAAACCACTCAAAATTGAAGACATTCTAATTTCACTAGGAGAAGCAGCCCGCCGAGCAGCCCGCTGGAGTTCTCTTTACAGCCGCCACTCATTTTCTACTCAGAAAAAATAGGAAGATTTATTTTCTAAAGCAGAGCAGTTGTAACTGAAACTAAAAATTTATAATTCCTCTCCAGCTAAATTCGCGGTCCGGAAAGCAATAATGCCGGTGTCTGTTCAAATGCTGTTGATTAGAACTTTTTAAGGATTCTTCAAAGCTGGCGTGAAACGACAAAATCTGCAATATCTGACAGGGATTTTGTAAGCCTTGTTTCTGGAAAATTTGCGATACTCAGTTTTGCCGCGGCAGCATGTTTTCTGGAAAATTCTAAAGTGTAACTGATAGAACCATAGTGCTGCATCAACTCGATCACCTCCTCAATCTGTGGTTTTGCTATTTCCTCCATGGAGAGGATCGAATCAAGACGCTTTCTATCGGACGCATTTGCTTGGCCCAGCAGGTGACTTAAAGGAAGAGTTATTTTACGTTCCTGCAAATCCCCGCCAACAGGTTTTCCGGTTTTCTTTTCATCTGCATAATCAAGAGCATCATCCACAATCTGAAATGATATTCCCAGTGCCATTCCGTAATCATACAACTTATTTGCGGATTCACCTGAGGCACCAGCCAGTAAGGCGCCAGTTTTAATTGCAGTTGCAAAAAGACAGGCTGTTTTGTTGATAATGATTTCAAGATACTCTTCTTCGTTTGCTGTCTCAAAGGAACGAGTCAACTGTAATAACTCACCCCGTGCCATCTTTGTTGTTGTTTCTGACATCAGTTCCAGCACTTCCAGATTACGCAATTTTGTGAGGCGGTGAAATGCCATGGACAGCAAATAATCTCCTGAAAGAACGCTGGCTTCATTACCCCAAACCCTGCAAACAGCCTGCTTGGCCCTACGTGTTTCCGCACCGTCAACCACATCATCGTGCAGAAGAGTTGCAGTGTGCAGATATTCAATTACCTGTGCAGCTTGCATGACTCGTTCATCCACGCCGTCAAACATTTCTGCACCTAACAGTACAAGTGCGGGGCGCAGCCTTTTTCCTCCAGAACTCAGAATATGATCTGCCACATTATTGAGCAAAGGGATATCGGTCTTTACATCACTTAATATTTTTAGCTCAAGCAACTCAATATCAGTGGATACTACTTTTAGGATGTGTTCTAAACTGGTAGAAGTGCTAGATGTCGGGGCAACAGTTTTTGTTAAAGGTACGTTCATGAGAGCAGAAACAAGATCAGGCATCCACAGGCTGCATCACAAACAGCAAATCACCTTGGTTTACAGTGTTCTGGTCTTCGGCAATAACCCGAGTAACTTTGTACTTCACATCATCGAGATATAATGGTTCTCCATCAGGGCTTTTGTAGTCTGCCAATGATAATTCCGTGTAGACTTTCATTGATTCCAACAAACACAGAATGTGATTGACATCAATGATCTGTCCTTCACTTACAAATGGTTCATCCTCACGTGACGCAGCCCGGTAAAAACCACCCATCTGCGGAGAGAGAACCTTCAATTCATCTGAACCTTCCAGCATAATGGCTTTCTGGTCAACAGCATTTTTAGTAGTCCCTGAATCTTTTTGGGATTCACTAAGAAGTTTCTTTTCATCAATCCGTTCAAACAAGTCAACCAAATATCTGGTACTGAAACGTCCTTTTTGAAATTCTACATCCTGCAGAATTAGCCGGTTCAAAGCTAAGTTAGTGGAGACACCATGAATTTTAACTCCCTTCAAATATTCGAGCAAACTGCTGATTGCTTCTTTGCGTGATTTGCCCCAGCAGATTATCTGCGCAATCAGACTATCGTAATATGGTGATACTACAGAGCCGGTAGCAACTGTTTGAATGACACGCACATTTGCTTTTTCCGGAAAATACACTTCCGATACATGCCCTGGATCCGGAATAAAACGCAGCTCACCCTCATCGTCGAGTTCTATTTTCTCTGCAATCACACGTAATTCAATCGCATGACCATTGAGTTTCACATCCAGTCCACCAATATTGTCACCTTGAGCTACTTCCAACTGCAGTTGCACCAAATCAGTTCCTGAAACCATTTCGGATACAGGATGCTCTACCTGCAGCCTTGTATTCATTTCCATAAAATAAACACATTTTTGATCAAGATCATAAATAAATTCAACAGTACCTGCACCGATGTAATCAATTTCATCAATCAATTTACCTGCATAATTAAAAACCTGATCCCTGATATTTTTCGGAATTCCGGAAGCAGTTTCCTCAATCAGTTTTTGATAATTACGCTGAACCGAACAGTCACGTATTCCCAATAATTTAGAATTGCCATGCATGTCACGGATTATTTGCACTTCAAGGTGACGCATCGAACCGACGAATTTTTCTAAATACAAATCTCCATTGCCAAACGCACTCAGGGCTTCCTGAAACATCCGTGAAAATATTGATTTGAAGCGCCCTGCTTCTCTGACTACTCCAATACCTTTTCCTCCTCCTCCGTGTGCCGCTTTTATCAGCACCGGAAATCCAATTTCCGCGGCAACAACCAGAGCATGTGCAGGATCCATTAAAGCACCTTCACTACCAGGGACAACAGGTATCTTTAAATTTTGGGCAGTCGCAATTGCATTTGACTTGTTACCCATTCTATCCATGTTCGCAACACGCGGTCCGATAAAGTTAAAACCGTGTTCCCGGCAAATTCTTGCATAATGCGGAGATTCCGACAAAAATCCAATGCCTGGATGAATTGCATCTACTTCCTCCTGTTCTGCAATTCTGATTACGCTCATTCCGTTCAAATAACTATCCTGCGGTGTGTTGCCTCCAATGCAGACCAAACGGTCTTTTTCACGCAGCAAGGTTGCAGGATAACTTTCCATATCAGCATCCGAGGCAACTAAGACCACTTCCATTCCGGCATCCTGAACACCTCGTATCAAACGTGCCGCGGTGCAGCCGCGTGCGTGAATCAGCACACGTTTAAGTTCACCTGTATGTAAATTTTCCTGAGTAGAATATGTCTGAACTTCATCACCTACAGACAACTGATATTCACCAGACAAGACTCGTGAAATAATTTCCTCGACTGAATATTTCGCAACCGGAATCTGCGGATCTATTTCCAAAAGTTTTTGATCAATATCGGTGTCAAAAGGATTTTTGACAAGACCGTCCATTGTGCCAGGATTTGTGGAAAGGTAATTCGACAAAGTTGAATGAGCCGGTAAGTGGCTTTCCACCACCAATTGACCGGCAAATGGAATTTGTGAACCTGATAAATAGTAGGTACGCACAAGCAAATGCGTTACGAAACTCGCTTGTGCACCTCCTGTACAGTCACGAAAGCCGAAACATAATATCGGAAGGTCCAGATCTTTTACAAATCTTGTTATCCGTTCATTGATAATAGCCATCGAGAATAAAGATCCGCCGCCTTCTTTGGTTTGCATACCCGCGGATGAGATAAAAAAGATGACTGGCAATTTCAAACGCGCGCAATCATCAAGTAAGCGGCAAACTTTTTCGCAGCTTGCCATATCGAAAGCTCCGGCCTGAAACTCTACATTACTAACCACCAGACCTACACGGTAAGAAGTATTTTGCTTTTTAGGAGCAGTTTTTTTATCAACGTCTGCTTCTACTTTTACTTCATTAGTGAAAGTTCCCAACCCAGTCACCACACCACACGGAGTAACACCATTATCCAAGGCCTGCTCAATCGCGTCACGGAATCCTGGAAATTTAACCGGATTTGAAGTTATCCTGTCTGCGTACAGTTCCTTAAAGTCTGTGAAATAATGTTCAATGACTTTAGTTGAACTGATAACAGAGCTTTTGTATCCTCGTAACAAATTCTGGATCAGCAAATCTTTGTAAGACTGATCGAGACGGTTCCAAAAATCTTTAATACCAATGTTACGTGGAGTTATTTTTCCGTTAAAGCGGCCTTTGTTCTGCTGAGCTTCGTAAAGCGAGGGCAACAATCCGGAAAAATAATAACGCACAAGCCCAAACAACGGCGGACTCATCCGCGGAAAGACAACCCTTTTCCATTCGCTGATTGTACCAAGAACTTCATCACAATCTTTACCGTCAATGAAATTTGCCAGCCACTTAAAAAATTGTGTCCGTACTGATTTACTTTCAAGTTTTAGAGAATTTTTTTCAAATTCCTTCATTGCACCTTCAACTGTCTGCTCAAACAACTGTTCAACAGATTTCTGTGAAATTTGATTTGTACCTTTCAGTTCATCTGCAATCGTCGGAAGTGCCTCTATGACTTGATTGTAGAGCAAATCAAACAGTAGTATGTTCTGGAAATTTTCCTTAAAACTTTGATTAATAACAGTAGTTTTTAACAAGTCCAGTAAATTAGGGTTCTTAGGCGGAAGGTCATTGAGAGTGAATTCTCCAAGTTGTTCGTACAGTTCTATCAGGTTTTCTGCAGTACTGTCCTTCCAGTAATTATAGAGGTAAAGCAGGATTTCCAGAGTCAGGTCATCAACCGCTTTTTTATAATTCTCGCGAGGATCTCCGATGAAAAAGGCAACTAGACGTCCACGATCTTTTTCACGGTCCTCACGGGAACTGACAAACTGTTCAAAACGTTTGTTCAGTTTTTCGTGAAATCGCACTTCCAGCGGAGTTTTATACCACTGTTGTAGTTTTTCCTGACGTTCGTTTTTAAGACGTTCCTGCAATTTACCCAGAGGAGTTTTACGGGAACTGAGTCTGGCATAACTATCAATGGAGCGGCTGACAATTCGTTGACGTAATTTGAGGTAACGCAAAAACCGATAAACATCACCAAAAATATTGAGCGTACCTGTTGGTGTGCGGTCTGTAACTCTGTTACTTTCTATTAAAAGTTTTGAAGGGTTGAGATAATGATTGATGCTGTCACGATAATGATCAAAGAAAAAATCATTTTCAATTAAGAATTTGCAAGAATTATTTTCAGTCGCTTCAACAGCACTGATGATTGCATCCTTGATATTTTTTGCCTGATGAGGTTTATCATAAGTATAATCAATGATTCCGTCGAAATAACCTTGAGAGTGTAATTCATAGGCAGAAACTCCGATGTGTTTCGCTGACTCCTGCCAGGACAAATCATATTTACGTGCAATGTTGCTTAAACCTTTTGGATGGATAGTGTTGAAGACACCCTGCCTGACGGAAAGCAGGATATTGGCAGTGGCCAGAGGAATTGCTCCACCACTGTAACCACCTCCAAAAACAATACCAACGACAGGCAACTGTAAATTTGCCATCTCACTGATCAGGAATGAAATACTGTGCGACTGGTTGTCCAGATTTGCTTCTGCATCGGCGGCAGCTCCCGGCGTATCCATGAAAGTTACCAGAGGAATACTGTACGAAGCAAAAAATCGCACCTTTTCCGCGGCTTTCCGGTGGTGATTCGGAGCCCAGACACCATTTTGTATTTTGTGATTCTGGGCAATAAATCCTAACCTTCGCGTTTGTCCGGAAATTAAAAATTCAATTTCTGCAGTATAAAGCGGTCCTTCGGTTTCTTCCGTAATCATTTTTCCGCCTAACTGCTGAATTACTTCTGGAGCACTCGGACGTTTTTTTGATTCGGATGGATTCACCACACGTTGAATATATGAGTCAACATCTACTTTCTTCAGTTGTTGAACTTCTTCTTCAATCTCTTCAGTGGAAAGCAGACCCTGAATTCCTGAATCATCAAAAAAAGCAGGCTGCTTCTTCCCACGCAGAAGGGAAAGGTCGTGTGACATTACTTCAGCAGCATGAAATGCTGATTTGTATTTGCTGGTTTTTTTATTGTTTGAGCCCATATAACTAAGTTGTTTTGTGAAAATTCAGGTTGAGCTTTTAAGGTAGCAATAACGGTGACAATGCTTTATCAAGAGAAGGTAACGAAATCGGAAACAAGAGTTGCTCTTCCAAAGAATGTAATTGTGCCGCAGTTAACGGATCGTTTTGTTGATGATATTTACGTAATATTTTTAGTTTTTTCTCAGGTTTTTTTAAACGCTGATAAGCGACTCCTAAGCGGTCCAGAAACAAAAGCTGCATCGGCGGATTACCGGACAGACGCTGACTTTGTTCCAGAGTTGTTTCCAGTAATTCCATGACTTGCTCCCAGTCTTCAGTCATGACCAGTGACGCGCTTAAAGCATCTACCAGAAAAAGGTGTCCTGGAAACTGAACCAATCCCTGTTGGAAAATTTTCTGGGCTTGCTGCTCTTTGCTTTTGTAACGTAGTAGATCACCGACCAGACGATGAGCATAACCCTGGCTTTCTTTACGTTTAAGGTAGGGCTGACTAATTTCCAGCGCCTCTTCATATTTTCCAACACGGCTTAAAGTTAGAGCATGCAGGTAAACGACTTCCCAATTTCCTGAAAGAACTGCTAACAACGGAGTTGTTACTTCCAGAACTGAACGGTACTTGCTCTGTTGATAAAGCACCCTTGCCAGGGAAAAATGTATTGAAGGAGAATCATGCACCATAATTGCCTGACGCAGCAGTTTTTCAGCTTCTGCTGAATTACCGCGGCTTTTAAACAAATCCGCCTGCAATTGCAGTGCTTCAGTATTCAACGGATGTTTTTCCTGTATACGCTTTAACTGCTTTTCAACGACGGATAATTCGCCTTTCATCAATTGTCTGCGTAAAAACAGCAGTTGATAAGAAGGATTGGCGGAGTCTAATTCCAGTGCTCTACCGATCGCTAAATCTCCCTGTAGATAATCACCTTGCCGAAACAGAATTGATGAGCGCAGATAATGTGCTCTGGCAAGACGCGGGTTAATTTCCAGCCCACGAGTTAACCAGCTAAGTGAATCTTCCAAAAATCCCTTACGCAACAACTGAACTGCTAAGCCCATGATCGCATCCACGTTTTCAGGATGCTGTTCAAGTATAGTTTTAAAACGTAATCGCGCTTCTTTTTCCTGCTCCTGGTGTAAAAGCAAATATGCTTCAATCAGTTGATCTTCTACAGAAAATGTACTTTTTGTTCTCAGTTGAACGAGTAAAGCCTGTGCTTCAGGCCATTGCTGCTGTGCGAATTGAATCCGGAGTAATTCACGCCGAATCGGTGCGTAGTCCGGAAACTGATTTAGCATTTCTTCCGCGAGAGTCTGGGCGTAATAGTAACTGCCTTGAAGCGAATATGATTGAACTCTCATGAGCAGAGCTTCTTTGTTTTTTGGCTCCAGCTTCAACAAAGTATCGAGAGTACGTATGGAACCCTCGAATTCGCGTTGACGCAAATAAATGCGTGCGAGATGGTAAAGCGCTTCTACATAAAGCCGATCTATCTGCAGTGCCTGCTCCAGCGATGAAATTGCCCTGCCGTCATCATCAATCTTCTCATACGTTGCTGCCAGTTTCAAATATGCAGAAACACGTTCCGGCGCAATCCTGACAGCAATCGCTAATTCTGTAATCGCATCACCGTAACGTTCAAGAGCAAAAGCTATGCTGCCCAGCAACTCATAATAAGCTGCGTTAAAAGGATCAAAACGTGTGGCTCGCCGTGCATGCTTTTCTGCAGATTCGTAATTTTTGATAAAATAATAAGATCTGGCTAAATTGTAATGTGCATCTACATTTTCCTCTTCACTTTCAAGAATCACCTTTTGCTGCTCTAGATAACTATTTACGTTATCATTGGTGAGCAGCAGTTGCTGAATGTTTTCACCATTTCCTGTACATGCGGAAAAAAGAAAAACGTTTAACAGTATTAATAAGTAGAAATTAACAAATTTCACAGGTCATTCATTGGGTGGGACATCAGCGTTTTCACTTAAACTTTGTCCATTAATTTTAATTTCCGGCAGATAAACGGTGATTGTTTCAGATGCTGAACTTTCATTTCCGAAACTATCAACCAACCGTAATTGATATAACCAAGTATCACCATTTTGACCTCGCAAATCAACATAAAACGGGAGTTTTACTGATGAGTTGTCCGCTTGTGCGTCTTTCAATTGCTCTCGAATGACGTGATAAATCTGCAATTTAAGTTTATCAAGGTAGTAATTATTTGAGCTGGATTTGCTGTTAATTGGAGTTTCCGGCCATTTTTCTCCATTGCGTATACGGTAAAGATTTACCTGATATTTCTGCTGTTCTGCAAAATAACTTCCCTGTCCCTGAAGACGTTTTAAACCTTTATCAGCAATTTGCGGCCATGAGAATCTCATGATAAAAGTCCTGGCACGTGTTTCCGGTTGTTTGTCAGGCAAAATAAGCTCTGAACTATCAGTCTCCGTTTTTTCCTGCGGCTGCAGTTTAACAGCAATGTCTTCAAGTACAGTTGTTTTTTTCACAATCACTTTTCCAAAAGCAAAGCGTATAGTTTGTTTTTCATCCTCAATTTGGATGATTTTCAAGTTTAACGCAGGCACTTTTGGGAACAGCTTATTTTGTCGGAATTTAACTGTTTTAGCAGGAGACAGAATTTCATCATCGGGACCGAAGTGACTTAGTTCGAATTGCTGCAAACTCAAATCTTGGTCCTGCAGTGCTAAATAATAATACAAATGATTGCCCTCACGTATAATTGATTTACTCGAAATTAAGATCCGTAAAGGCGGCAGCTCCTCAGGATCACAAGCAGGACAGTCGAGCGCTATTTTCGATTCCTTGAGCAGAAAATAATCCTGAATTTCCGCAAGTTCAGCAAATTTATTTAAAGCAGCAGCCCTTTCATTTTCATTGATAACCCAGGATAAACGCAGACTCTCACCACGCTGTTGCACTTTAAAATCGCTTAATGTTGGTTTTTGTTTTATTTCCGGAAGGTTATGTGGTGCAGTCCTTAAACCGCAAGAGGCCAACCCTACTGAACTAATCACTAAGAAAATTAAAAATAAATTGCGGAATTGAAAGTAGCAGCGGAAATTCATGGATCAATAGCCATGTGTTAAGTCAACCTGGTTTAACAGTTGTCGACCGGAAACGGCACGTTTGTAGTTTTCGAGAATTTGCGGGGCCACCGAATCTGCAGGCGTGGAACTGGAATTGTGAGGAGTGATCAGAATTTTTTTGTGTTTGCGGAAAGGGTGTTCTTCCGCAAGAGGTTCTGTGCGGAACACATCCAGACAGGCACCTGACAACTGCCCGTCATCCAATAAAGGAATAAGATCTTCCTCCACAAGTGTCTGTCCACGTCCTACATTGATCAGATATGCACCGCGTTTCAGTTTTGAAAGTGTCTCCGTATTCAGCAAATCAGTGGTTTCAGTGGTCAGTGGAAGTAAATTTACGAGATAATCCGTGCTTTTCAACATTTCAGTTAAGCCGTCATTTCCGGAAAAACTACTCACACCTTCGACTTGTTTGGGTGTTCTGCTCCAGCCGGCCACCTCAAATCCATTTTTTAAAAACACTTTCGCGGCGGCCTTTCCCAAATAACCCAAACCAAGGATGCTTAGTTGATTTCCAGGATGCCGTGCGGCGATTCCCCATTCAATGAAATTCGGATTTTCTGCATGCTGAAGTAATTGCCGTCTCTGTAAAAGTACAACCGCCAGTAGATATTCACTCATCCACTCAGCCATTGTTTCATTTGTTAAACGTACAAGCGGTATACCTTCAGGAAGTTTGCTGTCCGCCAGCAATCCGTCCGCTCCATGTCCGTAAGAGGAAATGGCTTTCAAATTAGGGTAATTCAGTAAAAGACCTTCCGGATGATTCCAGACTACCGCAAACTCAACTTCATCGGGATTTTGCACATTTTCGTGTCCGGTAACAATTTTCATCTCCGGCTCAAGATCCAGGAGTGCAGAGCACAAAGCTCGGGGGCCCATTGATTCCGGAAGACTTATCAGTAGTGACATATAATTTTCAGCTTAAAAATATTAATTCAGGAGTTTAACGGAGAAACTTATTTTAAGACAAATACAGGTTTTATATCTTTCAGCAGTTCTGTTAGCTGATTTCTGTCATTATTGAGTCTTATCATCTCAGTCACCCAATGCAAAACTTGTTTTGCGGTTTCTGCGGGAAAACCGAGTTTGCCACAAATTGAGCTCAGCATCTTAACTTCTGAGTTTTTGACTTTCCCGTCAGCCGCAATGACCATCCCCAGTAAAAAGAAAAAATGTCCTGCAAATTCACGGTCCGTGTTTAATTCCCCCAGTTCCACACTTTCGCGGTTTTTAATTGATTCAATCAGTTCACCGCGAATTTCATCATTCTCAATCATCATGATTGCATCTTTGAAAAATCCTTTTTCTTCAGTGACGAGTTGTTTGTCAGCAATTAAAATATTCACAATAGCGCGGGCCAACCAGACTTTGCCTTCTTCACTTATTTTTTCAAGATATTCCGGAATTAAACGATATTCTGCAATTGAATTTATTGTTTCATCCATTGTGGTACTCCTTGAAAAAGTTCAATGATGACTTTATAAAATGATAAACTCTCAACAACATGGTTGTCTCCTTCAAAATATACTGAAAAATCCAGAAACTAACTCCCATTACCTGCTCACAGCATCGCAAAGGGAGAGCATCTTGTCAAGAATGTCTTGACCATGTTCGCAAAAAGGAGCCATTTAATTATTTGTTTTCTACAATAATTTTGGCTTCTACACTTTAATATAGAAAATTTAATGGCTGCTTCAACTACTCAACTACAAGCAGAACTTCTGCAGATAGAGCTTGCCATTGAGTTGGATCAGGGAAAAAGTGTCTCTGAAGTTGCAGAAAAGTTTGGGCTTACAATTGCTGTTGTCAAAGCGGTTGCCAAAAAAAGCGGAGCTGCAGAACCGGTGATCAAGAAAATAAAAACAAGACGGTTTTCACCTGCAGAACAGACAGTACTGGTTGAAAGAATTGCAAGCGGAGAAGCATTAGAAGAAATTGCTGCGGAAGCAGGAATAACAGAAAGCACAATCCGGCGCTGGTGTAAAAAGCACGGAGTTAGTGTTCCACGAAATATCGATCAACTTAGTCTTGCTGAACAGCGTGAAATCAGAGAACTGCTGGAAGAACAGGACACCCAGGAGATTGCTCAGGCATATAACATCAGCCGTGACGCAGTTGAAGAACTCCAAGAACCGCTGCACAGTATGCTTGATACAGAAACACTGAGTTATTTATTTGAACTGCTGCGTGAACGTCCGCGTGCTTCTGACAAAATACTTTGTGGAATCGCCAAAGAGGCAGGACTTGAAATTCCGGAGAGTGCTGTGGGTTCCTACAGGAAGAGGCTTAAAAAAATGGATTTGCTTTAGGAGCCAAAGTGGTTCTGCTGAACATCCATGCTCCTCAGCAAAGCAGCAATTTCGTTGAGTTCACGAATCTGAGGCAATTCAGTATTGCCTTTTACTGTAGAGGACTGGTTAAATTTATCTGCGGCACTAATCACCGATTGTGACTGTTCGGTGTCAACTTTGTGCTCATTTGGCTCAGTAGTTTTGACGATCTTAATTACGGCTTCACTACGCAATCCTTTCAGCATATTTATTACGTCAGTAACGCCGATACGTCTCTGCGGATCTACTTTAAGGCTGACACCGTTTTCTGTAACCATTTCAAAGTTGTTGAGTTATGATGATAATTTATAGCTTCCCTTGTCAAATACTCGCAAAGTTCATACCACAACGCTTAAAAACTTTTTTAGCTTCCTTACTTCAGCAAAAATTTAAAGGTTTTACAATTCCAGCTCATCATTCGTAAAACAAAATTCGCTGAGCAAAAAACTAACTGCAGTACCATTTTCTCCTGTAGAAATCACGGCAGGCATTTTTCCGGACATGCATAACGCGCATTAAATTTTGCTATTGAAGAAATAAGTTCACCGGCAGAATCTCCGGCAGCATGATCCTTACCGCTCATTCTTAAAATCAACTTGCGCTGCTTTGAAGGACGCAGATAGCTGTTTACAACATCCAGAATATCTTCACGTGTCAGTTCTTCCAGAGCTCTTATTTCTTGACTGTTGGCATCAAATTCCGCATTTTTTTCAAAAGCAAGCGTGAACAGCCGTCCAGCTTCTGCTGTTACGGAAGTTGTCTTCTGCAGTTTACTGTTCAGCACCGATTTTTTTATATTGTTAAGTTCTGCATCAGGCAGTTCCTTTAAGGAATCATTGAACTTTAGGAGAAATGCATCCATCCGCTGCTCCAGCGTTGCTGTATTGTACTCACCGGACTGAACGATAAAGATCAGTCCTAAAGTTTTTTCGAGCACAGTCATCCCGGAATTCACGATATAACCCAGTTGTTGACTGGTACGGAGATCATTATAAAACTGAGGTTGCATTAAGCTGTCGAGCACCATTAATGCAGCCTGTAATTCAGGACTGCGTTGTCCAAGCTGAATGTCAATTACCACTGCGGAATTTTCAACCTGCATTTTACGGGTGTAAGTATGTGAATCTCCTGCATTAAGCTGACGCACAGTGTTGATAAAACGTTTTGCTTCTGCTAATGGTTTAGCGGCTAATTTTTTACGCAGCATTTCCGCAGCTTCACTTACAGTTTCAGCACGGAGATTCCCATATGCCAGTCCTTCAATATAAATATTATCGTAAAGTTTAGCCGCAAATTTTTTCAAATCTTTCAGTTTTATTTTTTTAATTTCTTTTTCATAATCCATGATTGAAAATTTTCTACCTTCCAGCAGCAAACTGCGGTAATAAAATGCCTGCTGATATGGTTGCTGGAAATGAAAATTTTGGTAACGGCGCAGCCGAACTTCCTTGAGAGTATTAAAGGTTTTTTGATCAATTGATATTTTTTTCAACCGACCCGCAACCGTTTTTACCAGTTGCTGAATTCTGTCGGAGTATCCGCTGAAGGTCAGGTTTATGCCTTCCTTGTCAACGTTGATACCGTATTCCAAACCTGCGAGACGGACTGGATAGCCGAATTCATTGAAACCTTCTCGGATGGCGTCAGTATAAAGTTGTGACAGGACTGCATTACGCGGTGAAGAATAAACTTCCGCAGAATTTATCCTGAACATCAGCTGGGCTTTTGGAGTCTCAAAGCGATAATCTTGCTGAAACCATATTTTTCCAAATTCATCATCCCGTAATATTTGCGGCTTCCCCAATGCATGTTTACGCAGCAGTTCCTTCAAGGCTTCCGCATAGTCTGCCTGAGGTGGAATATTCACTGCAGTCAACATCTCGTCCCACGATGCCCACAATTCACCCTGTGCGCTTTCCAGACGTTTTAGCACTCCGGCACTCAGACCTTCCTTCCGTAGCCCTGCAAGCGATTGATGAGTAAGTTGAAGTGAACCTTTATAAGCCAGCACCTCCAGGCTTTTCGGCAGAAATGGGTTTGCTTGCGGAAGTTTCAAAGCAGAATTTATTTTTGAGTTACGCCATTTATTCATCCACTTGGGCTGGCTGTAGCTGAGCGAATACTCAACTCCATAGAACTCTTCCTTTTCGTTTGTTTTAAGCTTACGTGCAGCCAAAACCGCGAGCATATTCTGCGGTGTCAAATTGTAAAGCAGACTGTCAAAAATACGTGGTTTGAATTCCTTGATAATGTACGGAGCAACTTCTACAGTACGCATTGGGTAATACATCATCAGCGTTGAAAAAACATTGACCAGCGAAGTCCCTTCAGGTTTTTCAGCAAAACCGTAGTCTATTTCAGACATCAGTTTTACTTCATCATAAACATAACGCGGCAGCCCTGTATTACGCAGCAAACGCAAATATTGAAAAACATTGCGGATGACTTTTGAATAATTCTTGAGACCTTTAGCTGTGAGTTGAATATTTACATCAAAACTCGAATATGATTTGTTGGAAGTACCGCCGCCCGCAGACAAAGCTGTCGCCAGGTTTTCACGTTTCAGCAGTGAAAGCAAACTGCCTTGACCTTCATGTCCAAGCAGAAAACCCAACATTCCCAGCGGTTGACTTTTGTAATAATGTAAGGTGCGTGATAAAGGAAACATCAAGGTTAATGAACGTGTATCCTTGATAGTTTTAACCTGCATTAAGCGGAACCGCGGATCAGGTTTCATATATTTAGCGGAAACTCGGTTTTCCAGCAGATTACGGTTCTTCACAGTTGCAAAACGCGGAGCGACCAGGCTTTGCAAGGTATCGAGATCCTGAGGCCCTGCTACTGCCAACATCATCTGGTTACTTGAATAGTGCTTTCGGTAAAAACCCAGCAGCTCTTTCCTGCTGACTCCATCCAGTGTTTCCAGCGTGCCTGTGGCAAAATGCCGGGCTGGATGTCCTTCTTCATATGCTTTTCTTTTTACCTGGAATATTCTCCGGAAATCATTCGGAATATTTTTTGAGTGTTCTGCTTCAACTGCTCTCTTTTCGCGTTCCACCAAATCCGGATTAAACAAAGGTGCAAGAAAAAATTGTGAGAAACGGTCCAAACCTTCTTCAAGATATTCCGGATCAATTTCGAAGTGATAATTTGTACGGTCATCTGCAGTATAGGCATTACTGAAACCATCATGCGTTGAAACAAATTGCTGATAGCTGCCTTCTTCCGGATATTTTTCAGTTCCCAGAAAAAGCATATGTTCCAGAAAATGTGCCAGTCCGAAACGTTCCGCAGGATCACTCATTGAACCAACTCCGACAGTCAGCGAAGCAGCTCCGCGCTGCAGTGTCGGATCAGAAATAAGCATTACTTTCATTTGATTCGGCAGTAGAAAACGCCGATACTGACGTGAAGGATAACGCGAATCAGTATTGTCCAGACCTCCGCCCAAAACTGAAGTGGAGATTCCTGTTAAAAAACATAGTGTCAAAAATAGAGTCAGAATTTTACGCATTATTAATTTCTCTTGTTTGAAAAAGTTGTCAGATGTCTGCTTTAAACATTTCATTTTGGAAATATTTGTAAAAAAACGCAATTTGAAAGAAAGTCTTTTTGTATTGACTATCAAAGCACTCAGCTTAGGATACTTTATGCTTTTAATTTTTTTCTCTGTTCAGGCAAATGCCTAAAGTGTTTTGACAGCCTGATCTGTAGCACAAATTATTGACATAGACTACACTTCAGCGTACAGCAATTCACTTAGCGTCACGGTGAGAATTATTCGGAATTTAGCACAGATTTACGAAAATCAATTACTTTGCTGGAACAGTACTTTTACAAAATCAAGATCAATCAAACACTTAAAATATACCATGGAAAATAAAGAATATTTTGCAAGAATTTCAGAGTTATTCGAAAGGGTCGAGGAAAAACTTGACGAGTTTGAAGACGAAATTGACTATGACCCATCACCAGATAAACTTATGGTCAATATTGAAAAAAATGGTAAAAAAATTGTGATCAACACCCAGAGAGCAATCAAGGAAATTTGGCTGGCCGGAAATTCAAAAGGCTGGCATTTTCAATTTCAACCGGAAAAAGAAATCTGGTTCGCAAATGCAGAACAGCAAGAATTTTACCAGTGTTTAGCGAATCTGCTTTCAGACAATTTAGGACAGGAAGTTTCTTTCAAATAACTTAAGTGCTGTAAAATTCCGGTTGAAATTTTTGTTAAGATTGTTTCAGGTAGTCTCCTGATTTTCCACCAGTTTTTTCCAACAGACAAATCGATTCAATTTCCATACTTTTGCTGACAGATTTGCACATATCGTAAATTGTCAGTGCCCCTACAGAAGCAGCAGTAAGTGCTTCCATCTCAACACCGGTACGTCCGCTGGTTTTTGCTGTAACCTGAATAACTGCATATTCACCCTCCAGTTTAATATCCACATCCACTCCTGAAAGCGGTAAAGGGTGGCACATAGGGATCAATTCGGAAGTCCGCTTTGCGGCCTGAATAGCTCCAATAACCGCTGTTTGCAGAACAGGACCTTTTTTTGTACTTCCGGATTCTTTCAATAGTTCGGAGAGTTCTTGTCCCAAGTGAACACGTGCCACAGCGACCGCAGTACGTTCAGTTACATTTTTTGCGGATATATCGACCATCCGTGGTACATCACCACCGGAAAGGTGGGTAAATTCTGGCTTGGCTTCAGTCATTAGTATGCGCTGGTACAGGTGAGTTTATTTTTGCTGTGCTTTAAAAGGTATCCAGCGTGAATCCCGCAAAATTTGGGCAGGCTGAAAATCTGCTTTGTAATTCATTTTGGGTGAGTTCTCTACCCAATATCCTAAATATAACCAGCGGATATCGAGAAAACGGGCATATTCAATTTCATAAAGTAGTGAAAAAACTCCGAGTCTCTTTGAGACAAATTGCGGATCAAAAACGAAATAAACTGAACTGATCAATTCTGCTAAACGATCTATCCAACCAACACCAATGAGTTTGTCTGCTGAATAATAACGCAAAATTTCTGTAGTCACCGGAGATTCAATTAAAAATTCATAGTACTCAGTTTCATCAACTGGAGTTTCAAGTTTATGCCAATCTTTTTGATATCGCTGATATAACTCAAAATCCTGCTGATTGAATTCCAGCGGATGATGTTCAACCCGTACATCCTTGTTTTTACGCCAAGTACGGCGCTGACCTTTGTTTTGTGAAAAATTTTGTACATCCACACGAATCGGAATGCACGCTTGACAGTCTGAACAAACTGGATGATAAATGGAAAGACCGCTACGGCGGAAGCCTTGATTCAATAATGATGTGTAACCGTCCGGAGGAAGCTCGCTTGTCTGGAAAGAAAGATTGTGCCAAGTCTTGTCATCCCGGTATGGACAAGGTCCATTGTCTGTCTGATAAAGCTTTACCTGGATACCGCTCATTTTCAATAATCTGGAAAGGGGAAGAAGTGAAAAGGCGTAAAGGAAGTTAAATCAGCTCAATCCGGTAGCAATAACTGTCATCGTAACTTCATCTCTTGCAGAATCAGAAAAGGTGGCGCCCCAGATTAACTCAACGTCTTCGTCTGCCATATCTTCTATGAGCGACATTGCTTCCTGAATTTCAAAAGCACTTGTGTCTTTAGGTCCACTCACATGTACCAAAATACCCTTTGCTCCGCGGATGTCTGTATCCTCCATCAGAGAACCATGTAAAGCGTCTTCCACAGCATTCAGTGCTCTGTCCTTACCTTTTGCCACACCACGACCTATGACAGCTTTACCCATACCTTTCATGATGGTCTGTACGTCTGCAAAGTCAACATTGATGTCTCCGACTCCGCTGAGCAGCATGGTAATTCCCCTGATGGCATTGATCAGCACCATATCAACCATGTGAAAAGCCTCTAGGAAGCTCGTGTTCTGTGTACTGGCATCAAGTAGTTTGTCATTTGGAATAACAAGCAGTGTATCGGTAAATTCACGCAGACGCTCAACACCAGCCAACCCCGAACTCCTGCGTTTAGTTCCTTCAAATGAAAACGGAATCGTAACTATACCGACAGTGAGAATTTGCTTTTCCTTTGCCATCCGTGCAATAGTTGGAGCTGCACCAGTTCCGGTTCCTCCACCCATTCCTGCAGCAATGAAAATCATGTTCGCGCCTTCAATTGCATCATTAATTTCCGCCAGACTCTCTTCAGCAGCACCTTCACCTACTTCCGGCCGTGCACCTGCACCCATGCCGCGTGTCAGTTTTTTCCCTAGTTCAATCTTTTTATGTGATTTGTTACGCTTTAAGGCTTTGATATCAGTGTTGCAGATAATAGTTTCAACCTGGTCAAAATTTTCTTCTGCCATTTGTGTGACCACATTACCTCCGGCCCCACCAACACCGATGATCTTGATGATTGGAATGAATCCTTCCTGAACAGGATAAAATTGCGAAGTTTGTTTTTCTGCCATGAATTTCAACTCAAATGTAATTAGGGAATATATTTGTCTCGAAAATAAATCTTAAGCTAACTATAATATCCCACAGTTTTGTACTGACCAATGCAGTGATTCCTGTCGACCTGACGTTTTTAGAAAATATTAAAATATGAAGAAACAGAAATTATGCAATAAACTTAACAAAACATGCTTTGTACAAGAATAATCTGCTGCCTGTGTACTGCTGTAACTCAGCCTGCTAGTCGTCACTTCATAAAACGATCAAGATTTTCAATTCAATTAAATTGTATTTTTCAGCAACAAGTAACAGATTTTAACACAATTTGTCTTTATTAGATTGACTAATCCCTCCTCTGATTAGTAAATTATGATAAAGGTGTATTATTGAATTTGCAAACCAAAGAGTTATTGACGGTTAAAAAACCGTCGCTAAACACATAAACCAAGGACCATTTATGATTTCTGAACAGGTTTTTTATCTCTTTCTTTTTCCATGGATTATTTTCATTGCTACTATTCCAGGCTCTGTTATGACTTTCCTTTTTGCTGGTCTGGCGGCGCAATTGCTGAATTATCTTCCGGAAAAAACTGCAGCTGATGAATAAAAAACAATTTTCAGCAACTAGTTTTATCAGCATGTTTTCCATTCAAGCTCTCTAAGACGGAGGAGAATGAATCAATACAGCGCGATGATTACCGATTTTCTGCATAAATGCGGAGATGCGGAAAAAGAGTTCGTCAATGAAAACGAGTGGTGGGTTGTAAGCGGCTCAGTTAAGGTGCAGATTTTTCTCACAAACAATGAGGAAAATGCAGAATTGGTAGTTGCGGCAAATCTTTTTCCGTATCCAGAACAAAACGCCGAAGTCAACGAATATGTGCTTAAACTTAACGGGACACTGAAGTTAAAAGGGGTGAGTTTTGGCATACGCAATCAGCACCTCATCTTAAGTTATCTCCGTCCTGTGCAGGGACTAGATCCTGAGGAACTGGAATGGATCATTGCCAGTATCGCAGTAATTGCTGATGAATACGATGATTTCCTGATTGATAAATTTGAACTTTAAAGACAACAGCTAATTTAATAACCCTAACTATGCTGTTTTAAGCTCCTGCTTGGCTTCCCTCAGACTGTCTCCTTTTATAGCGAAAAGACTCTTCAAGCCCTTACAAAAGAATTACTACGCATCTCATATCCAATGCTAGTTGACTCACCGTGTCCGGTGATCACGGAAGTTTCTTCATCAAGTGTGTATAGTTTTTCCTGAATGGATTTCTCGATCTGCTGATAGTCTCCGCCCCATAAATCAGTACGGCCGATAGAACCCTGGAACAAAGTATCACCGGCAATCAGCAGCTTTTGCTTTTCAAACAAAAAACACATTGAACCTGGAGTATGCCCGGGCGTATGAAGGGCCTTGCCCTGTACACCTTTTACTTCAATTTCCTCTTCATGCTCCAGCCATTGATCCGGCGGTGGAGGTTTTTCAAAAGGAATTCCGAACATCCGGCACTGCTCTTCCAGCATGTCCCAGAGAAACAAATCATCACGGTGCAGAGCCAATTTTGCTCCGGTTGCTTCTTTCATTTTTCCGGAGGCAAGAAAATGATCCAGATGTGCATGTGTGTGGATAATACGTTCGACCTGAAGATCTAACTCAACTAAACGTGCAATCAGCATTTCAGCGTCACCGCCAGGATCTACCACAATTGCTTTCCGGCTGACAGGATCACCCAAAATGGTGCAATTACACTGAATGTGGCCGACTGGTATTGTTTCTACGATCAACTCAGGTACAGTCATTGAGCAGTCTTCTTTTTGGTGGCTTTATTTTTCCCGCCTCTAGCTTTTGGCGGCGGGGCCTCCGCAATTATTTTATGACACGCAGCTTCATCTAAACTTGCAGGTTCAATTCCTTTTGGTATTTTGTAATTTTTCTTTCCGGACTTTATATACGGTCCGTAGCGTCCGTCCAGTACGAGAATTTCGCCAAAATCATGAATTGTGCTTTTTGCTTTTTTCTCCAGACCTTCACGGACAATCTCAATCGCCTGTGCTAAATCTGTTTTAAGCGGATCTTCACCTTTTGGCAGGGAGAAGAAATTTTTTCCAAGTTTTACATAAGGTCCGAAACGTCCGTTATTGACTATAATTTCCTCACCGTTTTCGTAGTTTCCAAGTGTACGCGGCAGGGCGAAACATTCCATAGCCTCTTCGAAGCTTACATCTTTGAGATTGAGGTTGTCCGGTAGAGAGGCAAAGCGCGGCTTTTCCTCATCTTCACGAGTACCTATCTGCACCATTGGTCCATATCTGCCGATACTTACACTGACAGGTTTTCCACTTTCAGGATCAGTACCCAATTCTCTGCGTTTAAGAACTTCAGCACGTGTAACAGATTCGTCTTTTTCTACAACTCTTTCGTGAAATGGTTTGTAAAAACCACCCATCATCTCAACCCATTCTTCCTCACCATTTGCGATACGGTCAAAGTTGCGTTCAATTTTCGCAGTAAAGCCTA
>JABGPG010000157.1:30495-52479 GCA_018645085.1 Deltaproteobacteria bacterium
AAAACCAGGAAAAACTACGCGCTGTCCTTTTGCCACAAAAAGACACTCTTTTTGTGCTCCGGCTGCTATCTTCAAGGTGGTGCGTGCAATTTCTGCAGGTGCCATCTGAGAGGCCAGGGTACGTTTCCAAACCAGACTGTAAAGTCGGAATTGATCTGAACTCAAATGATCCTTGACGGTACTCGGTTTGAGGGAAAGATCAACCGGACGAATTGCTTCGTGTGCTTCCTGTGCGTTTGCTGTACGGTTCTTGAATTTTCGCGGTTCTTTCAAACCAAATTTTACACCATATTCTGCGTTTATAACTTCCTGTGCCTGTGTCAGAGCCTGTTCCGCAAGTGCTACTGAATCGGTACGCATATAGGTGATCAAACCACCGCTGTAATCCGGAATCTCAAAATTTCCTTCATAAAGCTGTTGAGCCACCACCATTGTCCGTTTGACGGAATATCCGAGTTTTACAGACGCTTCCTGTTGGATGGTTGAGGTTGTGAACGGTGCGCCTGGTTTGCGGCTTGCCATTCGCTCTTCGATTTCACTCACCACAAAATCACCCTGCTTTATGCTGGCTTCGATCTCAAGAGCAGTTGTTTCATTGACTACTTTTGCGGTCTTCCCTTCAAGCTTTTTCAACTCTGCGGAAAAATCGCTAAAGTCTGCGCGAATTTTCCAATATTCTTCCGGGATAAATTTTCTTATTTCTCTTTCACGTTCAACTAAAATATAGACTGACACACTCTGCACTCTGCCTGCTGAAAGTCCAGGTTTGATTTTTTTCCAGAGCAAGGGTGACAGTTCATACCCTACAGCTCGGTCAAGAATTCTGCGTGCCTGTTGTGCGTCAACTAACTGTTGATCTACTTCTCGTGGATTTTTCAGCGCATTGAGAATCGCGGGCTTGGTTATTTCGTGAAAAACAATCCTTTTAACTGGACGTTTTTGTATACCAAGTGCTTCCAGCAGATGCCATGAAATAGCTTCACCTTCACGGTCTTCATCGGTTGCAAGGTAAACGACTGTGTCCTTGTCGATCAGTTTCTTCAGTTCACTTACTGTTTTTTTCTTATTCTTGGAAATCTCATAATCAGGAGCAAATCCATTTTCTGGATCAAAACCAAGTTTACTCGAAGGCAGATCCCTTACATGCCCCATGGAAGCAGTGACCGTGTAGTCTTTGCCCAGAAATTTACTGATTGTCCGGGCTTTGGCCGGTGATTCTACAATAATTAAATTTTTTGCCATACTTTTCTATGCAGTCAATGAATCCTGAATGCTAATCTTCAATAATGTTTTTTAAATTGATAACTCTAAAATATTCTCAATGCTAGTGCAGTATAAATATTTGTTAATTGTGACTTTACACAAGCACCGATGCACTTCATTTTAATTAATAAACGAAAAAATTAATTTAATTCTGCACGAGAATGTACCACCTTGTCTAACAAACCGTATTCAAGTGCTTCTTCTGCGGTAAACCAATTATCACGGTCAAGTGCTTTTTTTATTTCTTCGTGACTTTTACCTGTTTTATCTGCATATAACTGAACCAAATGGTCACGTGTTTTTAAAATTTCACGTGCCTGAATTTCACACTCAGAAGCCCGTCCCTGATATCCCATTAACAAAGGTTGGTGAATCATTATCTTTGATTGCGGCATCGCAAATCGACGCCCTTTGTCTGCCGCTAAACTCAAAATTGAACCCATGCTCGCAGCAAATCCTGTCACAATAGTTGTTACAGGACAAGTGATAAATTTGAGCATATCAAAAATAGCAAAGCCGGAAAATATTTCTCCACCTGGAGAATTGATAAAAACCGTGATCGGTAATTCTGGCCCTTCTTGTTCCAGCAGAACGAGCTGACTCAATACTTTTGCAGATAATTTTGAATCCACCTGTTGGGAAATAATTACTGTACGTGACTTGAGAAGTTTACTCGAAATACTGTCCAATTCACCGTTTTCTTCATTTTTTTCTTCTGTCATTTATTATTCCTGTATAACTCTTTTTGATTTTATTTAATTATATTTGCTTCATTCAAATTATGGTATGGCCAAAACGTGTGCAAGTTTTTTGTGAGCTTAACATTAAGGCCGGTAGTGCGCTATTAAGTTTTTACAAGTCACTAAACAAGCAGATTTAGTATGAGCAATTAGTTTATATAAAAACCTCATTAAGCTGTTTATATATCGTTTTTTGACAATTATCTACTGAGCAAGAGAGATGCAAATTGTCGTTTTCTCCCTGTTTTCACTCAAGGGTCCTGAACAGTTTTTTTTGTTTGAAACTTATTCAGCATTTCATTTGCCAACTCAATTGTCTGCTCACTAATTTCTTGTCCTCCGATTAAATTCGCAAGTGCACCTACCCTTTCATGCTTTGTCAAAAGAGGACTAATATTTGTGAAAGTTTCATTTGCTGCTAATTTCTTGCTGACCAGATAATGATGTTCGGCAAAAGCGACTATTTGCGGCAGATGAGTTACACACAAAGTCTGGTGACGAACACCAAGTGAGTGTAGTTTTTGCCCAACTATTTCTGCAATTGCTCCGCTGATTCCTGTATCAATTTCATCGAAAATTAAAATCTCAACTGTATCAAGTGAAGTCAAAACTGTCTTAAGTGCCAGCATTATTCTGGAAAGTTCACCTCCGGAAGCAACTTTAACAAGACTCCGCATTTCCTGCCCAGGGTTAACTGAGAGTAAAAATTCAACTCGGTCAATTCCTGTGGCAGTACATAACTCTTCTTCTGCTGTTAAAGACGCTGATGCAATTTGAGTTTCAAATCTTGCCTTTTCCATTCCCAATTGATGCAACTCACCGACTATTGAGAGATCCATTTTTTTAGCAGTTTGGAAACGTTGTTGAGAAAGACTTGCTGCAAGTTTGTTCAGCTTTTTTCTTAAACGCTCAATCCGCGTGCTAATCTCTTGTTCATTTTCAACCAGGTTTTCCAGTGAAGCTAATTCCTGCTGATTTTTTGCTAAAAGATCCAGCAATTCATCTGCATTTTCCAAACGGAATTTACGTTCAAAATGTTGAATTCGACTTAAGCGTTCATTGATCCAGGCGAGGCGTTTCGGATCGTCTTCAATTTTAGCAGTATAGCGAAGCAATTCACGGTGGCTGTCTTCAAGCTGGAAAAGTGCTGATTCAATTCCGGAACGTATTATTCCGCATTCCGGATCTATCTGTTCTGCCTCACTTATTACTTTCCTCAAATGTTCCAGTTGTTCTAAAACTGCACCATCCATTTCCTGCAACTGATGCTGTACCTGACCCAGATTCGCGCTGAGCTTTTCCACATGTGTCAGACGATTTTCTTCCTGTCTGAGCTCACTTTCTTCTGCTTGCTGATAATTTAACTCTGATAAATCTTCAATAATTTCCTGTAGTTCTTTTACTCGTATAGTTCGTTCAGCAAATTGTTTTTGCATAAACTGCTGTTCTTTCTTTGCGGACTGCAAAGCCTGGAAAGAAGCTGTCACCTCTTGACGTAAAGGCAGCAACTTCCCAAATCCATCCAGAAAATCCAGGTGTGATGAAACACGCAACAGGGATTGATTGTCATGCTGACCATGGATATTTATTAATTGGCGGCCTACTTTTTGTAAAAACTCTGCTGTTACTGATACACCGTTAATGTGCCTTTTTTGTCGACCTTTGCGTGAAACCTGACAACGCACAATTATTTCATCATCAAGAGCTACACCGGACTCTTCCAGTTCTCTGCGGAAATCAAACTGCTCGCCCTGAACAGATTTTTCGGGAACTGAAAATATTGCTTCTACTACTGCCTGCTCCTCGCCTGTCCTGATCATGCCCGGATCACCGCGATGTCCTAAAACAAGCAAAATAGCGTCGATCATAATCGATTTCCCTGCTCCGGTTTCGCCGGTGAGAATGGAAAATCCGGTATTGAATTCAACCTCAAGTTCACTGATCGTAGCTAAATTTTCTATCCTTAATTGTAATAACATTTCTTTACTGAATTATTGTAATTTGATTAGCTATATACTTTATCTGAAGACCCAGTTTTAACCCTGCAACCTATAATTTTTTATTTCGACCGTTCCGAAAATTCTTATTGATATTATTGTTTAACATAAAATAGCTTTATCGCTTTGCTCGAAATGACAAGTATTCATGACTTTTTAGGAATGACTCTTATTATAATTCATTGTTTTAGATTAACTATATAGTTTTTCTAATTTGTTATTTGAATATGTATATAGTTTTTCTAAACTATTATTTGATTTAATATATACTATTTCTATATCCCACTGACTTGAAGGCTTTACATAGATTGATTAACTATATGTTAATTCAATATGCCTCATGATTATCTATTTATATATGAATAACTATATACACATTCATTTAGAGGTGTTATTTTTTAAATTATGAATTACTATATATTTATTCATAATTGAAGATAATCCGCTACTGGCAGTTTATCATGCATTGTTGTTAAAGCGAAAATACATATTTTGATTAATTATATATTTTTTCAAAAATACTGCAGATAAATTTCTCTCACTTTTTGGGTCACATTTTCCACCGTTTCGCGCAAATTACTAACTTCGTAACCGTGATGCTTCAATAGTTGAAGTATCGTTTCAGTTTGAACTTTTTCAAAATCCAGCAAATCTGTTGATTCATCATAGATCAGTCGCAGTCCATTTTCAATCAATCTCAACAGTTTGTAATTGTAGCGCAAATTCTGCGCTTCTTCTAGATCGATCAAATTCAGCTCACCAAGTTCCAGCAGCGCATCCATGGTTTTTGGACAGCGTAATTGAGGATAATCACGTCCATACTTAAGCTGCAAAGCTTGTGTCAGAAATTCAATATCCAGCAAGCCACCTCTGCCCACTTTAATATTTTTGCGGTTTTCATTTTCACCTGAGAGTTCCTGTTCTTTACGTAGTCGGAAATGATTAATTTGCGCGTTCATATCTTCCGGTGGAATCCATTCATAAACCGCACTGCGGATTCCATCCTCCACTTCTTTAAACCATTTTGCTTCACCTTTACCACCAATTACCCTGCCTTTAATCAGGGCTTGATGTTCCCATGGTTGTGATTTTTCGTGATATTTCAGATAAATATCTAGAGGCGTCACGAGCACACCGGCATTTCCGGAAGGCCGCAAACGTGCGTCCAGTTTATAGGCATAGCCTGTACGTGTTATTGTAGAAAGACAGGAGATGAGACGCTGAATCAACTTGATCCAATATTCCTGAGCTCCGATTCCATTTTCACCGCCAGTGAAACCTTCTCCGGAATGGATAAAAATCAAATCGAGATCCGAGAAATAGGTTAACTCACTTCCACCCAATTTTCCCAAACCAATAATCGCGAACTGCCCTGATTCTCCGAGTTTATTTTTAACTTCTCCGTAACGTTGAGTTAACCATTTTTGCGACAGTCGAAAAGCCGCCTGCACAATCACTTCTGCCAGAATAGTAAGCCCAATTCTGGTGCGTTCGTAAGAAATGACACCTTCCATTTCCGCACTTCCCAGCAGAAATGTGATTGTATGTTTGAACTGCCTGAGTTGATCTATTTCATCTTCTTCGTTATCAGCACAGCAAAGCAGCATTTCTTCAAGTTGTGCGGTCCAATTTTCCGCAGATATTTCCAATCTTGAATTGTCCAGTTGATCCAGCAAATCCAAATGATTGAGCAGATAATTCCACAACAATTCGCTGGTTTCCGCAATACGCATCAAGCGTGAAAGTGAAGAAGGATGTTTGGATAATTTACGATAATAACCAATTTTAACACTGACAGCTTCAAACAGACGCTGAAATTTGTTTTTCGTACTTTCATGCATCAGCGGTGCAAGATGCTGTGAAAACAGTTCGATAAACTGCTGTTCCTCGACGGTGAAACTTTGTATTTTTGCGCAGTTGCGGATTGCTGCTTCAATTTCCAAATGTTTACGACTGAACAATCCGCTGAAAACCGCACGTACACTTCCCATCACATCTTTCAAATCACTCAAAAGTTGCTGACGTGCTTCTTCAAGATCAAACTCTGCATAAGCTAAATTTCTGGCAATTTGCTGTTGCTGTTCAATGTCTGAAGGCATGGTATGGGTTTGCTGCTCCTCACGTAACTGAAGATGATGTTCCACGCGTCTTAAAAACAAATATGCTTTTGCTAAAGTATCTGCATCACGCTGCGGAATTAATTCTGCGTCACGCAGTTTTTCCAAGACATCAAGGGTGGCAGGACTGCGAAGTTGCGGTTTTCCACCACCGTATAAAAGCTGAAATGTTTGTACAAAAAATTCAATTTCACGGATTCCTCCAACACCCAACTTTACGTTCAAAAAGCTTTCACGTAAATGTTCCTCTTCAATACGCTTCTTTACTTTTTCAACATCATGCAGCACTGCTTCATCCAGCAAACTCCGAAAAACAAAAGGTTTTATCATGCTCATAAAATCTTTTCCGGACTGAACGCTTCCTGCCACCGGAACGGCTTTTATCAGGGCTTGACGCTCCCACAATTCACCGCTTGAGGAATAATAAATTTCCATTTCATCCAATGACTGAACGAGGTGTGCGCGATCCCCACCGGGACGTAAACGCATGTCCATCCGCGCCAGAAATCCCTCTTCGGTTACATCCGCCATTACATCAATCAATATTTTTGCGGCTTTTATCCGGAGTTTATAATCAGCTTCCGGATCTCCTGTGAGCACTTCATTATCGTGAATGAAAATTAAATCAACATCAGATGAATAATTTAATTCATATCCTCCTAATTTTCCCATTCCTAAAATCATAAATGGAAAAATTTCTTCTGGCTCTGAACCTTGAGCAGGTTTTGACTCAATTCCGGAAGCAGCGTTCTCAGCCGGATTTGTCTGCTGTGCTGACAAATTACTTAAGCCCAGTTCGTGTTTGCTTATGCCAGAAAGTGCCGCGCGTAAAGAACAAATTGCAATTGCGGAAAGTTCCTCGAGGGTTTCTTTGAAAGGACAGAGCTGAGCAAGGTCACGCACAGTTATGCGTAAATATTCTTCGTATTTGTAGCGCCTTAAAATATTCTTAAATTCCGCCAGGGAAAATTCCGGACGCTGCTCGATTCTTTTCCGCAGTTCCGTTTCCATTACCTCCAAACTTTTTTGTTGTAACAGAAAAGGAGAGTCCAGTAATTTATCAGCAAGTTCCGGATTCCTTTTTAAGCGAATTGCCAAAAAATTACTGCGTCCGAAAATATACAATAATGCTGTTGTGTCCGGACGATTCCAGTTAAAATCTCTTCCGCAACTGATCCGGAATGCTTCCTTAAAATCAAGCAGCTGTGTCAAGGCGGTTTCCGGAGTTCCGCAGGAAAGTAGAACAGGCAGGAAATGTGGCAGTTGTTCTGAAATACCTGTAACCGCAACGCACTGATCCAGCAATTTCGCCAGACGTTCCGAAGATACGGATGAGAAAGGTGAAGAAGTGTCCTGTAAGATTTCCTGCCAGTCGGTATTTTGAGGCAAAGGGAAGAGCTTGTTTATCCAGTCATTGAGGGTCACGTTTAACTCAGAAATGGTTTTGGGTGCGAGCACAGTCTAGCATAATCCTGCAATTGGCAGAAATAAAAAAGCTCTGTTGTAACTGTAAAGTTTTGCTCAGCAAAAAACAATCAATGAATAATTCCGAGATTTTCGGCCCTGTTTTCCTGCTTTTAAAAACGCCGCCGTTAGTGCAGATTTAAAAAAACGGCGTGTTTATTCCAGAAATTTAACAAGATTTATAAAGTGAATTTACTCAGAGAACAACTGGAAAGGAAAGTAGAAAAAACAAAAAGTACGTGGGAGCAAAGGAATCACTCCCACGTAAAAGTTGTTTAACAGTGGTAATACAACTCGAACTCATGAGGATGAGGACGGGAATCGATGGCTTTGACTTCTTCTTCCATCTTCCAGTTCAACCAGTAATCAATGACATCTTTGGTAAACACATCACCTTTGAGCAGGAATTCGTGGTCGTTTTTCAATGCATCCAGAGATTCGTGCAGTGAACTCGGCATCTTACCAATTTTGTTCAATTTTTCAGGAGGAAGATCATAGATATTCACATCCATTGGATCACCTGGATCAATCTTGTTTTGAATTCCATCCAAGCCTGCCATCATCATTGCCGGAAAAGCAAAATAGACATTTGCTCCTGAGTCCGGACAACGGTACTCAATCCGGCGGCCTTTTGGTGAATCTACCACAGGAATCCGCACAGTTGCTGATCTGTTACGATTGGAATAAGCCAGGTTGATTGGCGCTTCATATCCAGGAACAAGACGCTTGTAGGAATTGGTCAAAGGATTGGTAAACGCTGCCAATGCCGGAGCGTGCTTCAGGATTCCGCCAATGTAGTAAAGTGCCATTTCACTTAACCCACCGTATTGATCACCGGCAAACAAAGGCTGTCCGTCTTTCCAGATTGACTGATGAGTGTGCATTCCACTACCGTTATCCCCAAACATCGGTTTAGGCATAAAAGTGGCGGTCTTGCCGTTATCAATCGCGACATTACGGACAATGTATTTGTACCACTGCATCATGTCTGCAGATTTCAACATTGTATCAAATTTAGCATTAATTTCGTGCTGTGCGGGTGCGACTTCATGGTGCTGTGCTTCAATAGTCAGTCCCAAATCCTGCATGGTTAACACCATTTCTGCTCTGATATCACGATCCTGATCAAATGGAGCTGTCGGAAAATAACCAAACTTGTGTCCAATTTTATATGCTTTATTTCCGCCCATTTCTTCTGTACCAGAATTCCAGGGACATTCCGTAGAATCAATGGAATAAAAACCGCCTTCTGGACCTTGTGCGAAACGCACATCATCAAACAGAAAAAATTCTGCTTCCGGACCAACATAGATTGTGTCTCCAATTCCGGTAGACACCAAATACTTCTCCGCTTTCTTGGTCACGGCGCGTGGATCACGTGAATAGTCCTCGCCTGTTACCGGATCTTGAATATCACAAATAACGGAGAGAGTCGGATGCTCATAAAAAGGATCCATTTTGACTGTCGACAAATCCGGCACGACTTTCATATCACTGTTTTCAATGCCCTGCCAGCAGCGCATACTCGAACCGTCAAACATGCGGCCTTCTTCCAGCATGTCTTCGGTCATTTCTCCAACAGGGACAGTCATATGCTGCCATGTTCCTAAAAAATCGATGAACTTCAAGTCCACCATAACCGCATCATTTTCTTTTGCAAATTCAATTACCTCTTTCGGCGTAGTCATAACTTCTTCCTTTTTAACTATTTTTAATTATTCATTAACCACAAAAAAGTGGCATAAAAAAACATAACTTCATACTAAAGGCAAATACCAAGCCACAAATTATTGTGCTGATTTTACTGTATATTTTTTATTTTCGCAAGAATATTCGCACATTTTTTAAGCAACTGCACAATACTTGTGCAACGTGTTTCAGCTGGCTCAGATTCACCGCATTGAGATAAACCGCAGAAACGGCAGGAACAATTCTCTGCTCACCTTAAAAGATAAAAACCAAAATGCAGAGGAGGATGTTGAAATCTCTTCAACCCAAACAACAGAACTATTACCCACAAAGTAAAAAACGGTCCCGCTTCATTAACGCATCTGCGGCTAAAACAAGTGATTCCTCACTGCTTGCGGATTACACTCGGCACTTGTAACGATCTGGTATGTTGCTTGCTTTTACCAAAACAGTCAAAAAGTTCAAAAAATCTAATTCACCATTATTCAGGAAACCTTATGAGCGGGATGACCAGTCTGGTTCAAGCAGCAGGAGTCATTGAGCGTAAAATGGAGACTGTATCAAATAATTTGGCCAACGTCAACACAGTTGGTTTCAAAGAAGATCAGCCGTCATTCAGGGAAGTTCTTTCCACTGCGCAACGTGTAACACCTGAATCACTGGAGGAACGTTTTTTGTCGCATGAATATCTTGATGACTATGTAGGAATGGACAAATCTGCGGTAGTAGTAGATGAAATCGGCAAAAATTTCGAACCCGGAAGAATGCGTAGCACAGGTAACGATTTAGATTTTGCACTGGGAAATGACGGTTTTTTCACTATTGATACACCGCAGGGTGAACGATATACACGCGCTGGAAATTTTCAACTTGATGCGTCTGGACGTATTGTGACCAATGACGGATATCCGGTTCTTGGTACAAACGGTGTTATCACCATCAAAGAAGGTGCTATTCAAGTTAACGAAAGTGGACAGCTCAGTGTTGACGGAGTTCTTGCAGACAAATTCCGTCTGGTACGTTTCCAAAATCAAGACCAACTGCAAAAGTTGGGACAGGGATTTTTTGCACCGGTTAACAGCAATGACCTACCGCTTGAATCTGAGGAAATCCAGCTCCAGCAGGGTATGCTTGAAGATTCAAATGTGAACAGTATGCTCGAAATGACTCGTATGATCACTGCAACTCGTGCTTATGAAACAGTACACAGAGCTCTGACAAGACTAGATAAATTAGATGAAAAAGCTATTAGTATGGTTCAGGGTTAATTAATTAATTAGAAATTATTCTCCACAATAACAATCTGACTCAGGAGTTTACCGCTTATGATGCGCGCACTTTATACAGCTGCTACCGGAATGCAGGCCCAGCAAAGAAATATTGATACAACTGCTAACAACCTGGCGAACGTTAACACAACCGGTTTTAAAAAAAGCAAAGTCCAGTTTCAGGATTTACTGTATTACAATGAACGCAGCGCTGGTGTTCCTTCTTCAGTTTCCACTCAGGTTCCGGTTGGAATTCACGTGGGTCATGGTGTGAAGTTTGTGAGCGTTGACAAGGTACATACTCCTGGCAACATGGAGAACACCGGAAATGATCTGGATATGAGCATTGACGGCATGGGTTTTTTCCAGATCCTGCAGCCTAATGGAATCATCGCATATTCGCGGGACGGACATTTCAACGTGGACGGCATGGGACGTCTGGTAACAAATGACGGCATGCTAATGGATCCTGAAATAAACATTCCGGCTGATACCAGAAAAGTACAAATCGGCATAGATGGTACAGTTTCAGTTTTTCTACGAGACGACAATATGCCTGAAGCACTCGGTAGCATTCAGTTAGCACGTTTTCAAAATCCGTCCGGACTAACACCAATTGGAAAAAACCTTTTCCTCTCAACTCCTGCTTCCGGAAATGCCATTGTTGACGCACCAGGTTCAAGTAATATGGGTTCTCTAACTCAGGGATTTTTAGAACGCTCAAATGTTTCCCTAGTAGAAGAGATGGTAAATATGATTACAGCGCAGCGTGCATATGAAGTAAATTCAAAAGCCATTCAGTCTGCAGATGAAATGCTGCAAAACACCAACAATCTGGTGCGTTAATTAATCAGGGCTTAATCCATTAACAGCCCATTTTTAATTCATAAAAAAGCAAAAGACAGGTTCAAGAGAAAAGTCTGCACGAAACACCAGGAATTATGAATAGAATCCGTGGTTAAAACAAAAGGTAGAGCGATGAAATATTTTCCGTACAGTTACGGATTGTTGGTGCTGATATTCCTGCTCAGTTCCGGAACAGCTTTTTCTACAGGAAGCAACCTTGCTGATGAGCAGCAAATAAAAATATTCTTACCGCAGTCTTCAGTTATTAACAGTGATGAATATCGACTTGGAGAAATTTCCCAGCTTGAAGGAGAAGACTTTCTACTATTGGAAAAAATCAGCCAAACCGTCATCGGTCGCTCACCTTTACCGGGTCGCAAATTAACCGTTACACGCTCCTTAATTCTCTCTCGTTTACGTTCCCAGAAAATCAACATCAAACGCTTTGTTTTTCCAGGTGCGGAATCCAGCAGCATTCAGCGTGCAGCCCTCAAAATAACTGGTAATGACATAGACCAGGTTGTGCTGAAACACATCCGGGAAGCTAATAACAATGAGGACTTAAAACCGCGGCTACTTGCTAAAACAAGAGATATTTTCCTGCCGAGAGGGCAGGTAAGTTATGTCATAACTTCTAAAGGCAAATATAAAAAAGAAGGCGGTTACCGTAATTATGAGGTTGAGTTCAGTATCGACGGAGAAGCAGTTAGGATTGTTACAGTAAGAACCTATCTGAAATTGTACAAAGAAGTTTTTATCGCGCGTGATACTATCAAGCGTAACCAGATTATTGAAGAATCGGATTTGCTGAAAGTCCGTAAAAATGTGGACCGTCTGCCGCGTGAATATATAACAGACAAAGATCAACTGATTGGTAAAATTTCTAAGCGTACAATAAATCCAAGCGAAGCAATCCGCGGAAATACAGTTTCCGAACCTCCACTGGTAAAATCCGGTGATCGTTTACAAATAGTTTTTGAAACTCCGTTTCTACGTCTCTCTGCTCCAGGTATTTCTATGGCAAAAGGCAGGAAGGGCGAGAGAATTCCTGTGAAAAACCTCGACAGCAAAATCGTGGTTTTTGCCACGGTACAAAGCAGAAATATTGTGCTGGTAAATTAATCAAAGACGCATGCTTTATCTGAATCTTGCAAATTCCGGAAAGTGATGATTCTTGTGTCTTTAGAAAATAACCAGAGTGTAAGCTATTTTGAAAACGTTGTTATTACTGCTTCTCTAGTTATGCATAACAAAAAAGAAGCCCTGACTTAAGATTTTAAAAATTAATTTTTCATTATTGTTTTAAAAGTGTCACATTTATTTCACAAATATTCGCCATTTTTCAAATACTTTCTGTGCACGCTGCTGGTACTGAGTCTTGCAGGTTGTCTTCCTACGAGACCTCAACCACAACCGCCGGCTGAAATTTTAACTGCAAATGCAGTGAAAAAGCAAAATGACAAATTAAGACTGACATCAAAACGTTTACGCCGCAAACGGATTTCATCCAGCAGGAATCTCTATGAAGGCTCCCTCTGGCGTTACGAATCGTCTTTTGGCAATCTACTCCGTGATCACCGTGCCCGATTCCGAGGAGACTTACTGAGTATTAACGAAGTAAGTTTAATCGTAAACGCACCTCCCGCAAAAGCACAAACTGAAGGTCAACCTGCAGGAGGAGCGGAAACAGCAAATGTAGCACTGGAAGCTTTGACATTAAGGGATGCGATTGAGGAAGAACAAAACGAAATTTTACGAAATCTGGACGGTATATCTGCGCGTGTAATCCGGGTGCTTCCGGATGGAAACATGCTCATCAAAGGGCAAAAAATTGATTATCGACAGCGTAACCAAGTCCGTTACATTACCACTGTAACAGGAATTTTACGTCCAGCGGACGTAAATGATTCTAACATCGTTTCCGCCAGCAAACTCGCCAATCCTAACGTAAAAATCAAACGTCAGCAAAGTGGTAGCCTGGTACGTGAACGTCTCCAAAAACTAGCTCCACTCCTCGGTCAGGAAAAATCCGGCTTATTAGGTCGTCTTAGTGATTTATCCAAAGGTGCCAAAGAATAAAGAGCAATTGGTTTTTACTGAACTTATATGTCCTTTCAGCATTTACTGCATTGAGTGTAGAAACCGTAGGAACATCCTCCTGCTAATTTCAAAAATATTAACCCCGTCACCATATACCTGTAGCTTAATAATTTGTTTATAAAAGCTCGCTGTCTTCCCTTTTAGCAAATTTATGAACTTCTACGAGCTCTTTGAAATTAACCCTTCCATGTCTGTTTTACTTAAGCAGTCCAATTCTTAAGAAGTCTCTTTCGAGTAATTTTTCATTCCGTTTTGCCGGTATATTTGCTATACATAGAGGATAACTTCTTAATTTTCAAATAGTTTTTTTGATCTTTTTCATGACTTCAGCTACAAGCAGCCCCAACCTTTCCCAATTTGAAAAACAACTGGAGTTACTGACTACATTTAATCTGCAAGTTCCTTGTAACCCACAAGGCGATTTTGCGGTAGCCGGATTTAAGACTCTACTGGAATCCCTCAAGACAACCAAAATCAGTGATTCCCTACGTGGCTCCTATCACGCAGAACATCTTAAAAAATGGAAAGATTATGCGCAACGGGAATTTAATGAGATGGGGCGTATAAACCGCTTGCGATTAGAAAGTCTGCTGGTGCTTTCAGATGAAGAAATGCACCGGACCATGTTTGAAGGCCTGCTCATTTTTGATATCAATCCAGAGGATTCACCACCCTTGGAAGTCTATGAAAAGACAGGCAAGTATAATGCTGATGGCAAACCTGTTATGCGCAGTATTGAATTTGATGTTTTTCAAAAAGATGCAATTCACGGGATAGCAGGAATCGAACGATTCTTACCCTCGCCTGCCATCAAAGGTGAGGCAGGAATGGATGCTCATCTGGAGCAGGAATTTGCCGGAAAGGACCTTGTCAGTCATTTTAAACAAGATTCAGGCAAGATGATTAAGGCCCTGACAACTATAGGAAGTCTTGGTGGAATCGGTCACAAACCCGATTCAGATATGGACGCGCAGGTTATCATTAACACAAATCCGGAATTTCAGTTCAGTTGGAATGACGCGGATTTTCTGGTAGCAATGATTGCAAATGTGATGGAGTCTTTTTATGACAATTACTTGCGCAATTCTCTGACTGCAAAAGAACGTATTGAAATAAAAAAATCTACGATTGTGACTTTGAAAGAAAGATACAGTAAAGGTCTCAGCGAAGATGAACTGCGTGTGATTGACACCATCTTTGCCAGCAGTTACCGCATGGAGTCAAGAAAATTAATTCAAGCCCATTTGCAAAATTGTCCTGCAGAAGAGCAAAGGCGATTTTTCCTGAAGGCAGTTATCACTACTTTAAATGCATTTCCGGATTGTGAAGATTTGCTGCCTCCACTTAACAAGTTTTTCTCATTTATAAAAAATAGTGCAGGTGAACTTCAGCAAAAAGGTTTCCCTTTTTCGTTGAAGAAATTTAACAAGGACATAATCCTGAAATGGTTAGTGCAGTTTTACCGCCATACTTTTCTGGATGATGCCGGTGCGCGACAGGTTTTGTGGCGCTATGCGATCAGTAACAATATGTCACTGGATACTGTTCCTGAAGATAAACAAGATGCTTGTTTTTTAAATAGTTTGACCCATAATTCTCAGTTGTCTCTGCTCTTGAAGGAATTTTTTGAACACCTTTCCAGCAAGGTTGCTTATATTTCACGTGCAAATGTTTCAGCAGCAATAAAGACGCTGAGTCAGCACTTCAGTGCAGCGGACTTAAATCTGGACGAAGGTCTGGAAAAGGAGATCATGTCAAAGCTGGAAGTCCGCTACAGCACCAGAATGGTCAAGCTGATTGAAATTTTTTCGGATGGACAAGCGAAGGACGTAGAAGCCGAAATTGAATATCCATTACATCTCAAAATTCAGCAGGCAGAAGCGTATCTCACGAAAAAATATCCGACAACAGAAATACATTTTTTCACAAATATTTTACGTAAACAACGCAACGGCCAACATACCCCTTTTTTAGTTTCTCCGGAAGGCAGTATGGCTTATGCACTGATGCTTAACGATTTCCTGCTTAATCCTGCTGCCATGATCTGCGGTATCACGCCGATGCCTTTTGACTTGCCTAAGAATTTTAAAGTTCTTTCTTCAATTGGTGTTTTTCCGGATGAGGAGTGGACACTCAAGCAAAATCTTGTTGCAGAATATAAAGTACCTGCAAAAATTGTTGCGACTGAAAACGAAGAAGGACAGACTAAAGAGAATGCTGCAGAAAAGAGCCCTATTCTTGAAGAAGAAACAGAGTCATTTGTGCTGGGTAAATTACCGAACTGGGGTGAGATCATCATCCCGCGTGAAATGTTCCTGGGACATGCACTGCCTATTTTTTTACGTGAAAGTGAGAAAATCAGTCACCGTAATCTTCCCAAAGCATTATTAAACTGCTGGTGGCTGGAAATGATTGTCTGCATTGACAAAGATGATGACCGCCCTACAAGTCTCACCCGGCTCTTATGGAATCCAGAAGGCAGAAACTTTATCAGTGAACAACGTAAAGGTCCGTTGATTGACGCAATCATAAAGATGGAGGAAGATTATCCTCCTCTACAACTTGATCCGTGGTGGTTGAAATTTACTGAGATGCTGGTACGTTTCGAAAGCTACGAACAGGATGAAGAGGAAGAACCGGATTTTGAACTTAATACTCTTTCTGAGACTCAAAAGAATATTGTTTTTTGCTTTTCTCAGCACATGCGTATTACTGATATTATTAATTTCGGAGATGACGGAAAAGCATTCTGGCAGGCTGAAGATGCAAACTGGCGTAGCAGAGCATTAGTTGATTTCTACAATATTTTCTTTTCTGTTCCTGAAGACCGTCGTGAACTGATTCGCTTTGCTGAGGGACATGACGATGCAGGAAACAAAGTGGAAAAAATGCTCAAGAAACTTTTTCTTGAATCGATGACACGTGTAGAGAAAAAACTCTGCAACATAGGACACACACGTGCACTGCAGCAAATAAGCAACCAACTGGCGCGCTTGAGCGAGAAAGGTTTTGAAAAAGAAAAAACAACAGAATTTCTCAGCCCTTTGTTGGACGTTGTTAATCAACGTGTTTCCATAGAAGACAGAAAAGTACTGATAAAACTTAAAAAGAAAATTCCACTCAATAAAATTGAGCAAATGCAGGCCAAGATAGTTTATGAGGAATTACAAAAACTAAAAAGCGTGCAGGGCGATATTGTTAATTATTTTGCTCAGTTCAATTTAAAAATGGAAGAAAGCTGGGTCCGCAAAACAATCTCAAACGCTAAGGTAAAAATTGCCGGAAATTCGTTGGAAAATGTAATTTTTAAATTCCATTTCGAACGTAACTTTGAAAGGAAACCATTTCAGGTGCCTTTGCCGATTTCAAAAAGTCTGAGTATCCCGCGTTCCAGGATAAAAATAGAATTTATCCGTAAAAGCGCGAAGTGGCAATTCAGCTCAATGCTGAGTAGCAAAGAAGCCGGTAGAGATAATAATGCAGAAAAAGTGATGCCGATGTTCGAGTCAAATCTGGTAGAAGGTCTTGCCCGCTGTACTTTTAGCGGATATGTTGGTTTTGGTGGAAAACATCTTTCTACCTTCGAAAAACCTGCTGCACAAGTTCAAAGTGATATTGCAATGAATCCTGTTTCAGGTGGAGCATTATTTGAACTGGCAACTGAAATAAATAATTTTTTTGAGTCTTTCAAAGTTTCATCCCGTGAGTTAATGGCGGACATACATTACATTCGTGAAATTTTAATGATCTGTCACGTTAACAAGCTTAATACGCTTTCACTGATTGTGCGTGATAACCTGGGTGAGCAATTTGTGATCAACTTTAATATTCAGAAGATTGCAATCAAGAAGGTGCCACCAAAATTAAGAATAGGCGGTGACACTGCTCTCGCAGAATTTTTTATGCGACTCAACAGTCAGGAGTGCAGACTTTTATTCATGAGACATTTATCAGCCTTAAAAATTCCTCTAAGTGCCACTATTCTACCCCGTTTGCATATTTGGGTTAACGGTGCAAATTACAACCTGCCTGTCACCCCAAAATTTCAGCAGAATTACCTTAACGGTATTGCCAATACTCTCTGGCCTCATAACTCGATTGGTACTCGTGAGCATTTAAAACCTTTTCATTTGAACAGAACATTTGATGAAATTGGCAAAGCATCTATGCACGGCAAAAAAGAGCAGATTTGAAATTCAGCAATTAGTTATACAGGGAGAAAACAGTTCCAATTTTTCTGCCTTGTCCGTATAATGACACTGTCAGCAGAGCTGATTTGCATTAATATTTAAACAAGCCACTGAGCAAAAATATGGCCGCCAAAGAAGCAAAAGAAAATCCAAAAACTCCGAATGTTAATTTTATCAGTTTTCAAAGACAACTGCGTGGAATAATTAAAGATATTAAAGAGCATAATAAAAAAGCGGGGCTAAAAAAGTTGTTTGGCAGCAAACATGAAAATATGCATGTAGACGGAAGTATTTTGCTGCAGGAAGCTCCAGACAATAAAGAAATTTCAAAGTATGTTAAACAGTTAGACAAAGAACCGAATAATGTCGAATCACGTTTAATGCTGGTAAATGCAGTCTTGGCAGCAAAAAAAGATCATCCATTGAGTGCCCACCTGAATTTGATGCTGCAGGCGGCAATTCCGATTTATCTTGGTGACATTAATCCAACAATACTGCAGATTGTAGTGCACACATATCGTTCTTATTTGGAGCGACTGGGTAATATTCACAAACAAAACATGATGGCCATCAAGTCAACTGCACTGAAAAATGTGAATATGAGCGGTATTGATGTCAGCGATGAAGATCTGGAAGATACTCATGTGAGAGACGGAGAGTCAATAAAAACTGAAATTCAAATTGCAGAATCGCTGATTGAAAATTGTGAACCTGTAATTCAGAGTATAAAAACAAAAATGACTTCTACACTTTCACATGAAGAAATTGAGGAACTCACTGCTGAAGGTAAAGCATCCAGTTCTTTTTTTGGTGGTGGAGAAGAAAAAGCAAACCCGAACAAGCAGAATATGATTATCGGCAAAGCAGTACAGGCAATTGAAATGCTGAAACAAATTCCTTTGCTACAGGGTGCTGGACTGGACCTGGCGAAACAGCTGGGCCGTATTGACTCAAAGCTGACTTATCCGCTGGTGATGGAGGGGCGTATTCAAATGCAGGCTTTAAAATATCAACTGCTGAGGATAGAAAGCGGTGACCGTAGTGCCAGGGAAAACATGGCTCCTGTTTACAATCTTGCAATAGTGGCTTACCGTAAAGCTTTAAAACTTACTTCAAAAACAACTCCCAAAAAAGCTGACCTGCCTGTACTAACAGAGTTCGGAAATATCACCCATTACGGTTATATTCACCGTGATCTGATGCGCTTTACCCAAGAAGGTGTAAAGACTTTGGTCAAGTTAGGAAAAGATTCTGTGGATGCAGCCGTAACAGTAGATGATAGTTTTGTGCCTCTGCAAAAACGTTTAGAAAGTTCTTTGACGCAGCTCGGTGAAAATGAGGGTCAAGCTCATCATAGCGTCAGATTCAACTGATTCAGACAATAAAGTTCCTGTGGATAATCTTCTGCAAAAACTCCATAAAAACTGGGAACATTATCAACTGGCTGTTACGGCAGAAGATAATAAAAACTCAACTGCAGCCAAAAAGCCTCTTAAAGTAATTGTCTGCGTGAGTGGCGGAAGTGACTCGGTTGCTCTCCTTCATCTGCTTCAGCGTCAAAGAACTCTGCTTAATCTTGAACCGCATCTTCTGCATTTCAATCATCAGTTGCGGCCGGAAGCAGATCATGAGCAGGATTTCGTACATGCACTCGCCGATCAATATGAAATTCCATTTCATCATAAAACAGCAAAACACCTAAAATCGGGACAGTCCGCATTACAGGAATCGGCCCGTGAGTGGCGGATTGAAGAGTCCTGTAGGTTGCTAAAACATCTCGGCGGCGGCCGTATTGCAACCGGACATCAGGCTGATGACCAGCTAGAGACCTTGTTACTGAAATTGCTGCGTGGAACGCATATTTCCAATTTGCAGGGCATGCAATGGACAAACGAAGATTTTATCCGGCCGCTGCTCAATTGTAGAAAAACTGAACTGCAGGAATATTTAAAATCTAATCAGCTGACATGGTTGGAGGACACTTCCAACCAGAGCACTGCATACTTGCGTAATCGGGTACGCCTTGAACTGATTCCGCTTTTGGAAGAATTAACCAGGCAGGGTCTGCATTCACGGATTAATGATTTGAGTGAACAAAGCAGACTACTACGCGAGTTTTTGGATTCAGATTATAAGAGTTGGCAACAATGCCACAAAAACTCTGCTGCTAACTCTCAGGACGTTTTGCCTGTAAAAATATTGAAGCAGGCCAACGATTTGCTGCAGCAGGAAATATTACATAATTTCATTACTGCACGAACAGGACAGGCATTGAGTTTTCGTAAACTCCAGAACATTATTATCCAATTACGGACGGGCAGCAATCTTTGGGAAATGCATCTTTCGCAGAAATGGAAAATCTGCAAATCCGGAGAAGAACTTTGCCTGCAGCAAAATCAGCAGCCGTAATATTTTCTACTGAAAAGTTTTTTTTTACTGAGATAATTTAAGACAACACGGTTTTTGTTAAAATTTTAAAAAAGCAAAAGGGAGTCAAGAATGCGAATCGGCATTGATATGGGAGGAACAAAGATTGAAGGAATCGCACTTGCTGATTCAGGCGAAGAATTGCTGCGTATCCGGGTTAAGACTCCACGGCATGACTACGAAGCAACTATTGAGGCGATTGCGGGAATTGTCCGTAACCTTGAAGCGCAAACAAATCAAAAAGGTACAGTAGGAATCGGTATCCCCGGTGCTATTTCACCTCAGACTGGACTTGTTAAAAACGCGAATTCCACTTGGATTATCGGCAGGCAGTTTGACCTTGATTTGGAAAATGCAATGGCGCGTAAAATACGACTCGCAAATGACGCAAACTGCCTTGCTGTTTCAGAAGCAGTTGATGGAGCAGGAGCGGGAGCAAAAGTGGTCTTTGCCATCATTATAGGAACAGGCTGCGGAGGCGGAATTGCAATCGATCAGCAAGTGCATGGAGGGCTCCATTCAATTGCGGGTGAGTGGGGGCATATTTCTTTGGGTTGGATGAGGCCTGAAGAGTATCCTGGGACAGATTGTTATTGCGGTCAGCGTGGTTGCCTTGAAACATTTATTTCCGGAACAGGTTTTGAAAATGAATATGAGAAACAAACCGGAGTTCACAAAAGCGGCCGAGAAATCGCAGAACTGCTGGAACAGGATGATGCAGACGCGGAAAAGGTGATGCAGATTTATGAAAACCGCCTCGCGCGGGCCATTGCAACAGCGGTAAATATCATTGACCCGGATGTTCTGGTTCTGGGTGGAGGCATGTCAAATCTTGCGCGACTTTATAAAAACGTTCCGGAATTAGTTCAAACATGGACTTTTGGGGGGGAATTCACAACGCCTATAAGACCCGCAAAACACGGTGATTCCAGCGGCGTTCGCGGGGCAGCCTGGCTTTGGTGATTAACTTGTACGGGATTTCTCTACTAAATACGTAAAGCCGACCACTTCATAAGTCAGCACTAAGGGCAGAAATATCCAGCCTGCAAAAGGAATAAAAGTCAGCATTGCAGGCAACCAGCCGATACGAATCGGCACCCAGCGCCAATTCCTCCGGAGTTCAGCTGCTTCTTCCGGATTTGTCAAACTCTCCAGATAAACGACAACGCTCTGCCGTCCCAACAGGTGGGACTCCAGTAGAAAGACAAGAGGCAGTCCTACAACCGGGACCAAGCCGACAAAGAGCAGAAGCAGCGGAAAAAGGAAGGCTTTCAGGGCTTCTTGCAAAATATACTTCAACTCTGCTAACCAGTCTTTCAGGCTGAATGTGGTTTCTTCAATTTCCCTGAAATTTTTTATAATCCGGTTAACAATACTTTGATACCATAAACTCATCAGTTCTACTGAAAAACGCAGAGCTGCCAGCGAAATCACTGCTGCAACTGTAAGTTGAATACTCCACAAAACAACTGTTCCAACTGAAGCCCAAAAACCGTCACCTCCTCCAAACAGCCAGTCTATAAATGGAGCTAGTAGCTGAAAATAAAACAGCCCGTTCAGGATAATTGTAGCGGCAAAAAAGATGAGATAGTTTAAAAACAAACCTCTTAAAACTATGCCCCGCAAGCCCTCTATCTCGGCAAAAGCCTGTTGTCCTGCACGGAAAACTGTCAAAGCCTGTGTTTTCTGCAATTTTACTTTGCTTATTGTTTCAGCTTCGTTCACAAATATCTCATTCAGCGGCAGAGTGTTTTAGTTTTACCAGGTTATTTAAATCCTGACAGATTTTGAAATAGTTTGATAATACTTAAATGTCTGCAACAGCTCAACTTAAATGTCTGCAACAGCTCAACTTAAATGTCTGCAACAGCTCAACTTAAATG
>JABGPG010000157.1:52579-59302 GCA_018645085.1 Deltaproteobacteria bacterium
TCTGCAACAGCTCAACTTAACATTTACTGCTGAGAAGATTATCTCTCTTCGTTCGAGATGACAATTAATTAGTTTAGGAGTTTTACGAAGTCAATATCTTTAAGTTTTTTGAAATCCCGGTTGCTGAGACAAAAAGCACTTTAATTGCATGATTCAGTTGAATGAATAACACGAAAATATAATCCCATTACTTAAAGTGACTGTTTTAAAAAAAATATCAATTCTGACAGTATTTTTCATCTTTTGCGCATTTCACGCAGGCGCAGAAGAACTCTGGCGTTTACGCTATTCAGTTCCTACTTCAGCTGATAGTGAAATAACACGTGGTTCAAGCAAAACCTCCGAAGAACTAAGTATCTCAGGACACAGTGGAAATCTGGTATTTGCCAATGGAATCGGCTTCGGTTACAGCACAGTACGCACAAACGGAAGTCTAGGAGGAATTGACTATAAATTCAAGAATCACAGTCTTGATCTAACATATACAATTGGAAACGAATTCAGCCTTACTCTTGGTGCAGGCCGATTAGTATACGGTCGTGGAGAACAGAGCATGAGCGGAAACAGTTATCTGACAGAGAGCAGTAGCGGTGAGGGCTTATTTATGAACTTTGGCATACCTTTTCTTGGAGGAGAATTATTATTGGGGTACCGTCAAAATAATACCGAATATAATAATTTTCAAAGCCAGATTTCAGGACAGTCTGTAATTCTAGAGGATTCAGTAAAATTATTCTCAACTCAACTAAATGCCGGTTTCGGCATTCTATTTTGAAAATTATTTTCTTTGGCAGAACAATCACTATCAGCAAAGTTATGCGTAAACTAAAATTAACGTACATCTACCAGCTTTGATTTTTGAGAATTGTTAATATTTGCTGTCGTCCACTTGCCCTAAAAGAATCTCATTTATGACATTTGAAGAACAATTTTTTTCGAAAAATACATGACTGATTTTAATCAACAATTCATGCTGAGGGCTCTGCAGCTTGGTGAACAGGCACGAAATAAAACAGGAGACAATCCCTGGGTCGGTTGTGTGATTGTTAATGACGGGAAAGTACTGGGAGAAGGTTATACACATGCTGTTGGAGGTCCGCACGCAGAAGCAGCTGCGATTCAGCATGCAGAAGCTCAAGGGCATTCTCTGGCAGGTTCAACACTTTACTGTACGGTAGAACCCTGTTCTTTCCACGGTAGAACCCCTTCGTGTGCCAAAACTATAGTTGAAAAAAATATTTCACATGTTGTACTGGCAATTAGAGATCCACATCCTCAAGTTAATGGTGAAGGCATACGGATTCTCAAAGCAGGAGGAATCAGCGTAAGAGAAGGAATCGAAGAGTTAGCGGTCCGCCGCTCGCTCGAAACATGGTTGAAAGTATACGAATGAGTAAAAACCGAGAATATCCGGAACGTCCTTTTGTTGGAGTAGGTGTAGTAGTTTTACGCGGAGATGAGGTGTTACTGGTTCAGCGTGGGAAAGCACCCAACAAAGGACAATGGAGCATTCCCGGAGGAAAGCAGCGGCTTGGAGAAACAGTTATGCAGGCAGTTCACAGGGAATTACTGGAAGAGACAGGTGTCAAAATTAAACAAGCTGCTTTACTTGATGTAGTAGATGTTATAATGCAGGATGATAATGGAAAAATTCAGTACCACTACACACTGGTAGATTATCAGGCAGAGTGGCTTTCAGGAGAGTGCCGTTCCGGTGATGATGCGGATGCTGTAAAGTGGGTCAGCTTTGATGAATTAAACTCAGTTGGATTGCTTGATAAAACTAGAGATATTATCCTCAAAGCATTCAGTAATTCTACAAAGAATTAAGTTTTGCTAGCTTCGTAAAAACAGCTAAATTAATAATTTGTCATCTCGAACGAAGAGAAAGATCTTAATAATATCAGTGCTTAAGAAAATATAGATTTCTCGCTATGCTCGAGATGACACGTTTTTATGACTTTTTACTGATTCAGCAGTTTTCATAAAAAAATAATCTCCCTGTCAAGGACAATTCTGCTTGGTAATTTTCACAAATATTCAGTCGTGTTATTTAGTACGTTTTCTGAATCCTTCATCTTCCCAAGTTAGGAAACGTTTTCCTATTACATCACCTGTATCTTGAACAGAGATGAACGCGTCCGGATCTGTCTCAAATAAATACTCCTTGAGACGTCCCAGTTCCAGCAGGTTGATTACTGTATAAATCACCCTTTTTTCCTCCTTCGCATATCCTCCGGATGCATGTAAATAAGTAAAACCACGGTCTAGTTTCTTCAAGACGTTTTCCGCAACTTCTTCAGGCTTTGAGGAAATGATGAAAACAGATTTACGCTGAGAAAATCCGATCTGCCCCTTTTGCATGCTCCATGTAAATACATACATGAATACGCCAGTAAAGAGTGCCGTTTCAAGGTCATAGAGGTAGGCATTGCTGGAAATAACCACAAAGTTAACCATATTAAAAACTGTACCAATAGGAATTGCGAAACGTTTTTTGATCACAGTTCCGATGATATCAAGTCCTCCTACAGAACCTCCAAGGCTCAGGTAAATACCTGTACTGAAACCGGCAAGTACTCCTCCAAAAATTGCTGCCAGCATCGGATCATTAATTGCTATTTCAAGGCCATCTGTCAATTCCAGACTTATTGTGTAAAGACCCATTCCTATCAGTGAAGTTAAAATGAATTTCAGGGAAAATTCACGAAAACCAATGATAAAAATTGGAATATTCATCAGTACATACAACAAACTGAAAGGAATATATTCTTTAATGGATTCATAAAACAACAAACCTAAACCAGTCAATCCTCCTGCAAAAAAATGGTGAGGAAGCAGAATTCCGTTAACCACGCTGCTGAAAGCTAAACAACCTAAAGCGAGCACTAACAGCATCCGCCAATATTTCCAGGTAAATAATGCCTGTACAAATTCTTTGAAATCTACTTTGAGCTGATTCATGATTTACGGACAGATTTGACTAAAAAAAAGCAAAAAAAAACGGGATGACCGCTTGTGCAGACATCCCGTTAGGATAATGTTTATTCTAAAATGAATTATGAGGCAGTTTGTACACTTACCGCACAAGGACCTTTTTGTCCTTCTCCAACTTCGAATTCCACATTTTCTCCTTCTCTGAGATATCCCCCGCGGACCTCAGAATGATGAACGAACAAGTCTTTTCCGGACTCTTGCTCAATGAAGCCGTAGCCTTTACGTTCGTTAAACCATTTTACTTTGCCTGTTGCCATTGTGACCCTAATATATTATATTGAAAAATCTCTTCTACATGAAGAGGTAATCGCTGTATTATGACAGGATAAATAATAAAAGCAAGTAAATAATGAACTTTTTTTAAATTTTATTCTTCTTGGTTTTAAGCAGCAGCATTTTCTGACACAGTATCATCCTCCAGCGTTTCAACGAGACCGGCATAAATTCCGTTTTGTCCCATCAAATCAACATGTGATCCGCGTTCCACGATTTTCCCTGCATCCATCACCAGGATCAAGTCTGAATTACGGATAGTACTCAGTCTATGTGCGATAGCAATCACAGTTTTATCATGAAAGATACGTTCAATTGCTTTCTGTATCAGGTTTTCTGTCACAGAATCGACTGAACTGGTAGCTTCATCCAACACAATCAAATCACTATCTCCAGCCAGTGCCCGGGCAAAAACGATTAAACGTCCCTCGCCCTCAGATAGATTTTTTCCACCTTCAAGTAATTTAGACTCATACTTCAGCGGCATATCTTCGATAAATTCATTTGCATAAACATATTCCGCAGCTTGTTTAATTTTCTCTGCAGAAATTTCCTCACGGTTCAAGGCGATATTGAAAGCGATACTTTCCTCAAACAAGTAGGATTCCTGCTGCATCAGAGCAATCATCTTCAGTAAATGATCCCTTGAAATTGTACTCAGTTCCACACCGTTAATTTTTATTGAGCCTTGATAACGTGTGTAGATTCTGGTCAAGATGCGGACAATGGTTGATTTTCCGGAACCAGTCGCACCGACGATTGCAACTCTGTCACCTTTGCAAACAGTAAAAGAAATACCCTGCAAAACCCACGGATCATCTTCAGTGTAACGGAAATGAACATTTTCAAAACTCAATTCCTCAAAATGCTGAAAACGTTGCTCCAGTTCTTCAGTTGTGTATTTTGTTGAATTCAGCTCTGCATCTTGATCTTCCGGAATTTCGCGAAACATTTTATCTATATTTTCGAGTGATGAAAGTGAACGCTGGAAAACCGAAATTTGTTGAGTAAATTCACGAATAGGCACAAATATCCGATTCAGTGTGTTGATGAAACCAACCAATACACCGATCGAAACTATCCCGGCTAATATTTGCTGAGAACCGTACCAAATCATTAATCCCAGTGCAATTGAAGTTATTCCTTCAATTACTGAATATAAAGCCGCGTCATAAAAGTTAGAGTGTGTCTGAGCTTTAAAAAAATGTTTTGTTTTTTCTTCAAAATCCTTTTGTACTTTTGCCTCAGACGCATACAGCTGAATTGTCTTCACACCATTCAGGCATTCCTGTAAGTAGCCTGTTGCTTCTGCAAGTGCCTCGCGGGTAAGATTGTAATAATGCCTTAAACGTGTCCTTAAAAAGTTACTGACAAGATATATTGGCGGTAGGATCAACAGCACAACCAGCGTTAGTTTCCAACTCAGTGTTATCAGTAAAGCAAGCAGGGCGATTGTTTTCAGGAAGTCTGTAAAAATGGAAAGCACGCCGATGGCCAGCGAATCGTTGAGCGCTTCCATGTCAGATGTGAGGCGTGTCAAAACCACTCCAATCGGCCGCTGATCAAAGAATGAACGCGGCATCGAGAGAATGTGCGCAAAGAGATCGCTGCGCATTGCACTGATGGCTAACTGTCCTGTTTTTTGGAGGGTAAAAGTATAAATCGAATCTGAAAAATAACCGACGGCAACTGCTAACGCCATGAAAGTCGCCATCTGATACAATCCATCCAGATCACCAGGGATAACATGATCATCAATAATTCTGATAATCAACCATGGCAGCAGTAAGGTTGTCCCAACTGAAAAAGGAACAGTGGCTACTCCAAGGGCCAGACTTTTCCAGTGTGGACGTGCGTAAACGAGAAAGCGTTGAAATAATTCCCAGTCGGTGACTTCTTTGTTCAAGATTAAAACAGATTCAAGGTTTGAGTTTTGACAGATTCAAGATTTGAGAAATGACGGTTCCGCACCGTCTTACATACGTTGTCTTACAGAAGCTAACTGCACACATGTCACAAATACCTGCATTGCCTGATCTAAATCCTCCACACTCGGAAAAGTAGGGGCCAGCCTGATGTTTGCGTCTTCAGGATCTTGACTGTAAGGAAATGTAGCACCTGCAGGAGTGAGCTTCACACCAGCTTCTCCGGAGAGACGAATTATCTCCTTTGCCAGTCCAGGGATTGAGTCGAACGAAACGAAATATCCGCCTTCAGGTTTACACCAGCTACCCATAGCTTTTCCGGCGAGTTCGCTTTCAAGATGTTTTTGCACCATCTCAAACTTAGGTCTTAATATTTCTGCATGTTTTTGCATGTGTGAACGCACATCTTCAATATTTTTGAGAAAAAGGAGATGCCGCTGCTGATTGAGTTTATTTGGCCCAATGCTCATGACAGCAAGACGTTTACGGAAATGCGCTAAATTTTTCTCGGATGCACCTAAAAATGAAATTCCGCCTCCAGCAATTGTGATCTTTGAAGTTGATGCAGTTAAAATTAAATTATCTTCGGTTCCATATTTACGGCAGTAATCCATCACATTTGCCAACTGCTGAGGATTTTCCTGCAGATCATGTACTCCGTATGCATTGTCCCACATCACCCGAAAATTCGGACCTGCAATTTTTCCAAGTGCGGCAATCCTCTCAACTACTTTGTCTGAATAAACACAACCGGTAGGATTTGAATATTTCGGCACACACCACATACCTTTTATTTGAGGATCGTTGCTCAGCAGTTCCTCAACTTTGTCCATGTCCGGACCATCATCGAGCATGTCCACATTGATCAAGCGGATTCCAAGTTCCTCGCAGATGCTAAAATGGCGATCGTAACCTGGAACTATTGCCAGAAATTTCACTTCACTTTCTTTTGCCCACGCAGTTTCTGCTCCCTGCGAACCGTGGTAATATGCGTGCAGCATATAAAGATACATCAGTGACAAACTGCTGTGATCACCGCAAATCACCGCTGATTCCGGAAGTCCAAGCATTTCACCGCCAAGTTTTCGTGCAGCGGGAATTCCATCAAGTCCACCGTAATTTCTAAGATCGGTACCGTTCTCCAGAATCATTTTATTTTTAGGTAGATCCTCCATTGCATCAGCCAGATCGAGCTGAGCATTTCCGGGTTTACCCCGCGTAAGATCAAGTTTTAAAGCAGCATCCTTAAATTGTTGATATTTTGCTGCAAGTTTTTTTTCCCAGGACTGCAGTTCTACCTGGCTGGCGTTTTCAAGATTCATAATATTATTTCTTCAGGTTAAAGTTCAGCCTTCCATTATCTGATTCAGCTCTCCAAGTGTCAAACCTGAATCGCCTGTAGTTTTAAGTACTTTGCTTTTAAGAAATTTTACTCAGCTTTGAATGACCATTCGCTGATTTGTCTACACAATGGCCCGCCGTCGCCCAGAAAATCATGAATAATATTAAAATGATTTTTGTGTTGAAT
>JABGPG010000003.1 GCA_018645085.1 Deltaproteobacteria bacterium
TCAAAAAAATGGGCAGCGTCACCGCCAATTTCCGGAAGGCTGGCACGATTGGAGCTAATTGTCGGGCATCCGCAGGCCATAGCCTCAATAATTGGTAATCCGAATCCTTCATACAAGCTGGGGAAAATAAATGCTGTTGCTTCAGAATAAAGGTTCGGTAGTAAATTATCCGGAACATAACCCAACCAGATAATACGGTTTTCAATTTTTAGTGAATGTGCCAAATTATCCAATTTTGTTTTTTGTTCACCGGTGATTTTCCCTGAGATGGCGAGTTGTGGTCCATCAGGCCACAGTTCCAGGGCCCGGAAAATATTTTCCATATTTTTATAAGGACGAACTTCACCAACACACAAGAGATATTCCTTTAAATCGTAGTGCTTGCGGATCACTCCTGGAGAACATGGTCGAAATCTTTTTGTGTCTACTCCACCATGAATAACTTTTAATTTTTCCTCCTTAATTTTAGGATATCGTTCAAGGACTTCCTGACGGGTAAATTCAGAAATGCAGACAACAGCAGTACTTCCTTTGATGACAGCAGGTAGAAAATATTCGTAGTAAGGAACCCAGCGCGGCAGTAGACTTGGATAGTGAAAAGGCAGCAGATCATGCACTGTAATAATTTGCGGAAGCTGAGGAAATAAGATGCCTTCTGCAATTGGAGAATAGATCAAATCAAGTTTGTCCTTGTAACAAGCGTAACGTAACCCCAACTGTTCCCAACTCAAGCGAACGCTGTTTGATCTGAAATTTGCAGGGTAATGAAATGGAGGAACGCTGTTGGTTGTTGAATTCGGAAACTGCATGTTCAATTCAGGAGATGTGGAATAAGCTACTGTATTTCCTTTCAAATGAGTTAAAATTCTATGGATAAGTTCATAGCTGTATCTACTCAATCCCGTTGGATAATCATGAATAAGCAAACCATTTAAACCAATTCTTTTTTGGGATGATAATGCCCAGTTTAGCGGTGCATTCGTGGGAAAAATGTGTTCATTTCTTGTTTTAATTTCAGTATAGTTTTGTCTAATTGCCAGAGCCCGCGACCTTTGCCAAAGCAGATTGTGTTTCTTTTTTTTGAGTGTTCCAAGAATTTCGGACATACCCAGAGTTTCCATCGTTTGCCGTGCCAAAAAAAACAAAGTACGCACGGAAATTCCATACATATTTTTGATGGACAAGAGTTGATTTTCTTTGAGAGCCCTTAAAGATTCCCAGATAACCAGATGTTCCTTTACGGCAGAAATCCCGCCGCCATCCATTTTTACAACTGGCTCTTTGTTCCAGTAATAGCCGCTCAAACCTTGAATGTGCAGGCGACAGACCCAGTCAAAATCCATGCTGATTTTGTAGCGCAAATTAAACAACCCGGTTTTATCAAAGACATTCTTTCGCACAATCATCGATTGGTGATGATACGGCATTCCTCTACCAAGCGGTGGCGCTCGGAAGAAAAATGGTTGAAGTGCCGTTAAGCGAATATCTCCGCTGATTCGATCATCATAAAGTAAATCTGAATGGACAAAAGATATTTCCGGATTGAAGCTCATCACAGTTTCTGCTTCTTTGAGATATTCAGGAGATAAGAGGACATCACCACTGTTAAGGAACATTACATGCTCTCCGGAAGCCAGAGAAACTCCTTTGTTAAACGCATCCGAAATACCCTTGTCCGGCTCAGAGATTTCTATG
>JABGPG010000002.1 GCA_018645085.1 Deltaproteobacteria bacterium
GTGTTTCGATCTCACCTAAATAACGCAGCGGCATTTCGAAGCGTTCATAAAAATCCGCTAACCCTCCTTGACATTCCTGAAGTTCACAGACAAAAATCCCACCTCCTGTTTTCACATCCGTAATCGGACTCCAGAGGTTGCGTTCTGGTTTTTCAATACTGTGCGGCCACGGCTGGTTCGGTAGATAAAACGATAAAGCAGCGCTGAGTTGATACTCTCGTGAAACAATGTAAGCGATGTTTGGCAAGCCTTTTTGAACCAGCAACTGTTGGAGTTGCTCACCGGTTTTATCCCAGTCAAGCACACGCGTCAGCCTGTCCGCAGCAACATCCATGGCGGTATTTTGGATTAATTCCGCATATTGCTCAAACTCCTGTGATGTCAGGATTTTGCTCAAATGTGCGTTGTATTGAGCTGCGCTGAGGTGACGTTCACTTTTATTCCGTAGAGTTTTCAGCGTAGATTCCGGAAGCCCCTTGGACTGCAGATAATCATAATTTTTAAGTTCATAGGGCATCCAGTCAAACAATGGATTAAGCGCGTGAGTGATGACTGTTCCGGTCAACCCGACATTGATTAGAATTCCAAGAGCCAGTAAAGCGTAAAGGGTTTTCTTTTGGAATCGCCAGAGCAGTTCATTACCCAGCAAAACAGCGATTCCCAGATAAGCCAGGTTGGCCCAGTGAGGATCCGCGATTGTACCCTTGAGGCTCATTAGTGTAAAGAAGAGCAGCGGAAAAATGGAAATCACCGTAATTACTGATTCCGGACGATTTGCATGAGCAAGGTGATCTCTCACCCACCAGATTCCCAGCCCGCCCATCAGGGCCCATAAAGGAGAAAACAAGAGCAGATGTCCAAGCGTAAATGCTAAAGTATTTTCGCCAAAGTCAGCGCCGGAAGTTCCTTTGCCTAACTGCCAACGGAATGAAATCCAATCGTGCTGAGCATTCCATAAAAGCACTGGTACAAAAATCGCGAGTGAGATAATTCCTGCGGCATAAAGCCACGGATTCAAAATTTCTTTGCGAGTTTTGCGGTAAAGTAAAAGGTGAATAAAAAGTCCTATGTAAAAAAGCAACATGATGTACTTTGAAAGTGCGCCTAAACCTGCCGCAATACCAATCCAGAGTAACCATTTTTTTTCAGGCTGCTGATGAAAACGTATCAGCAGAAAAAGCGCCGCCACCCAAAAAATAAGAAAAGGCTGTGTAATATGCAGAAAGATACTACCGAGGGTGAAATAAGGCATACTGCATAAAATCAGCAGCGTTACCAATGCAGCCTTTGTTCCATACAAGCGAAATGTGCCGGCGTATGTCAAAGCTATGATGCTGATTGTCAGCAGTTGTGAGCCGACTTCCAACGCGGTTTCGGTATTTCCTCCAATCAGGGTGATGCCGCGGATAAGCCAGGCAATCATCGGAGGGTGTTCATAATACGAAAGACTCAGATAGCGTGACCAAACCCAGTGGTCGAGCATATCGGGATGAGGATTCAAGAATTGATTAACTATAGCGAAAATCAAAAAATGAATAACAAGGATAATGATTGCCGGGGCGTGTTTCAAAGTATTAAAGTATTAAAGTACAAAAAGTTTCAAAGTTTCAAAGTTTCAAAGTTTCAAAGTTTCAAAGTTTCAAAGTTTCAAAGT
>JABGPG010000066.1 GCA_018645085.1 Deltaproteobacteria bacterium
AATCTCTATTTCACTTTGCTTCGATGGATGCCCTTGTCCGTGAAGAATTTAAGGAAAAAGAATTGGCTCAACAGCAGGCGTTAAGGACTCTACGGCGGGCTGACGAAATGAAAGACCAATTGTTGGCCAATACTTCCCATGAACTGCGGACACCTCTGCATGGCATGATTGGTCTGATGGACATGATTTTATCTTCTACCACAGAAAAACTGACACGAAAAACAAAGCGACAATTACAGTTGGTTGCAGAAAATGCCAGACGTCTCAATGATATGGTTGGGAAATTACTGGATTTGGCCGCACTGCAGGGTCATCGGGTCAAAATGAATATGGAATCTGTTATACTGCACACACTGGTCGAAGCGGTGCTAAATCTTTCTCAAGCCTTGGTAGGCAAAAAACCGATTCTCCTGCAAAATAAGATTCCGCAAAATTTACCACCTGTTTCCGCCGACCCAAACAGTCTTCAGCAGATTTTACTCAATTTAATTGCAAATGCACTCAAATACACAGACAGCGGAAAAGTGACAATTTCCGCGCATTTGCTGAAAAACAAGGTGCGAATAGAAGTTGCGGATAGCGGTGTCGGTATTTCTCAAGATCAACTCGAAAATATTTTTGAAAGTTTCCGTCGTGGAGAAAGTCCGAAAATCCGTGAACAGGAAGGCCTGGGTTTGGGGTTAAGCATTTGCCAGGAATTGTTGAAAGCACACGGTTCACATTTGGAAGTGCGTTCTGTTCCGCAGGAAGGGAGTGTCTTTAGTTTTGATTTGCCGGTTTCTACGGCTCCTGCTGTAGCAGGAACCAGCAAATTGCCAACCGAAAAGGAATTAGCAAAATCTCTGGACGCAACAATTCCTCTGCCAATAGAAAAGTTAGTCTCGAACAGCTCCACTAAACTACAACATATTTTGGTGGTGGACGACGATTTTACCAATCTTGAAATAGTTTTCGGCCACGTTGCTGGACAATATAACCTCACTTCCTGTGACTCAGGTCAGGATGCCTTGAATGTTTTGGAAAAAGACTCCAGTATCCGGCTGGTGCTTTTGGATGTGATGATGCCGAAACTGGATGGCTTCGAGGTTTGTGAGTTGATACGTGAAAAACACTCTGCCGAAGAACTGCCGGTTTTGCTGCTGACTGCCCTGGACAATGAAGAAGATATTGCTCAAGGCTATCTTTCTGGAGCGAATGATTATCTAAGCAAACCTTTCCGTAAAACAGAATTACTGGCCAGGATTGCAGCACAACTGCGTTTGTCTGCGTTCCATTGTGGAGACAACAACGACACAGAAGCCGCTAAAATAATTGTTCGTCAAACTCTGGTTGCAACTCTGCAGATGTCTCTTGAAATATGGGTAAGCGAAACTGAAATGACTGAACTTGATCTGGCACAAAAAAGTAATATTTGGGGGACTCACCTTGATAACAAAACCGGAACTTATCGGTCAAGAGGTCTGCAAAAATATCTTTCTGAGGTTTCCTTACCTGCATATCCGCGCTGGCGTAAAGTAATCCAAACTGCACAATTCGTCATCCGACACTGTTCTTTAAATTCAGCGTCACACAAAAAACTCTCAACGCAACTCGATCTGCTCACTCAACATTTACAGGATGCACTGCTTTGAAG
>JABGPG010000191.1 GCA_018645085.1 Deltaproteobacteria bacterium
CCCAAAGTTCAACACGCTGTTTGTAAGCTTCCCTGGTAATTCTGGTATCTTCAATAAACTTTGGTAATTCATCCAGAGTCAAGGCCTGCGGTCCGTCCACCAGAGCTTCAGTTGGTGAAGGGTGAAAATCCACCAGCACCATATTCGCACCTGAAATTATTCCCTGTGATGTAGAATGTAAAACATCCAAAACACCATCTGGAGCAATGTCTCTTGTACCAACTGAATGCGAAGGGTCGATACAAACCGGCATTTTGGTCAGACGTTTGACGATCGGTAAATGAGCAAAATCAACCATATTTCGGTGAGGCTCATTGAAGGATGTTTTCATCCCTCGCAAACAAAATATAACCTTGTTATTTCCTTCACTAGCCAGGTATTCCGCGGCATTGAGAGACTCGTTCAAAGAAATTCCGAATCCGCGTTTGAGCAAAACAGGGTATGTGTGCTGCCGACCGATTGCTTTTAGTAATTCAAAATTCTGCGTGTTGCGTGTACCAATTTGCAGCATTACACCGGTTGGTCTTCCCAATTTTTCCAGGCATTCATCAATTTCCTCAATGTGTGACTCATGGGTTACTTCCATCGCAACCACCTTGATTCCATACTTGCCTGCCAACTCAAAAACATAGGGTAGACATTCTTTACCATGCCCCTGAAAAGAATAGGGATTTGTACGCGGTTTATATGCTCCCATCCTCGTGCATACCTGTCCATTCTCCTGTAGAGCCTGTAGCATACGTTCAACATTTGCCGGATTGTCAACGGCGCATAGCCCAGCGAAAATGTGAAAGCTGTCTTGATTAAAACGAACTCCGTTGTATTCAAAATCAATCGAACCTGTTTCCTTGGAGTGACGTCCCAGGATTCTGAAGTCATGTGAAATACGGACAACACTCTCCACAGCGGGCAGTGATTCTATTTCTTCCTGATTAATTTTGGCGGTGTTACCGATTAAATATATTTCGGTCAAACCCTGACCTCTGCCCTGCACTTTGTGTTTTTTTAAACGTATTTCTGACAAACCGCGAAGATGCTTCCACGTTTTTTTATATTCTTCACTGGCTTCGTCAGTGTCCGGGATTAAAATGACTAACATTGATTATTTTGCTGATTGTTGATGTGGCTGAAAATAGCAGAAAGTGAAAGTGCTTAAAAAGGTAAATCGTCGGAGGTTTCATTTTCCAGCCAGCCGGGTTGTTCCTGAGGTGTAGGTCCGGTTCCGGTTTTAGCTGGTTTTGGAGCAGTAGGGCTGGCTGAGCTTTGTTCTGCAACCAACTTCCAAGCCTGGAGGGTGTTAAAATATTTCACCTGCCCCTGAGGATTGGTCCATTCACGTCCTCTTAAGTCGAAAGAAATTTCAACCTGCTGACCTTCCTGAAAAGGATCCAGCAATTCGCAGCGGTCCTGTACCATTTCAAACTGCAGGGATTGTGGATAATCCGGATTGCTTGCATACTCTACGACAAACTCACGTTTACGAAAGCGGTCCGAGATTTGTACAGTTTCAGATATTTTTTTAATTGTGCCTTTTATTTCCATAATAATTTAAAAATTAATTTAATTGTGATGGCTTAGTAAATAGTTGTCATTCCCGCGAAAGCGGGAATCCAGGAACTTGT
>JABGPG010000060.1 GCA_018645085.1 Deltaproteobacteria bacterium
GCATCTCGTTCAGCAAGTGCAAGCAACTCAGCTTTTTCCGTATCAGCATTATTTGCAGAAAGGATATGTTCTGCATCCGTCCATGGCACATGTTTCACCAGCCATTCGTTTGGACTGATTTTTTCAAATTTTTCCAGTTCCGCTTCCGGAATGCTTTGCAGATTAATCCAACGCTCCTCTAATTGGAAAGGTGCTTCGTTGGAATAGTGTAGACAACGCAAATGAAGAGTCAGGACCTCCGGAGGAATTTCCAACTTACTTAGCACATCTGCCGGTGGAACAACCACTTCACGCAGGAGCAAAGCATAACGGTAAGTAGCTCCAGTTTCTTCGATTTCCAGACGTATCCTTGGTATCTCAAAATTTACTGAACGTCCTTCCGGCGTGATGACCCGTGTTCCTGCTTTACGGCGTCGATCCAGTTTTCCTTCCTCTGCCAGTTCCCGCAAGGCCCGATTTACAGTTACTCTTGCACAACCAAATTGTTTAGCAAGAGTTGCCTCGCCTGGAATCAAACTTCCCTGCTTCCAGATTCCTGTTTGAATCCATTCCCGCATCTCAGTTTTTATGCCCTGATAAACCGGAAGTCCGTCCTTTTTAGTCTTCATTATTTATTTATCCTGCCTGATTTCCTGAATCACAGTGCGGTAACGCTGTTCAATTTCTTGGTGATGGATGTGTTGCCCATACGCCACCATTTGCCGGCCCGCGGACCAAACTTCACGTACGAGTGAATCATCTGCAGTGAAAATCCAGCGATCCAGAAATTCATCATCCGTGCAACCCCACAAGCTCAAGGACTCTGTATCGAGAGAAACTAAATCAGCCCAGTTTCCGGGGCTTATACTTCCTGATTTGCGGCCCAGTGCTTGAGCGCCGCCGACCAGAGCATTGTTGTAGAGCGCTTGGCCGACAGAACCACTCTTGTTCGTCATCACGTTACGCTCCTTCCGGACAAGTCGCTGGCTGTATTCCAGCAAACGTAACTCTTCCGTCAATGCAATAAACACATTTGAGTCGGAACCGATTCCGTATTTGCCTCCAGACAAAAGCAATTCTGTACCATCAAAAACTCCATCTCCAAGATTGGCTTCAGTGATTGGACAAAGTCCCACCACCGCTCCGGATTTTGCAACATTTCGTGTTTCTTGCGGATTCATGTGTGTGGCATGAATCAAACACCAGCGTGAGTCAACATTTGCATTTTGAAGTAACCATTCCACCGGACGCGCACCGTAATTTTCCAAGACATCATCAACTTCTTTAAGCTGTTCCGCAATGTGAATATGAACCGGACCGGAAGTTCTTGCCTCAACAATTTCATTTAACGATTCCGGAGAAACTGCTCTGAGAGAATGCGGAGCCATTCCAAGCAGATAATCTTCCGGAGCATTCCGGAGAGCTGACTCAGCGTGTTCAAGCAATACTAAAAATCCATCCAGTTCATTGCCAAAACGAAGTTGCCCATCCGCAAGTGCTTTACCGTTCAAACCACCCTGCATGTAAAAAACAGGTAAATGCGTCAAACCGATTCCCGCTTTTTGAGCAGCATTGATAACACGGCACGAAGTTTCCGCAATGTTTTCGTAATGCTGTCCACCGCATTGGTGGTGCACATAATGGAATTCCCCAACCGAAGCATAACCGCATTCCAGCATTTCCATAAAAACAAGGGCTGCAATTGCCTCCATTTGTTCCGGAGTCAGACGTTCCAGAAAACTGTACATCAGCTCACGCCAACTCCAAAAGCTGTCACGCTTTTCCAAACGTTTTTCCGTCAGTCCGGACATCGCCCTCTGGAAAGAGTGGCTGTGCAGATTTGACAATGCCGGAAGAAGGATACGGTTAGGTAAATATTGATCGTCCGGATTTGCTTCAACTCCTGATTCAACGGATGAAATTCGACCAAGTTGATCCACTGTCACTCTGACATTTTTGGCCCAACCTTCCGGAGTAAGGGCAAGTTCCGTAAAAAGATTCATCTGCTGTCCATGATTTTGTATTGATAAAAAAGTTTATATAAGCATAAATAAAAGCAAGAAAAAATTAAACTTATAAATAAGCACCTCTCCCTCATTTTGCTCATGGGCATCGCCACAGATCTCATTCTGCTTGTTGTTAGCGCGTTCTTCAGTGGACTGCTGATGCAGAGATTGGGACAACCGTTGATTTTAGGATACATCCTGACCGGAATCGCGTTTGGCCCCCACACAGGCGGATTTGCGCTGACCAGTGTACACGAAATAGAACTGCTGGCGGAAATCGGAGTGGCACTTTTACTCTTCGCTCTTGGTTTGGAATTTTCCCTCAAAGACCTCAAACCTGTCAAAAAAATCGCACTGATCGGTACACCTATTCAAATTTTACTGACCATTGCAATGGGCTATGGAATTGGACAGTGGATGGGATGGGATGCAAAGACCTCGCTTTGGCTTGGCGCGTTGGTTTCTCTTTCCAGCACAATGGTTCTGCTGAAAACTCTGATGAATCAGGGTTGGCTCGGCACACTTTCCAGCAAGGTCATGGTGGGAATGTTGATCGTGCAGGATTTAGCGGTTGTCCCCTTGATTGTGCTTTTGCCCATGTTAAATAATCCAGAGCAGGGTTGGGTGTCTCTGGAAATAGCAATTCTGAAAACGGTTCTTTTTCTGGCCGGAATGATTTTTTTTGGAACCCGTTTGCTGCCATGGATCATGCGGCACATAGCCCATTTAGGATCACGTGAATTATTTTTACTCGCCATCACTGCAATTGGTTTAGGCGTTGGTTATCTGACATATTTAGTGGGACTTTCTTTTGCCTTTGGAGCCTTCGTCGCCGGAATGGTTTTGAGTGAATCAGATTATGGACATCAGGCCTTGAGTGACATAATTCCGGTACGAGATCTTTTTGGGCTGCTGTTTTTCGCATCTGTGGGAATGTTACTCAACCCTGCTTTTTTGCTGGATCACTGGCAGCAGGTTCTCATCCTTGTTTTGATAGTCAGTCTGGGTAAAGGTCTTATTTTCGCACTGTTGGCCAGAATTTTCAAATATGGAAATGTGGTACCGCTCGCAGTTGGTTTGGGGCTCTTTCAGGTGGGTGAATTTTCATTTGTGCTCGCACAAGTAGGGGTTTCGACAAACTCAATCAGCCATGAAGTGTATTCATTGGTTTTGACAACTGCGATTATCACGATGTTTCTAACTCCGCTTATTTCCGGACAAACCGCTCGTCTGTATGCTCTCCGTAAACGCTGGTTTAAACATGAAGCACTGGATTCTATCAATTTCCCAAAATCCGGATTGAAAAATCATGTGATTATTGTAGGAGGCGGTCGAGTCGGTTTTCGAATTGCACAAGTTTTGAAACGACTCAGTGTTCCCATGTTGATAATTGAATTGGATCAACTCCGGGTTGACCGGGCAAAACATGCTGATATTCCAGTTATTTATGGAGATGCCAGTCACGAAGTCGTCTTGGAAGCTGCTACGACAGCATTGGCACGTTTGTTAATTATAACATCTCCGGAAGTCGTAATTGCCCAGACGATTGTTCAACGTGTACGTAAAGTAAATGCGGAAATTCAAGTCGTGGCCCGCGCACCGGGAATTGAGTTTTTGGAAGAATTTAAAAAATTGAATATTTCTGAAGTTGTAATTCCGGAATTTGAAGCAGGACTTGAAATGGCGCGTAAAGCCTTGGTCCATTTGCATATTCCGGCCGCCAAAATTCAGCATTACACTGAATCATTAAGGAAGGATCTGTTCGCCTCTTTCTTCAATGAAAATGAGGAAACTCAAATTATTGAACAACTCCAGACGGCAGAACACCAGTTTGACCTGCAGTGGATGTTGATAAAACCAGGATGCAACCTGGTTGGCATTACGATTGGCGAAGCTGAAATTAGAACAAAAACAGATACTTCAATAGTTGGAGTGATTCGGAATGACATCCTCGAACCAAATCCGGATGCTAATTTTCGCTTTGAAGAAAATGACCGTGTAGCAATAATTGGGATAGACAGTGCGCGTGAAACTTTTTTCCAATTGACCTGTCCGTCCAAAAGCAGTTAGGCTTAAACAAAAGGAAAAAGCCGTTGACAACAGCTTAAGTTTGCAGTTTAGTTTGAGACTTGTATAGTCTGGTTGTCATTTGACTTTCCCACTTAACACAATAACTAAAGACATCAATGAGCATTCCCGCAAACTCACCTCCGCACATCGGTACTGGAAAACTAGTTTCTGCTGATGTGCCGAACGACAAAATGCTGAACCAAACTTCAGCGCTGCTTCCAGCAGATTTAAAACATATGCCGGAATCACAATCTAAAATGGACGATCTCAGCCGGAATGACTGGGAAAATCTATCAAAATACAGGAAACTATACCAACAGGAAGAACAGGCAAAGCAGGCACTCTCTCTCCTTGAAGTGCAGAAAGATGCACCGAGTTACGGATTCCGGATCAACAACTACCGGCATTGCCTGCAAAGTGCAACGATGGTGATGAGGGATGGTGGGAGTGAAGAGGAGATTGTAGTTGCCCTTTTTCACGACCTTGGCTTCGTTGTTTGTCCGGATAACCACGGAGAGTTTTCAGCGACCCTGCTTGCAAATTACATTTCAGAGAAGCATTACTGGATGCTCCGGCACCATGCGGCATTTCTTAATTATCATGCTCAGACTCATCCCAACTCCAACGGTGACGAGCGTGAACAATACAGAGGTCACCCATATTTTGAGTATACTGCAGATTGGGTAGAGCGCTACGACCAAACCTCAATTCAATCACATTATGATACTGCACCACTGGATTATTTCGAGCCAATGGTTTACCGAATTTTCAACCGCCCTTCCAAGGGCACCCAACTCCATCTTGCACCATGAGTTCCTGGATTGAAATGCTGCCGGTGAAAAATGCCACCGGTCCACTGAAAGACGCCTATGAGCTGGCGAAAACACCCGCTGGAACCGTTGATAATGTTATGCGGGTTCACAGTCAACGCCCGCACACGATGGTCGGACACCTCACGCTTTACCGTAGTGTACTGCACCATCCGGACAACACACTGCCGCTCTGGTTTTTGGAAGCGGTTGGTGTGTATACTAGCTTGCTAAACGAGTGTGAGTACAGTTTCACTCACCACTGTGCGAATATGCGTCGGCTGCTTAAAGACGACAAACATGCAGATGACATCGAATCCGCTTTGCGTGATAAGTCGCCAGAAAAAGCTTTTTCAGGCAAGGAACTGGCGTTAATACGTTATACCGGCAAACTGACCTCTACTCCCGGTGAGGTGGAAGCCTCCGACGTGGAAGCCGCCAAATCATTCGGTGCTACTGACGGAGAAATCCTTGAGGTCAATCAGGTCTGTGCATATTTTTGCTACTCCAACCGCACCCTCAATGGTCTTGGAGTAACGCTATCAGGGGATGATGTGGGCTACTATGCGAACTAAGATTTTGAACCTGTTTCATCAATAATTCACCCCTTCAACAACAACCACACTATAATTATTTTTTATGGCCTACGCAGAATCCAAGACGATCGAAATTGACAAAATCCCGGTAATCGATGTTACCCAACTGCGCTCGGGGACACCAGAAACAGCACTCGCAGTGGCCTTGGAGATTCGTCAGGCTGCCGAAGATGTGGGGTTTTTCTATATCAGCAACCATGGGATAGCGGAAGCCGTAATCAAACAGGCTTATTCTGCCTCCAAAGGCTTTTTCAACTTACCCAAAAAACTGAAGGATTCCGTAAAAATTAATGCGAACCATCACGGTTACCTCTCCGTTGGAGAAACAAAGATGGAGCAGGCTGAAAGGATAGACCTCAAAGAGAGCTTCGTCTGGGGTTTAGATCTTCCGGACGATCATCCTTCCGTAACAAAGGAAAATCCATTCTTAGGACGAAACCAATGGCCGGATGAAATGCCGGAGTTTAAGCAAGCGGTTTATCCTTTTTTTGAAGCAGGTTTGCAGTGCGGACGAGACATGATGCGGGCATTTGCCTTGGGGATGGAGTTAGCTGAAGATTCGTTTTTGAAAGCGACTGATGAGCCTATCGCACGCAGTTCAATCATCCACTATCCTCCGCAATCAGCTGATTTAGGAGTGGAGCAATTTGGGGTAGCCCCGCACACCGACTATGGTTGTCTGACATTGCTGTGGCAGGATCAGGTAGGTGGACTTGAAGTTCAAACCCGTGAAGGAGAATGGGTAACTGCACATCCGATTGAGAATACACTAGTGGTCAACGTTGGTGATTTGCTGATGCGCTGGACGAATGAAGGATTTAAATCCACCCCACACCGTGTAGTCAACAGCAAAGGACAGGAACGCTATTCGATGGTAATCGCATGGGATCCAAATTTCGATACAGTTGTGGATCCTGCTGTAGTTTGTCAAAATGGAGCGCAGCCATTGTACTCTCCTGTGAACTGCGGTGATTATGTATTATCGCGCTTTGATTCATCTTTCAGTTACCGCCAGTAAGATCAATGATGCTGCACTCAGGCATCACGATTTTATGGAAACGACTGCCTTCGAAATGTTCCAAGCAAAATTTCACCAAGAGGGCTATTGGCTGTGAGGGAAATCTTTGAGTGCAGACTAGCTAAAAAGTAACTTTTAAGAATCTTCAGCTATATTGAGATTTGAGACATGCATCTACATTTAAGTACTTGGCAGGAAATTGAATCATATTTGTTGCGTTCGAAGGGTATTCTGATCCCTACCGGATCAACTGAGCAACACGGTCCTAACGGCCTGATTGGTACTGATGCGATCTGCCCGACCGCAATTGCCAGTCATGCTGCCTTGGAGGCCGATCTCCTCGTAGGTCCTACCCTGGCACTAGGAACGGCACAGTTTAATTTGAAATTTCCTGGCACCATTTCACTGCGACCTTCGACGCTAATGAGTGTGGTCAAGGATTATGTCCTGTCTCTGGCCAGTCAGGGGTTCCAACGGTTTTATTTTATCAATGGACATGGAGGCAACCTTGCTCCTCTGCGTTCCGCATTTCAGGAAATCTACACTCGCTACAGCTTGAGCGTCAATGAGTCTGCAGTACCTCGCTGCCGTTTACGGAGTTGGTGGCAATATCCGCAAACAAACGCACTCCGACAGTCGTTGTATGCAGAAAAAGAAGGTGCGCACGCCACTCCTAGTGAAGTGGCGATGGCACAATACGCTTTTCCGGAACACATCAAGGATGTGAGTCTGGGAACTTGGCATCCAGTCTCGCTGGAATATCTGCGTAATCATGCAGATGATGATCACTATGAAGCTTCAGATCATCGCAGACGACATCCTGACGGTCGAATCGGATCCGACCCCAGTCTTGCAAATCCCAAAGACGGTCAACGCTTGCTGGAAACCGCCGCCAAAGAACTTTTGTTAGACTATCAGGCATTCCTCGAAGAGGAGTGAGTGCTTCAAAAAATATTACTGTTTAAGCCACTTTGCTTTGAGCTGATCGAAGAATCCACGCTCTGACTTCAAGATAATCCAGTGGTTGACGTAGTTGATCCATACCTGATCGGCTTGCGGAAGCAAAACAGCAAGCGGAGTAGGATTCTTTCCACCCTCAACCGGTACTACCATCATTTTATCATACTGTTCTACCAGCTTTGCAGCTTCTAGATTACTGGTCATCGAGATGTCCGCACGTCCTGCCAGTACCTCCTGATAATCCCGTGCAGGTGCAGAGACCTTAATAATTTTAGCTTTGTCGAAAATCACTTCTGCCCGTTTCTCCTGCACAGTACCCAGTGTTACTGCCACAGTCACATTTGGATTATTGAGATCATCCCAACTATTGTACTTACCTTTGTTTTTCTTCAACATGAGCGGCACATCCTCAACTGCGAAATATGACAATGAGTAACCTGCTACCAATGCACGTTTAGGACTCAGCGAAGCGCTCGAAGTCATGTCGTATTTGTTAGCTATCACACCATTGACAAGTGTCTTCCAAGTAGTAGGGACGAAAACCACTTTGACCCCCATATCAGCAGCAAGTGCGGTTGCTATATCAATATCAAACCCCTTGCGTGCCTTACTTGTAGGGTCAATAATCGTCATTGGGTTCCAGTCACCAGTTGTCCCTACACGTAATTCCCCGTTGGCCAAAATGCTCTGCAGACGGGATTCAGCAAATGCTGAGCTTGACAAGAGCGCTGTGAGCGCAAGGACTATTCCGCTTTTCAAAAAAGTTCTAAACATTTCTCTCTCCTTATGAGTTTAGAGGTATCATCCGTCCTCAAAAAGAACAACTTCCGCCGCTGATAATCCGCCGGCATACAAAACAGGCAAGATAGGCGTTTTAGCAACAGCTGAACATTCATAGCTTGAAGAACGAGACGAATTAGTTACAATACCGTATCCAAAAGCGATCCTATTACCGCTCTCAATCACGAGCCACAAAGCTACCCTCACCGTTTGAAAAGGTCAAATGTTAAGTACAGTTTTAGTCAAAGATTTTTCTGAAAAGTTTCATGCAATTATAAAATTTCCTAAAAGCAGGTTCCTCTTCTACCTGATTGTACTGGCGATTTTTGTTGTTTTGGGAGGCTGTGGGAACAGCGATTACACTTGGGGGTGGTATGTAATTACGCCATGGCACCCTGCAGGACTCAGTAACATTCAGTTTCTGCTCAGTGGTCTGGGCTACACAATCCTGCTTTCACTTTGCGCAATTGTGATTTCCATCATGCTTGGTTTGCTTGTCACTCTTCCAGCCTTGATGAACAACAATCTCGCACGCCGTATCAACAGGGTTTATGTTGAAATATTCCGCTCAATTCCCGTGCTGGTCATGCTACTCTGGGTGTATTACGGATTGCCTCCAGCCTTTGGCATCCACTTAGAAGTTTTTTCTGCTGGAATTCTGGGACTGGCCCTGTGCGACAGTGCATTTGAGGCTGAAATTTTCCGTGCCGGGATTCAATCAATTGGGCGTGGACAACATGATGCCGCCGATTCACTGGGGCTGAACTACTGGAAAAAAATGCGGCTGATTATTTTACCGCAGGCTATCAGAGTCGTCCTCCCGGCCATTGGCAACCAGTTTGTCTACATGCTTAAAATGTCATCGCTGGTGTCAGTGATCGGCTTGACCGAACTCACCCGCAGAGCTGACGAACTGGTTGTGAGTCAGTACCGGCCACTGGAAATATATACCTTCCTTGTCCTGGAGTATTTCGTGCTGATCCTCTGCATCTCCTCCGCAATGCGCTGGATGGAGAATCGACTTCGATCTGTGGAGTTCTAAGATGTTTTGTGTAATAATCCTGCTTCTCCAAAATTCTGACAAGATTTTCAGGCTTCTCAAAAGAAGATAGTTAAATGATAGAAATTATTTTGTATTGACATATAGCTAATATGTATGTACATATACTAGTAAAACATTGTGTAGATGATTCTTGATGGCTT
>JABGPG010000067.1 GCA_018645085.1 Deltaproteobacteria bacterium
AATGAACAATGCCAATCAATTACGATAATATTGAAAATAAATTAAAAGAAGGTCTGAACAAAACACTTGAACAAGCTAAACGCGTTCAAAATAATTCTAACTTGCTTTTCACAAAAGCAAATTGTATCCTCTTTGTAGAAACAATTTATAGGAGAAACTTATGGAAGCTAAAATTCAAAAATGGGGAAACAGCCTGGCCCTCCGCATTCCTAAATCGTTCGCAGCTCATGTTCACTTTGAACAAAATACCAGTGTAAATATTTCTGTGGAGCAAGACAAATTGATCATCAAACCATCTGTACAGGAGCCGTCTTTAAAAAAGGCAGAAATGTTAGAACACTTACTGGCTGAAATTACTGATGATAATCTCCACAACGAAGTACAAACTGGTGCTTCTGTAGGCCGAGAGATTTGGTGAATAGTAAAGACTACATTCCGGATAAAGGAGACGTGGTTTGGATCAGCATGAACCCACAAGCCGGCCACGAACAGGCTGGACGCCGTCCTGCACTAGTGCTCTCGCCAACTGCTTACAATGGAAAAACTGGACTAGCATTGCTTTGTCCCATCACCAACCAAATCAAAGGTTATCCTTTTGAAGTTCCACTACCAAAAAACTCAAAAGTTTCTGGCGCAGTCCTTTCCGATCAAATTAAAAGCTTGGATTGGAGAGAGCGACGAGCTGAGTTCTATTGTAAAACCTCTAAATTGCTTGTTTCCAAAGTCAAAATAAAAGTAGATGCCTTGCTGAATGGCTAGCTTCTTTCTCAGTCGTTTTATTCCTGGGCCAGTTCAATCAGGCGGTCCAGTAATTTCGGGTATGCTAATCCGGAGGCATCCCAAAGTTTCGGAAACATACTGATTTTTGTGAAGCCCGGCAAAGTATTGATTTCGTTTAGGATGAAGGTATTGTCATCACGCAGGAAAAAATCAACTCTGGCCATACCACGGCATTCAGTAATTAGAAAAGCTTCCACTGCGGCTTTGCGGATTTTAAGTGAAACTTGCGGATCAATTTCTGCAGGAATTTTTAGTTCCGCACCATCATCGTCCACATATTTCGCTTCATAAGAATAGAACTCACGGAGAGGCACAATTTCACCTAAAACCGATGCGGCTTCAGGAGAATCATTGCCAAGCACTGAACATTCGATTTCACGTCCGGAAATTGCTTCTTCAACCAAAACCTTACGATCTGCGGCAAATGCTTGCTGGAGTGCAAGCTTATATTCTTCCGCAGTTCTGACCTTTGAAACACCAAGCGACGAACCTTCACGGCAGGGTTTAACAAATAATGTATCTCCCAAATCCCGCACTGCGTCTTCAAATGACAAATCTTTTGGATTGCGCAACAGTTTGTAGCGTGAAACCGGAATCCCGTGATGCTGCAGCAAACGTTTTGTCACGTCCTTGTCCATGCAGATCGCGGAACCGTAAACATCCGCGCCGACATACGGTTTTCCAAGCAATTCCAAAAGGCCTTGCAAAGCGCCATCTTCGCCAAGTTTTCCGTGAGTTATTGGAAAGAAAACATCGACTTCAGCCAATTCGCTTCCGGACTGTTCCTTTGCAGTCAGGTTTTCGTTAGCGGAACTTCCGGTTTGAGGAAGTGCGGTTGGTAGATTTTTCTTAAAAGTTACTTGACGAACATCATGAGTATTCTCCAATAATTCCGGAGAGCTTCCTAAAAACCAGGCGCCATTTTTATCAATAGCAATTATCAGCACCTCATATTTTTCACGGTCAAGCGCGGCTTGAATATTGTAGGCCGAAACGAGCGAGACTTCATGCTCACCGCTGGTTCCACCACAAATGAGACCGATGGTGGTTTTTTTTGACATTGTTACTCCGTTTGTTGAGCAGAAGCTTTGACCCGGATATGCAGTTCATCGAGCTGATCCGTCTCAACCGCAGAAGGTGCGTCAGTCATCAAGCAACCTGCTTTTTGAGTTTTCGGAAAAGCAATCACTTCACGAATAGAGTTTGTTTTAAGCAGGAACATCATCAGACGGTCAAAGCCGAGTGCAATTCCTCCATGTGGTGGAGCTCCAAAAGAAAGTGCTTTCATCAGAAAACCGAATTTGCTTTCGATTTCTTCTTCAGACAATTTCAGTAATTTGAAGACTTTATTTTGAATTTCCTCTCGGTGAATACGGATACTGCCACCGCCGATTTCCACACCATTCAGTACCACATCATAGGCACGGGAACGAATTTTTTCGGGCGAAGTTTCAGCATATTTTTCCAAATCATCTGTGTCCGGCATTGTAAAAGGATGGTGACTGGAAGTATAACTTTTTTCGGTTTCACTGTACTCAAACAAGGGGAAATCTGTAACCCAGACAAAACGATATTCGCTGTCGTTAATCAAGCCTCGGCGTCGCGCGATTTCCTTGCGTAAATTACCAAGAGCATCATGAACAATTTTAGTGTTGTCCGCACAGAACAAAACCAAATCGCCAACTTTCAAACCGACTCGCTTTTCAAGCGCTTCTTTTTGCTCAGCTGTAAAAAACTTTCCGATTGGCGACTGCCAACCGTCAGGATTACGCTTAATCCAAGCCATACCTTTTGCACCATAAATTTGCGCAAATTCGGTCAAATCATCCAGATCTTTGCGGGAAAATTCAGCTCCGCCTGGAACGCAAATCGCTTTAACAATTCCACCTTTGTCAACCACTTGCTTAAAAACACGCAATTCACAATCAGACGCAATATCTGAAATATCAATGAGTTTCAGCTCAAAACGTATGTCCGGAGCATCCGAACCGTAATTTTCCATTGCATGCTGATAAGTCATACGCGGGAAAGGCGTTTCAACTTTCACCCCGATTGTCTGCTCAAACAACTCGACCATCAAGCCTTCGGTCAATTCGTATATTTCTTCAGGTTCAGTAAAACTCAATTCCAAATCAATTTGGGTGAATTCCGGCTGACGGTTTCCACGCAAATCTTCATCCCGGAAACAGCGTGCAATCTGCATGTAACGGTCGTAACCACTGATCATCAGCAATTGCTTAAAAAGCTGTGGCGATTGTGGTAAAGCATAAAACAATCCTGGATTTACTCTGGAAGGCACCAGATAATCACGGGCTCCTTCCGGAGTTGATTTAGTCAGAATCGGAGTTTCAATTTCAAAAAAGCGCTGATTCGTATAGTAGTTACGGACAATCTGCATAGCCTTTGAGCGCAGCATCAAATTATTCTGCATGGTAGAATCACGCAAATCAAGAAAACGGTAAGTCAGCCGTAATTTTTCATCCACATTTTCGCGGTTATCCAGTACATAGGGTGGTGTCAGGGATTGATTCAAAATATCCAAAGTCTCCACCAGTATCTCTATCTCACCGGTAGGCAATTTCGGATTAACATTGCCTTCTATCCGATGGGCGACTTTGCCTTTCACAGCTAACACAAACTCGCTGCGTATCGTATCCGCTAATACATGTGAGGCTTCACTGATTTCCACTTTGAAGACTATCTGCGTAATTCCAGTATAATCCCGTAAATCAACAAATATCACCCCACCGTGATCACGTCTTGTTTTGCACCAACCCATCAGCACAACTTCACGGTCAACATCCTCTACTCTTAAATCATTGCAATAATGTGTTCTTTTCCACTCCATTTTTTTATTCATTCTTTAATATTATTTTTATGTGTAACTAGCAAAAATCAACTTATTAAGATACCACAAATCTGAATTAATCAACAGAAATTAATCTCTTTTGGTACCCTAATAAGTTGTCATTCACGCGAAAGCGAAATCCAGAAACTTGTAAGCCCCTGAAATATTGGATTCACACTTTCGCGGAAATGACAAACAAGTACGTCAGATGGAAAACGGGAGAGGCAGGCACATTTGCCCGCCATGTTGATTCTTATTTTTTTGGGGGATAATTTAGGGGAATCCTGAATACAGGAATCAGACCTGCATGCGCATTACTTCTTCGTATGCACTGACCAGTTTGTTGCGTACCTGAAGCATGAGACGCATAGAGAGGTCTGCTTTTTCCAGCGCCAGCATTGTTCCATGAATATCTTTATTTTCTGTCACCAGCAGCTCTACTTGTTTTGCTTCAGCAGTCAATTGCTGTTGATTGACATCCTGCAGGAGTTTTTCAAAAGTACGGCTTATGCCACCGCTTTCCAGATTTTGATTTTGACTTTCGATTCCGGTTTTTAGTCCTGGAACCGGAGGTGAGATTGAAGGTAGATTAATATTCATAAAATCTTTAGATCAAAAAATAAGTTCCCTGAGAGTGAAAATGTCACACTTGATGATTTCTTATAAAAACTTATAATCGTGTTATTTTAAGCGAAGCAAAAAATCTTAGTTTAACCACTAAATTAATAGCTTTAAGATTTCTCCCTTCCGTCGAAATGACAAATTGAGTCTTAAAATTAATTACAATTCTTTCATAATTTAAGCTCAGTTACGAATATCAGTGTTAAACGTTACGTCCCAAATCTATCGCGGACTGAGCCATGTTTTTTGAAGCGTTGAATGCCGCTGTATTTGCTTCATAGGAACGTGATGCCTCCATCAGGCTCACCATTTCTTCCATCACATTGACGTTTGGCATTGCCACATATCCTTCAGCATTTGCATCCGGATGCCCTGGTTCATAACGTAAAATCGGCGCGCGGTTGTCCTGTGAAATTCCCACCACCTTGACTTCGGTTGCCGTGTCCAGCGAGCGTTGTTGCGAGCGCAGTTCTTCTTCAAAAGTCCGGTCGTTGGAAACCGCGGCCAGTGTTACGATACGACGACGGTATGGACCTCCCTGAGGAGTTCGCGTCGTATTGGCGTTGGCAATGTTTTCGGAAATAGTGTTAACCCGCTGCCGCTGAGCTGCCATTCCGGAAACACTCACATTAAGGGAAGATTCAAAACTCATTAGCGTCCTTCGGTTATTGCGGTTTTCAACATGCGGAACTGGTGAGTGAGCATCCGGATGCTGGCATTGTACATCAATTGGTTTTCAGCCATCTTTGCCATTTCACGATCCAGATCAACTGTGTTACCGTCAAAATCCGGAAAAGGGGAAGCGCTGTGTATACGCTGTCCTTCCACCAGTTTCAGCGGTGGTGTGTTACGTCCGTCAAAATGTTTGTAATTTGTAGTTTTGAGTAAACCCGGTTCTTCAGCATGCAGAGCTTTTTCCAGACTTTTCTCAAAGACCATATCCTCCGCTTTGTAGCCGGGCGTATCCTTGTTGGCAATATTGGAAGTCAGCAGATCCTGACGCTGAGTACGAAAGTCCAGCGTCTTCTGAATCAATGTAAACAGATTATTTTCAAACATTCCTGCCATGAAACTACTTGTACGTTAGGGTATTTTATAAAATTTATGAGTGAAGAGGATGCAATCTCAGGGCCACTTTCAGCAATCTTTGATTGTTCTCAGCAACGTGATCTGCTTGCATTTTTCCTGATTACGCTTAAGATGGTCAATCAAAGAAACAAATATGATGCTTTTTCCTGCTTCTCTTGAAAAGAAAGGTTATCATGGTATTTTCAGTTTCATCAAACATGAGAAAAGATGAAAGATAAACAATCACAAATTTGGGGCAGTCACCTCAAGAATCAGCCTGATGAACAGAATGTCCTTTTTTGTGCAGGACGTGATGTACAGGCATTACCGATGGCAGATGAATTACTGCTGCCCTACGATATTTGGACCAACCGTGCACATTGTATTATGCTTGAACGGCAAGGGCTGATTCCAAAAGCAAGTTTAGCGAAAATTTTAACCGGCCTCAGCCAACTTGAGAAACTTGTAGAGACAGGTGAATTTTCACTTGATCCGGCCAAAGAGGATGTACACATCAATGTTGAAGCTTTCGTTACGGAAAAACAGGGAGCGGACGCCGGTGGACGGATGCATATCGGACGCAGCAGGAATGACCAATCGGCCTGTGATATGCGGCTTTATTTACGCAGTGTTGGCTTAAATCTCTTCGATTCTGTAAAAAGTCTGGCAGACTCTTTACTGACGCAGGCAGCGGAACACACCGAAAGTGTCATGCCCGGATTCACGCATTACCAGCCTGCAATGGTTACCACTTGGGGCCACTGGCTTTGCGCTTATGTTCAGGGACTTTGCAGAGACCTTGAGCGTCTCTCATTTTCGATTTCACAAATCAACCGTAATCCTCTCGGAGCAGCGGCTGCTTTTGGAACGTCCTGGCCGATTGACCGCAAACTAACCACCGAACTGCTCGCATTTGCGAAGGTTGACAGCAACACATTAGACTGCATTGTTTCACGCTGGGAAAACGAGGCTCAACTTGCACATGCTGGCTCAATGCTGATGAATCACCTCAGTATAGTTTCGCAGGATCTCATATTTTTGAGTCATCCATATTCCGGATTGCTGCAGCTTGACGATAATTATGTAACCGGTTCTTCGATCATGCCGCAAAAGAAAAATCCGGATTTCGCAGAAGTTATCAAATCAAAAGCGTCTCTGGCACACGGATTTTTATCAAGTTTGCTGGGTATCCAAAAAGGCAGTTTGAGCGGTTATAATCGTGACACTCAGGTTACAAAATATCTGATCATGGATCTGATCCGGGAGTGCGAAGCGGCACCTGTTATTTTACGAGGTGTTTTTGAAAGTCTGACCATCAATACTGAAAAGATGAAAAAGCAATGTGAAACAGGATTCATGAATTCTGTTGATATTGCGGATCATTTAGCACGGACTCTGGAATTACCATTTCGCGAGTGTTATCATCTGCTTTCACGTGCGGTAAAATTGTCTGAACCGGACACAATAATTACTAACGCGGCTTTGAAGAAAACACTGGCAGAGTTCGGACACCCAACTGAAATTGCGGAAGATCTGGAACAGTTTCATGATCCTCGAAAATTGATTGACCAGAGACAGCACCAGGGCAGTCCAGCTCCGGAACAGACGGCACTTCAGATAGCAGAACTTTCCGGGCAGTTAAAATCGCTTTCTGCTCCTCTTGAGGATCTGCAAAAACATATTCTCGAAAAACATGAGAGTTGCCAAAATTATGCTGTCTGAGAACTTGCAAATTGGCGTGATCGGCGCAGGAGCATGGGGTACAGCGTTGGCGAGACTACTTGTCAACAATGGCAACAGCGTTCAGCTCTGGTGCCATGAAGCAGAAACCAGAGAAGATATTCTCACAAATCACCTCAATTCCTCTTTTTTACCGGACATTCCACTTCCGGAAACACTTGGAGCTTCGACCGAGTTGTCAGAAGTTGTGCGAAATTCAAAAATTCTAGTTGCTTCTGTGCCTTCACATTTCACCCGCGAAATTGCCAAAAAAATGCGTCCGGAAATTACGCAAGAACATATTGTAGTCATTCTCAGTAAAGGCATCGAACAACATTCACTGGCATTGATGAGTGAAATTTATGCGGAAGAACTCAACAATCTGCCAAAATTAGCAGTACTTTCCGGTCCGACATTTGCACGTGAAGTTGCATTGGATTTGCCATCTGCGGCCGTACTGGCCTGTGCTGATGAAGAAACAGGTAGTCTGTTGCAAAAGAGTTTTCATTCAGCTCGTTTCCGGCTTTACCGCAGCACTGATCTCATCGGCGTACAGTTAGCAGGTGCAATTAAAAATGTGATCGCGATTGCCTCCGGAATTGCGGACGGTATGAAGCTTGGACTGAATGCGCGCGCTGCTTTAATTTGCAGAGGGATTGCGGAAATGTCACGTCTCGGCGCAGTGATGGGCGGATCCGCAGAAACTTTTATGGGCATGTCCGGAGTCGGTGATTTGGTTTTGACTGCAACCGGAACACTTTCACGCAATCATACTCTTGGTGAAAAACTGGGACAGGGTTTCTCGCTGGAAAAATGTCTCCCGCCAGGCGGCGCTGTTGCAGAAGGTGTACGCAACGCAGTTTCAATCCATGAACTGGCGGAGCGTCACAAAATTGAAATGCCGATCTGTAAGGCGGTTTATCAAGTTTTGCATGAAGGAATTTCCTGCGCTCAGGCTTTAAAGCAACTGCTGGAACGTGAACGTCCGGATGAAGAAATGATGTTTTTTCCAAATTTAAACAATAACACAGTCCATGCTGATCAACAAAAATGAGTAGCTTTTTTTCCGCAAAAAACTGGAACCGAGTTTTCCTTTACCTTTTATTCATCTTCAGCACATTCAGCATTGCAGGTACAGATGCCGCAATCGCAATGTTGTTTTTGATCACTTTGCTCCACTGGTTTTGGGAACGCAGATTATCGCAGCTTGAAAACCCGTTCCTGTGGGCAATTTTATTTTTCATGGCAACCGCAGTAATTTCAGGACTGCTGAGCGAATACGAAACCGAGCATCTGATGGCTCTGCGGACCAATTGGCGGCTTCTGCTGCCTGTACTGCTTGCGGTAATTCTGGCTGATATTGATGAGGATCGGCTGCTTTGGGTTTTCTTTGGATTTGTGATGTTGATCGCAATTTACGGGATCATCCAGTATTTCACCGGAGCAGACTGGTTAAGGCCGGCAGATCAAAGTTTTGCCACACCTTATATGTCAGGAGCTAATGGAGAAAACACTGTTTTCCACGGTAAAGGAAATTTCACCCACCACTTGACCTATGGTGGTTTTTTACTGCTCTGTTTTCCACTTTTGGCCTCACTTATTTTTTGCAGTGACTGGAATCCCTTCACGCGCTTATTTGCAGGAGCAATTACGATTTTAGTTTTGCTCGCAATCGGCGCTTCACTGGGACGTAGCATTTGGCTTGGAACCGCGGTTGCAGGAACGATTCTGCTTTTTCGACTCTCGCCGAAAATTATGCTTGCCCTTACAATCTTGGTACTTGCTGGCGGGACATATCTGTATACACAATTCAGCGTACCTTCTTTTGAAATCCGCACACCAACAAATCGTGTAGAAGTAATCCAGCAACGCTTCATCAGCGGTTTTATGCTTAAAGCAAATCAGGATCGAATTTTGATGTGGGAAACCGGAATTGCCGCAATCAAGGATCATTTCTGGTTAGGAATCGGTTACAATAATGACGCGGAAGTTATGCCCAAATATCGAGCTTTAATCAAGGAACGCACAGGTCACAGATTCAATAACAACGCAGCAACTGGTGTGCATAACATCTACCTGCAAACCTGGATCAATTACGGTCTACTCGGCTTTTTAGCATACCTCAGCATTCTTTTCATTTTTTTAGGGCAAAGCATAAGCACGCTTTTTCAAACCACTCGTTTCAGCTACGAAAACTCTATCCTCTGGGGTTCCATCGCGGGAGTGTGTGGATTCATGGTCGCCGGTTTTTTTGAAAATAATTTTCGAGATGGAGAGGTGCAGGCGATGCTGCTGATCCTGATGGGCTTGAGTCTGCGTCAAAGACAAAAATTGAACGACCGAATTTTTTA
>JABGPG010000138.1 GCA_018645085.1 Deltaproteobacteria bacterium
TAGAGAGTTAAAAAAGATTTAGGAGGGGCACGATATTTAATTATTCATGGGTTTTCTGGAGTATTTCCTGGATTCCCGCTTTCACGGGAATGACAAAAAAAGGTGGGTGTCAAGTCTTTGCAGTGGTTCCCTGGATCCCGGATGAAGTCCGGGATGATAAAGCGGGATGAGGATTGGTTTTAATTGCGGGCAGTTAAGATGCTTCAACGGCTTCCAGAACGAGTTCTGAAATATCTTTTGCCTGTATCGATTCAGTTTTGCCTTTGGCGGCAATTCCGTCACTGATCATGGTCATGCAGAACGGACATCCGGTAGCCACCGTGGAAGCTCCTGTTTGAATTGCTTCTTCGGTACGGTTTTCGTTTATGCGTGTACCGATTGTCTCCTCCATCCACATACGGGCACCTCCGGCTCCACAACAGAAACTTTCAGTACCGTGACGTGGCATTTCACGCATCGGTGTTTCAGCCGCACTATTCAACAATTTCCGCGGCGCATCATATTCCTTATTGTAGCGTCCCAGATAACAGGGGTCGTGATAGGTGATGGTATCTTTGAGATTACTTCCGACCGGTAAACGTCCTTCATCCACCAACTTGGAAATGAACTGTGAATGATGTAAAACCTCGTACTCGCCGCCAAGTTGCGGATATTCATTTTTGATGCTGTTTAAACAATGCGGACAGGCGGTGACGATTTTTTTGATTTTATAATTATTCAAAGTTTCCACGTTATCACCAGCCAGCATTTGAAAGAGCATTTCGTTTCCGGAACGTCGAGCCAGATCTCCGGTACATTTTTCTTCACTACCCAGCATCGCAAATTTAACGCCGGCTTTCTGATAAAGTGTCGCTGTGGCACGAGCAATTTTCTGGTTTCGACTGTCGAACGAACCCGCGCAGCCGACCCACATCAGCACATCAATATCTTCCGCTTTTGTCTCAGCCATCAAGGGAACATCCAGTCCATCCGCCCAGTCTGCACGCTGGTCAAATCCGATACCCCACGGATTAAAATTACGCTCCAGGCCTTTGAAGGTATTAGCCATTTCCGGAGGATAAGCTTCTTCCATCATGGTTTGATGCTGGCGTAATCCGAGAATACGCGGAACATGCTCGATTGAAACCGGACAAACCTCTTCACAGGCACGGCAGGTAGTACAGGCCCAAAGCGTTTCCGGACGAATAATTTCACCGACCAGTGTTTTCTCATCTGCGGTTGAGCCTGTCCGGAAAAGTGTCGCTTCCTCTTTTCGCAAATGATGCAGTAGTGATTGATTGAATCGTTTAAGCGTGAGAGGTTTGTCGGTAACAAAGGTTGGACAGACTTCATGACAGCGTCCGCATTCTGTGCAGGAAAAAAGATCCAGTCCCTGTTTCCAGGTCAAGTTTTCCAGTTTGCTGACACCAATGCGGCCTTCCTCCCAGGCGCTTTCATCTTCCAAATCCGCCAAAGGCGCAAGTGCATGCGGATAATCCAGTGAACCGAAAAAAACATTCGGCAGCGCGGTCATTTCGTGAAACTGTTTGGTATGGATCAGCAGATTCACGAAGACGAACATTACCGCCACGTGTCCCCAGTAACTGAACTGATAGATAAATGCGTTTACTCCTTCGCCAAGCCCGTTGATCGCAGAAGCCAGCAACACCGTGAAAGGTGCCCAATCCCACTCTGATCCGTAAGCTGCGCTCTGGAAAAAATGAAGGTGCTGTCCGTAACTTTCCACCAGATTGAGCCGCGCTGCGTCAAACAGCAGATCGGTGAACATCATCGAGCCAATGAACAGCAAAACGTAGATGCCTTCCCAGTTCAATTCAAGCCGTTCCGGTTTTGGCATGAGCCGCCGGTAAAGTGCGAATAAAATCATGGCCAGTACCAGCACTTCGCAGAAGTTGTAAACTGTAATATAAGCATAGCCGAGCCATGAGTCTGAACCCAGCAAAGGTAAATATTCCTGAAAACCACTGATAAAACCTTCGCCCATTAAGGTTAATTCCCTGACACCAACAAGCATTGCTCCCCAAAAGATGAAAGCATGCATGATTCCGGAACTCCGCTCACGTTTCCGTCCAATCAGTTTCTGTTGTCCAAAACCAATTTTGAAAAGCCTACCGATCCGTCGGCCGATTTCGTTAAGACGATTTTCCGGTGCCATCTTTGTCAGTGCGCCGAGTTTGACAGTGATCTGCAGAGCAAATGCACCCCATGCCACCAGCATTACCAGAGTCATTAACCATGGATTCATATTTTCCTCTTTTAATTTTTAAGTTAAATTTAAATTTTATACTCACAATCCTCTTGCCAAAAATAGAACGAATTAGATTTTTTGGCAAGGCAATTCAATGAGCTGATATACTTTCTCAGCCGCTGTGATCTGAAACAAATTGATCCGCCCTCTTAAGCAGAGAAAAGCATTTAATAATGTCTTCAGTTAATATTTGCTCCCAGAAAAATCAGCATTACTGATCCACATTCTTAAAGTGAACAGTCTTCTCTTTTAGTGCATCAGCTGATATGATAATTTTAAACTTTTATGAGTAAAAATCAATTTCCTCCAAAATGAAAAAAATAATTCTTTTCACGCTATCACTGTTTATTATTAGCGCTTGTAATACAACAAAACTTGTTTATGACTATGGTGATAAATATGTATCATGGCAGTTGGACTCCTATTTTGAGCTGAATGATGAACAGGAAGACTGGGTGGAGGAACGCATGAAAACACACCTTGAATGGCATCGTGCGCAAGAGCTGCCGCATTACAAACGCTTTTTAACTGATATCCAAAACAGTGCTAAAGACGGGCTTACAATGAGCGAACTGGACGAAGGTTATTCCAGATTTGAAGCAAAACAGCGGCGTACATTTGCAAGACTTATTCCGGATGCGGCTTTGTTCATGACAAAATTAAGCCCGGAGCAGATCAATAATCTGGAACGCAAAATGACGGAAGAAAATGAGCAAATGCTCACTAAAGTTGAAAACAGGCAGGAGCGGATTCAGCAACGGCGGGAAGATTTTTTGGAGCAGATGGAAGACTGGTTTGGTGAATTTAGCCCGGCGCAGCTGGCACAAATTAATCAATGGCAAACGGAATGGTATACAGAATCCGATGATCCAATTGAGAGAAGGATGAAGTACCGTATGAAATCACAGACTCAATTATTATCTTTGTTGCGCTCTACTCCAGATAATTTAGCGCTTGAAAAATGGTTGCTCCGCTGGATTTCACGCTGGGACAGTAATCAGAATTCTGAGAGAAAAGCCCGAATTCAGCGCAATAAAAAAAGAATTTTGCAGGTTGATAAGTTTATTAGCTCTGAACAACGTCTGCACGCGATTCGTGAATTGGACGATTGGGTAGAAATACTGGAACAGACAATTGCAAATCACTAAAGTTGTATACGTCGAATTGTCTAGACTTTTCTTGATATTTCGCCAATACTGAGTTTTAATATAATTTAAGAATATTAACTTAATTCAAGAAAAAAGCTATGAGCGAAATGTTATTTACTTCCGAAAGTGTAACTGAGGGTCATCCCGACAAAATTTCTGATCAGATTTCTGATGCAATCCTGGACGCGATGCTGGCCCAGGACGCAGGCAGTAGAGTAGCCTGTGAAACCCTGGTAACAACCGGTATGGTTGTCGTTGCCGGTGAAGTTACTACGCAGGCATGGGTTGACATGCAGAAAGTTGTACGGGATACCGTCGAAGCAATTGGCTATACAGACTCGAATATGGGCTTTGATTTTAACACTTGCGCGGTGCTGATAAGTTTGGATAAACAGTCACCGGATATTGCTCAGGGTGTTAACGAAGGTGAAGGCGCGCATACTGAACAGGGTGCCGGTGACCAGGGACTTATGTTTGGTTACGCATGTGATGAAACTCCTGAACTGATGCCTCTTCCGATTCAGTTAGCACACCGTTTGACCGAGCGGCTTTCTCATGTGCGTAAAGACGGGACAATGAATTACCTGCGTCCTGACGGAAAATCCCAGGTAACTGTGCGTTATGTTGACGGTAAACCCGTTTCTGTAGAAGCGGTAGTAATCAGTACACAGCATGCAGAGGATGTGACTCAGGAACAACTGCATGAAGATATCTTGAAACATGTTATTAAATATGTGATTCCTGAAAAATATTTAGGTGACTCCACACAGTATCATATCAATCCAACAGGTGTTTTTGTGATTGGCGGACCTCAGGGAGATTGCGGTTTGACAGGAAGAAAAATTATTGTAGATACATACGGCGGAATGGGACGTCACGGTGGAGGTGCCTTTTCCGGAAAAGATCCTTCAAAGGTTGACCGTTCAGCTGCTTACGCCGCGCGTCATGTTGCAAAAAATGTGGTTGCTGCAGGATTGGCTTCACGCTGTGAAGTTCAATTGGCATATGCGATTGGAGTAGCGGAACCGGTTTCTGTTTCCGTAGAAACTTTTGGTACCAATAAAATTGAAGAGACAAAAATCATCGAATTGATTCGCAAAAATTTTGAATTGAAACCAGCAGGGCTGATTCGTGAACTAAACCTGCTGCGTCCAATTTACCAGAAAACTGCAGCTTACGGACATTTCGGACGTGAGATTCCGGAATTCACCTGGGAAGCAACCGACAAAGCAAATGATCTGAGAATTCAAGCAGGATTGTAAAATATGGTTAGTCAGGATATTTTGATCATCAACCGTCTTGGGCTGCACGCACGTGCTGCAGCTCAATTGGTACGTTTGGCCAATGCATATCCTTGTGAAATCCGTATCGATAAAGCAGGACAGATCTCTGACGCAAAATCCGTCATGCAGGTGCTGATGCTTGGCGCCACCGCTGGTACTACGCTTAAAGTCATTGCCGACGGTGAGCAGGAGGAAGAAGCCTTAAAAGCTGTTGTTGATTTGTTTGCAGCACGTTTCAATGAGCTGGAATGACGGAAATTATAAGTGGAACAACCAGGATTTACGGCATAATCGGTTATCCTGTGGAACATTCATTTTCCCCACGGATGCATAATGCGGCATTTTCAGCTTTGAAAATGGATGCCCGTTACCTGGCCTTTCCGGTAAAACCGGAGCAGGTTCAGCAGGCTCTTGAGGGAATCCGGGTGCTGAATATTTCCGGAGTAAACGTAACAGTTCCGCACAAAAGTTCTGTAATTCCTTACCTTGACGAAATTACACCCCTTGCGAAAAAGCTTGGCGCTGTAAACACAATCCTGAATGTGGAGGGCCGTCTCAGCGGAACCAACACAGATATTTCCGGATTTGTCCGCTCGCTGGGTGCTTTAAATTTTTCTCCTAAAAACAAAACTGTGGCCGTGCTTGGTGCAGGCGGTTCAGCACGTGCTGTGCTGGCAGGACTTGCAGATGCAGGTGCATCACGGATCCTGATTCATAACCGGACTGCCGAACGTGCGGAAAATTTAGTGACAGAATTTTCTCATTATTTTCCGCAAACTCAGTTGTCTGCGGTTTCTCTGGAAACTGTTCAGAATTCAAATTTGGATCTGCTGGTCAACACAACTACAGTCGGCATGCAGTCAGCTGCAAGTCCGCTGGATTTGAGTCAGTGTGAAGAAATTAAGCATGTGCTGGATCTGATTTACAGCCCTGCAAAAACAAGACTTCTCAGGCAGGCGCAAGAACTTGGCATCCCAGCGCTCAATGGTTCCGGCATGCTGCTGTATCAGGGTTGTGATGCATTCACTTTCTGGACTGCTGAAGCTGCACCGGAAACTGTGATGCGTGAACAACTGCTTAACCTGCTTGAATGAATATTGCGGAAAAATATCATGCAGATTCCTTTTGAAGTCGATCCTCCTGAAAAAGCCGGCAACAGCACCGCTAAATCCAAAACTCTAAATCCGCTAAGTCCGCAGAATCCGCAAAGCCCACAGGAAGCTGCAGCAAAACAACCGCCAAAATCACTCACAGTTACCCAGCTGACACGTCAGATTACGCTGCTGCTCGAAGGTAAATTCCGCTCATTATCAGTTGAGGCGGAGTTGTCAAACGTCAAAAAAGCCGCTTCCGGACACTGGTATTTCAGCCTCAAGGATGAACAGTCACAAATCCGTGGAGTGATGTTCCGTAACGCCGCAGCCGGCTTACGTTTTGAACCGGAAAACGGGCTTGAAGTAGTGGTGCGCGGAAACCTCACTGTTTATCAACTGCGCGGTGAATATCAGCTCATGGTTTCTTCAATGGAACCTAAAGGTCTGGGGGCACTTCAATTGGCTTATGAACAACTGAAGATTAAACTTGAAGCCGAAGGTTTGTTTGCCCCGGAACACAAACGCCCCATCCCTTTTTTACCGCGGAAAATTGGAATTGTGACTTCACCCACCGGTGCAGTAATTCACGATATGTTGACTGTGCTGGAACGTCGATTTTCCGGGATTCCAGTGCTGTTTTTTCCAGCTGCGGTTCAGGGCGAGACAGCCGCTCCTGCACTGGCGGAAGGCATCCGTCACCTGAATACTCTACGTGAATCAGCACAGCTTGACGTTTTGATAGTCGGCAGAGGCGGTGGTTCCATGGAAGATTTATGGGCCTTCAATGATGAGAAACTGGCAAGAGCGATTTTTGCCTCGGAGATACCTGTCATTTCCGCGGTTGGACACGAAACAGATTTCACGATTGCGGATTTTGTCAGTGACCTGCGGGCGCCGACGCCTTCTGCAGCGCTGGAACTTGCGGTGCCGAACAAAGAGGATTTAAAATACAATGTCAGTCAAAAACAGGAACGGCTGCAGCGTACTTTACTGCAAATGCTGGACAGATTGCGTGAAAACTTTGAAGCAGCGCTACGGAGATTAGCTTCGCCCTCAGCCGCGCTCAGGCAATATGCTCAGCGTGTGGATGACCTTGATTCACTGCTGCATGAAAGAACAAAGCGTCAACTGGAAAATCTGCGAAACAGAACGTCCGGAATTGCAGAAAAACTTTTTCTGCTCAGTCCGGGTCGTGAATTGTCTGCACACGGACATAATCTGAAAATTCTGCAGGAACGTTTAATTCGCGCTGTCGGCCTTTTACATAAAAAACAAAGCGATTCAGTTCGGCAGCAAATGGATTTGCTGGACAGTCTCAGTCCGCTTTCTGTGATGCATCGAGGATACAGCGTAGCCTTGGACGATAAAGGTAAATCACTGCGCTCCGTTAAAGATGTTCAATCTGGGGAAGAATTGCAGGTGCGTCTGGAAGATGGTACCCTGCAGACAAAAGTTGTGTCTGTTAAAACTAAAGCAAAAAAATGAGGTATATTAATGAAAATTGTTACTATTCCATGTCTGCAGGATAATTTCGCGTATCTGCTGATTTGCACAAAAACACAGCAGGCGGCTGTAGTGGATCCCTCAGAAGCTGCTCCTGTGATCAGTGAAATTGAAAGACAAGGGGTGAAATTAACCACGATTCTAAACACTCATCATCATTGGGATCACGTGGATGGAAATCAGGAACTTGAAGCAAAATTTCCGGGTTTAATAATTTACGGTCATGCATCAGACAGAGGTAGAATTCCGGGACAGACAGAGTTCCTGAAAAGTGGAGATGAGGTCCGCTTTGGTGAAGAGAGCGGAACTTTTTTGCACAATCCCGGACACACCACCGGAGCCGTAACTTATGTGTTCGGCAAAACAGCTTTTACCGGAGACACGTTGTTTGCGGCAGGCTGCGGTCGGCTCTTTGAAGGTACACCGGCGCAGATGCATGATTCACTTAATGTGCAAATCGGCGGGCTTGCCGATGATACGGAACTGTATTTCGGACACGAATATACAGAAGCGAACCTGCGTTTTGCTTTGAGTGTGGATGCCGGAAATGCAGAGATTCAGCAAAAACTCGAAGCAGTCAGCGCACTCCGCTCTGCCGGAGAATTTACCACTCCCACTACTTTAGCAGAGGAACGTCTTACAAATCCGTTTATGCGCTGCACTTCCGCTGAAATTCACGCCTGCGTTAAGTCCAAAGAACCGCAGCATAATCTTGTCGATGAAGAAGTATTCAGAACTTTACGCGAACTCAAAAATAATTATTAAGCAATGAACGCACAGGATCTCACCGAAAAACATGCTTTAAAAGTAACCTGGCTGGGTTTAGTCGCCAACCTTATTTTGGCGTTGGCCAAAGGTTTCATCGGTATTATTGCAAATTCATCCGCTTTAATCGCGGATGCCGGACATTCTGTTTCGGATTTGTTGTCTGACGGAATCACACTCTGGGCGGTGCGTATGTCCGGAATTCCGAAAGATAAAAATCATCCGTATGGTCATGGTAAATTTGAAACCGTTGGAACTTTTATTATCGCGCTTTTACTGCTTTTCACCGGAATTGGCGTAGCCTGGCATGTTTTCAATAAAATGGATGCGCCAGAAGTGCCTGGAACAATCGCACTGTGGATGGCGGGAATTGCTATCATTGTCAAAGAAGCGCTTTTTCACGTAACACGGATGGTAGGCCGGCGCTCCGGTAGTCGGATTTTGCTGGCAAATGCGTGGCATCACCGCTCGGATGCAATATCCTCGGTCGCGGCGCTCGTTGGCATTGCAGGTGCGCAGTGGGGAGTACCCTTAATGGATCCCATCGCCGGCATGCTGGTGGCAGGGCTGATTATAAAAACTGGCATTGACATAGGTTATGAAAGTATCCGCGAACTGACGGATGAGACAGTCGAAGAAGAAATCATCAGTGAATTAGGCAAAATTATGTCCGGAATTGAAGGGGTGGATCATTATCACGAAATGCGTGCACGTAGAATGGGACCGCATCTGCTGGTGGATTTGCACATTGAAGTGGACAGTATGATGAGTATTTCAGCGGCGCATCAGGTGGCGGAAAGAGTGCGTCTCGGAATCCTGGAGAAACTGCCTGCAGTAAATGAAGTGCTCGTACATGTGGATGCGGAAGATGATTTTTTTGGTGAGGACGGTTCCGAACACCCGCAGAACATCGTACTGATGCGTCCGCAGAGTGAGATTGAAAATGATGTCAAAAAAATGCTGGCTGAAATTCCTGAAATTCAGGGCATAACTCATATTTACTGTCATTATCTGAATCAAAAATTGACCGTGCAGGTTAATATTCTCCTCGATGCAGAGATGCGTATCCGAGATGCACAGAAAATTGCTTCTGCAGCAAGACGTAAAATTGAACAAATTACAGATATTGACTCAGCCGATCTCCATCTTGAACTCGATGACACCTTGTGATTATTGTTTAAAACTATAGCGGGGAAGAAGATTAAGAGCTCATTAAAGAGCGAGCTCATAAACCTGCAGGTTACGGATCATCCGGGTTTTCCTGCGT
>JABGPG010000121.1 GCA_018645085.1 Deltaproteobacteria bacterium
ATCCTGGAAATAAGTCAGTTTTTGCAGGAACAAAAAGTCAAAAGGTTTCAGGACAGTGTCATTTTCAGGAGGGTACGCCGTACCTTAAGACATCTAAAAGCCATTCCGAAAAAGGAAGAAATAACTTCGATTCTGAATTATCAGGCAGAAATAGACCACAACCGTATGCAAAGCAGTTATGCTCTGCTAAATGTGTTTATCTGGGCAATACCAATTCTTGGATTTATCGGCACTGTTTTTGGAATAGGTCAGTCAATCGGAGAATTTTCAGATTTCATCCGCAGTACTAACGGTACTGACTTGAACACGCAAATGCGTTCAGCGCTTGGCGGAGTTACAAGCGGTTTGTCAGTCGCCTTCAGCACCACATTTATTGCCCTCGTTGGAGTAGTTCCTATCATGATGCTCGCCTCTTCTCTGCGTAAACAAGAGGAAGATTTGCTGCTCAGTGTTGAAGAATACTGTCTGGAAGATCTGCTGCCTAATTTACATGTACGTCCGGGAGATGAAATGCTGGATGACTCAGTAAGTGGACATTTGGAGCAGATGGCGGAATTTTCTGAAAACTGGCGCAAACAGGTTTCTCCGGTGCTTGAATCAGTAGAGCAGCATTCAAAAGGTTTGGCCGCGCAAGTCGGAGGGCTGCAGCCTTTGATTCAAAAATTCAGTGAATCTTTGTTTGCTGCAAATGATGAAGTGAGTGAGCTTAATCAAATTGATAAAAACAAAGAAAAGTCCGCAAATCCGAAAACAGCAGCCTTGCAGGACGAAGAAGAGCCAACTAACAACCAAGCATCAAATCAATGAGGCACGTCTCTCATTCTCCCCGTATTACACTGTTTCCTTTCCTGAGTGTACTGCTCAGCACGATGGGAGTTTTGGCTTTCCTTTCGATCAGTTTTTTACTCGTAGTTCCTCAGGCTGCAGATTCTCCTTCAACACCCAAGCGTATCAAGTTTGAATGGGTGGGTGCGCCGGGATATGTCAAACCGATTTTTATTCGCTGTTATGCGGATCGGATTGAATATTACAATTTGTTTGACAATCAGGATTACACCCTTACGCTGGAGGAATTGCTGGATCAACTTCAAGGAGATAATCCGGAATTGTTGTCATACCTTGTTCAACTCTTACAACTGAATACCAGTATAAAAAAACAGTTTGGAAAAACAGAATACTATCCACTTTTATTGGTTTATCCGGACGGTGTATTGACTTCAGAATTATTGCTGGTTGTGATTGAAAAAATAGGCGGTTTGAATTTTGGACTGGAACCTATGCTGCCAAACTGGGAAGTTCCATACCAGAGTCTGAATGCTGAAGGATAAGAAAAGTTGTTATGAAAAAATGTAGTGTATTTAGCATATTTATTTTTTTAGTAATATGGTCCTCTGTTGCCTGTCAGGTATATAAAAACCCAGTTCAGATTATAGAAGAAAAACGTTTACGCAATGCTGTCCGGATTCATCCTGTTCATGAATTAGCTTATGTCAGGCTGGCTCAATATCTTGAAAGTCACGGACGCTACACTGAAACTTTTTCGGTTCTCCGTGTGGGACAGCAGCGTATTCCTGACGCGATCGCGCTTGTCCGTCTGGAGGGAGGTCTCTTTCAGGGCTTGGGATATTATAACGATTCCCAAAAATTTTACTCTGCACAAATCAGTAAACATCCGGATGAAGCACTGCTTTATTTAGATCGCGCACAGCTTTACTGGCGCATGGAAAAACAGCAACTCGCCCTTGCAGATGCTCAAAAAGCAATCACTTTGCAAGCTGATTTGTTTGAAGCACACTATCTGACCGGTGTAATTTTATCCCGGAAAACGAACCCAAATGTTCCGGATCAGTCTGAAAAGGCGCTGGACGCGTTTATTAGCGCTAGTGAAATTAATGAGCGTAATCCGGATCTCTGGTTACGGATTTCTGTTTTATGGGAGAGAATTGACGATATTCACAAAGCAAAATTGTCTATGCTGCGTGCAGTTGAACTATCTCCGGAATCAAAGCTTTACCTACGGCGTCTTACTGTTTTGCAGGAAAAAGAGCTGAATCAGGCAAGTCAGCAAAACTCCCTTGAAATTACGGAAGATCTACGGAAGACTCTGCTGCATATGCTGAAATTGTTTCCGGATAACAGTTGGGTACAGGCGCATTATGGAAATTGGTTCTGGACCCAGGATAAATTTGTGACTGCGGAAACACACCTGCGACGCGCCTTGACTTTAAACTCAAACTATCCATGGGCCAGCTTCCGTTTGGGTGTTGTTTATCTCTCACAGGAAAAATGGGAATCGGCACTGCTCTCTTTTGAAGAGGGATTAAAAAATGATCCGGAAAACGAATGGGCAATTCAGCAGGTCGGACATGCTCTGGAAATGCTGGGAAAAAATGAGCAAGCAATTGAACGTTACGAATGGTTGATGGTAAATGCTCCTGTAAATCTGCTGGTTATCAATCGTCTGAATCGTCTCTATTGGACTGAGTTTTTGTTTGAAAAAGGTGAAAACGCGCTTTTACGTGGGTTGGAAAAATTTCCCACTGAAACCAGACTGATTGAAAAACTTGTTGCATATTATGAGTCACACAGGCTTTTTGAAAAAGCAGCAAATATTTTGAGGTCCTTTGTACAGTTGGAACCTGATAACGCCGCCGCGTTGGCCAAAATAGGATTTTATGAAAAAAACTTAAATCATCCGGAAAAGGCTCTGCTCTGGTTCAATAAAGCACTCTCTGTTTCAAATGATTTTGAATGGGCACGTATTCAAAAAATTGGCTTATTGCTGAAAATAGCAAACACAGAAAATGCTGAAGTAGAACTTAAAAACTTTCTCAAGCAAAAACCTGATTCGGAATGGGCGCTGCTGGAATTATCACAGTTAAAGTTGAAACAAGAGCAATTTGTAGAAGCGGAAAAGTTGCTCAAGCGAGGACTGCAGAAGCACAAAGATTCTCCGGGTTTACTGCAAACTCAGGGTCGTTTGTACAAAATTCAGCAACGCTGGCAGGAAGCAGAAATAGTTTTTCAGCAACTGCTGAAATTACGTCCATACAATTCTCTGCTGCTGACCCACTTGGGCTTTACTCAATGGAAACTGAATAAGATAACGGCTGCACGTCAAAACATAACACAGGCTCTCTACGAAAATCCAGGTAGTCTCTGGGCGTGGAATCTTCATTTGCTACTACTGCCGGAAGACCAGCAACGCCGCTGGTTTGGTGAGGAATATGAAATTCTGCTGCCTGTCTTAACAGCAATTGTCAGCCAAACTCCTGAAAAAGCCTGGCAGAAAATAACCGCAGTTCGGAGCGATCCTTTTACGCGGCAGGTGTTGAAAAATTTACATTACTTACTGGAAGGTGCGCCGGAGGAGATTATTCTGGAACCGCAGGACATGACATCAAAAAAACTGCCGCCGTGGATGCACGAACAGTGGGGCTATTTTCATGAAATGCGGGGCAACAGAGAACTGGCGGCTAAGCATTTTGAAGTAGTTTTAAAAGCACTTCCGGAAAACTCCTGGATTCATGCACGTCTTGGTTGGGTCTATGAGAGACTGGTGAAAATGGAACAAAGCCGGAAGCACTACAATCAGTTTTTGCAGAAACATCCGCAGGCGTTCGACGTCAGCTTCAGGCTGGCCAACGTTGAAACATTGTCAGGCAACGAAGTTGCAACAATCGAGCTGTATGAAAAAATAATTGCTGTGCGACCGGATGATGATTTGGTGCTGAACAACCTTGCCTGGCTCTATCTAACTGCTCAGGACAGGCAGTTGCGCAATCTTGAGAGAGCAATGAAGTTAGCCCAAAAATCAGTCGACCTGCTAGCTACCATAGACAATTTAGATACTTTGGCCGAAGCTTATTTTCAATCCGGTGATACAAAGAAAGCACTTGAAGTTATCCGCAAAGCCGCCAGTGATGTAGATTATCCTCCAAAAAGACATTCCTATTTACGTAAACAACTGCTGCGTTTCCGTAAAGGAAATCCTGACTCAAAACCTCCGGCTTTATCCTGATTGTAAGTTCTGCCTAGTTTTGCCTGCTGAAAGAGTGATCAGAAAAAAATTAAAGCTTAATTTTGCAGTCAAGTAAATCATTTTAAAACAAAATCATGAGATGGCATAAACTGAGCCTGCTGCATGATTTAGCACCATAAGTAGCTTATTTCTGAACCAAGTGTTTTTTCCCTTGTGGTTTACTTTTATTTTGTTAAAATGCACGAATACCATGGAGTAGATGGTATTTTATAAGAGCTTCCTAAGACTGGGGGAATTCCGATGATTGAAGTCTAAGCTCAAAATAACAGTTTCAAACACAGGATGAAGTCTTTGTTTGCTGGGAGCGTCTTTGATTCAAGAGGAATAAAATCGATGTTTGCATTTCCATTCAGGGAGTGCTTTAAATAAAATATTTGGAGAAAAAATGAGAAACTTCAAACTTAGTATTGCACTGTTGTCAGGACTTCTTCTGGTATTCAGTTCACTCGCATTTGCGAAGGTGGAAGGTGATACAATTACATTAGGTGCCGCTGTGTCTCTTACCGGAAAGTATTCTACTAACGGTAAAAACACTAAAAATGGCTACGAGCTGGCTATAAAAAGAATTAACGAAATGGGTGGTGTTAAAGTAGGAGGAAAGTCCTATAAATTTAAAATTGTCTATTACGATGATGAATCAAATGGAGGTCGTGCAGCTCAACTTGCAGAAAGACTTATTAAACAGGATGGCATCAAATATATGCTTGGGCCATACAGTTCAGGGATTACAAAAGCAATTGCACCTGTAACTGAGGAGAATAAAATCCCAATGGTTGAAGCGAATGGTGCATCCAGATCATTGTTTACAAAAGGATATAAATATCTGTTCGCGGTATTATCTGCAGCGAACCAATATCTTGAAGTGGCAATCGATCTTGCTGTTGAAAGAAATGGTGGCAAAGGCGTTAGAATAGCAATGGCATTTGAACAAGATGCATTTTCTCAAGATGTGAAAATTGGTGTTGTAGAAGCAGCTAAGAGAACCGGTTCTGAAATTGTCATTGATGATAATTTACCAAAAGAGCTAAATGATATGGCAGCAACGCTCGCTAAAGTGAAGGCATTAAAACCTGATGTACTAGTAGTTTCAGGTCATACAAAGGGAGCACTGACTGCAATCAGACAGCTCGCAGACATGAGAGTAAATGTGCCTATGTTAGCGATGACACACTGCGATGCAGGAAAATTGTCAAAACAACACGGCGAAAAAGCAGAGTACGCTTTGTGTGCAGCTCAATGGCATAAATCATTGACTTACAAAGACAACTTTTTTGGAAATGGAATGGACTATGACCGGGATTACACTGCAGAGTATGGTTCTCCACCTCCATATCAATCTGCTGAGTCTTCAGCAGCACTGTTAGTTTGGAAAGATGCTTTTGAAAGAGCAAATTCTTTTGATACAGAAAAAGTCAGAGATGCTTTGGCAAAAACAAACATGCAAACTTTTTATGGAAACATAAAGTTCAGTGATACAGGTCAAAACATTGCGAAACCTATGGTGTTGTTCCAGGTAAGATGTGATGGTGGGAAATGTACTAACAAAGTAGTTGCCCCAACAAAATGGGCCTCAACTAAAATAGTTCATCCAATACCTTCTTGGTCACAAAGATAATTTACAATAGGTTTAATTAAATATTTTTGCCCTCTAAACAATTTTAGGGGGCATTTTTTTGGTGTATTCTTTATGGATTTTCTAATTTTCAAAGCACCTATCCTGATGGTTCAGGCATCTATGGATGGTATTTTACTGGGTTTGTTATTTGCGCTGATTGCTTATGGAATGGCACTTCAGTGGGGTGTGATGAATATCATAAATATTGCCCAGGGTGAGTTAGTGATCATGGGTGGTTATATTGCCTATTTTATGTATACTGCGGGTATACATCCTGCGTTTGGTATTATTGTTTCACCAATCATAATGTACTTTGTAGGTTGGTTTTTATATAAATCCATCATTAATCGAGTCGTTGAAAGAGATTTGTTCATCTCAATATTAGCAACTTTTGGAATTAGTATATTAACTCAACAGTTGATGAATTTTGTTTTTGGGGCAGATGTTGTTGTTGCTCAATCAAATTTTGGTACAACATTGCTTTTTGATGACTCTGTTACTTTGCCAAATGCAAAAATATTTTCTGCATTAGTGAGTATAGTCTTTGCAGTTGCTTTAGTGTTGTACATGAAAAAATCCAGACTCGGACGTGCAATAAGAGCGACCTCACAAAATCCACGAGCAGCAAAAATTTTAGGTGTAGATACAGAGAAAGTTTATGCAGCAACTTTTGGAATTAATGCCGCTTTGTGTGGAGTTGCAGGTTCGTTGATTGCGATTACCTTTACTCTGCATCCTTATGTTGGTCTACCTTACACAGTTAGATCGTTCATGATAGTTATTATAGCGGGTTTGGGAAATTTACCTGCAGTCGCTTTGTCTGGGGTAGGATTAGGAGTTTTTGAGGAATTTGCGGATTATATTCTTGGTACAGAATTTAGAATTGCTGCTGTATTTTTACTGTTGGTAGTAATTCTTGTTTATCGAAGATTCAAATTATCCAAAAAAAGAGAATACTTAAAATGAGTAAAAACAACATAATTATTTATGGTTTAATTTTAGTTTTTGGTATTGGTGCGCCATTTTTGTTTCCTGCCTATAAACTACAAATTTCTATTTTATGGATATTGACTATTTTAGCACTTACCTGGGATATTCAGGGTGGGCAAATGGGTTACAACAGCTTTGGAAACATTCTATTTTTTGGAATAGGGATGTATGTCTGCTCGAGCGTACAAATAGGAATGTTTTTTCCACTCTCGGAATGGACTGCCAGCGGAGGTGAAAAAACATTTTTACATACAACTTCGCAATATTTTGAAGGATTCACTTATGGGCTGATCTTAGCAGGCATAATCCCGGCAATTGTAGCCGCGCTGATCGGATATGGTATTTTAGGTTTAAGAGGTCATTATTTTGCGATTTGCACCTTGGGAATAGGTATTGCCGCTGGTGAAATCGCTGGCGGAATTGAATTAATAGGTGCAGGACAGGGAATGACAGTCCCACCCTGGCCAAAAGGTATCGGTGGTACAGAGTTAAGATCGCAATTTTTTTACTACCTTTGCTTCCTCACTGTCAGCATTACATTTTTAGTTATAAAATGGATATATCAAACGAGATTTGGATTGGTATTGAATGCAATCAGAGATAATGAAGATAAAGCAGAAGCAATGGGCATACATACTATGCGCTACAAAATTATCGGCTGGGTGGTATCAGCATTTTTTCTAGGCATTGCCGGTGGTTTAATGGGCAATATGATAGGATATATTGAACCCACGGAGATTGCTTTTGCCGGTTCAACTTATGGAGTGTTTATGGTTTTAATGGCAATATTAGGAGGAAAAGGAACACTCTGGGGGCCAGTAATCGGTGCTGCTGTTTTTCATATTTTTAAAGAAGGTTTTTGGACATTCTTTCTAGGTTGGCAATACGTTGCACTGGGAGCTTTAATAATAGTGATTGTTATTTTTTTCCCCGAAGGCATTATGGGCTGGCTCAGAGAGAAATATCCGCACAGATTTGGAGAAGTTGTTGATGAGGCTGATCGTACGGCACAAGTGGAGTTAACATAATGGGCATCATTTTAGAAGTAGACCAAGTTTATAAACACTTTGGTGGAGTAAAGGCCAATGAAAATGTTTCATTAACTGTTGAGGAAGGTAGCATTGTTGGCTTGATTGGTCCTAATGGTTCAGGTAAGACCACATTATTTAATTCAATAGTTGGTACTCACCCAATTGATCAAGGCTCAATATATTTTGAAGGTAGAGAAATCTCTGCTCTACCTGTTCCCGCTATAGCAAAATTAGGTTTGCTGAGAACATTTCAGCAGACTAGAATTTATGAAAAGTTGAACTGTATCCAAAATATGCTGGTAAGTTCTAAACCTGAAAATGATACTGTGTATAATGTGTTTGCAAAGATACCTGAGGAACTAACAGAAAAGTCTGAAAACTTATTAAAATTTGTAGGCCTGTATCAAAAGAGGAATCTCAGAGCAGGTGATCTATCATTCGGTCAACAAAAACTTTTGGAATTGGCAATGGCATTAATGAATGAACCAAAGATGTTGTTGCTCGACGAACCAACTGCAGGAATTAATCCGACCTTAATTAATGGAATTATAGATCGACTGATAAAAGTGAACAAAGAATTCGGCATTACATTATTAGTCATTGAACACAACATGAGAGTAATAATGAGTTTAGCTCAAAAAATGTTTTGTTTGGCCCATGGTCAACTCCTTGCTGAGGGCACACCTGAAGAGATAAAAAACGATCATCGAGTTATTGATGCGTATTTAGGGGTACAGTAAATGGCAACTAATCAATATGAGGTACTGGGTAAAACACCCGATCCAACTGAGTTGAAAAAACTTGCGGGCAACGACACCCATTTGAGAATTAAAAAACTTAATGCGGGTTACGGGAAAATGGCAATTTTACACGACTTTGACTTGTTTGTAAGTAAAGCGCAGTCATTATGTTTAGTAGGACCAAATGGAGCAGGTAAGTCAACTATTCTCCACTCAATCTATGGATTTACAAATATCTTTTCAGGACAGATTGAAATTGAAGGTAAAGAAATTACCAATATGACTCCTGCGGAAAAGCTTAAATCAGTTGGAATCGCATATATTTTACAGGATAATTCGGTGTTCCCTGATATGACAGTTGAAGAGAATTTGCTGATGGGAGGTTATATTAAAGATAATACCGAAGAGGCTCATGAGGAAGCAGAGAAAATATTTGAAAAATATGAACGATTGAGAAAAAGAAGGGATCAACCTGCAAAGGTTTTGTCTGGTGGTGAAAGAAGACTGCTTGAAATTTCAAGGGCACTGGTTATGAAACCAAACATTTTGCTAGTTGACGAACCTTCAATAGGTTTGGAACCCAGATATATAGAAATGGTTTTTGAAATTCTGATTGATCTGCAAAAAAGTGAAAATAAAACTATAATTCTCGTCGAGCAAAATGCAAAAAAAGGCTTAGAGTTTGCTGATATCGGTTATGTGCTGGTTTCAGGTCAGACTGCGATCGCAGGTACTGGAGATGAGCTGCTCGAAAACCCTGATGTAGGACGTTTATTTTTAGGAGGATAAGGAAGTTTCTACAGTTCAGCACAATTTTTCAGCATGCACGGGAATGACAATCG
>JABGPG010000206.1 GCA_018645085.1 Deltaproteobacteria bacterium
TTGGTCAGGCTGGCGCAGCCAACGAAAATAAAAATGCTGATGATTATGCTGAAAATTCCAGTATTTTTCATTGTAACCTTTTCGGTTTGGGTTTCTGATGATGCTTTAACTTATAACAAAAGCGACCATATCATTATTCATTCATTCTTAAATAAGTTGTCATTCCCGCGAAAGCGGGAATCCAGGAACTTGTAAGTAGTTGAAATAATGGATTCCCGCTTTCGCGGGAATGACAAACGAGTGCGTTTTTATCACTTTTTAGGTGTTCATCAATCTTAACTTAAATTAAAGTTGTACTCACAATCTGATTGGCTTTGACACCGCTGTCCAAAGTAACACCTGTTTTTATAAAGAGGTTAAGGATTTTCTCAACGATTACTTTCTCAGGTTGTTGTAGATTTGCTGGCATGTGCCAACATCTTTTGCATCCTGCTCTGAAAGATATTTTCCGGTTTTTTGTTCTTGAATTTCCATTCTTTGATGGTACAACAGTTCTATTTCATCAATGTGGTATTGACTTTCTTCGGGCAAGTTTTTCACATCTCCTTTCACCTCTGCAGTATATTTTTCCAAAAATACCGATTCTTTCTCAAACATCGTTGCTTGGCGTATTTTACTTTGCAAGTTGGGTTCATCAGGATCTTTTGTTTCTGCCTTAATTCGCTTAGACATCACCTGAAATAGTGCCGCACACCTTTGTAAATAATTAATATGATCCTTAAGAGTCTCGGAGGTTGAATATAGGTCGTATATTGGATCCATTTTCATCGTGTCCATGTTTAATGCTGCACGGATATCCAATTCAGAAAGCAAAGGTTGGCCAGATTTAGCGACCTTAAAATGTATCCCTACATCACTATTCGGATAAATATACGAGCCTCTATAAGTGATGGGATGTTTTTCCTTCCAGGACTTTAGCTTCCCTTCAACAAGAGCAGTCAATTCAGGGGTAAACTGAGACTGAAGGGACTGCCAAACCGTAATGGCACCCTCTAGTTGTTTCTCTTGAGCAAGTTTAAGGTGCATCAACCCGCTCAGAAAATCTTTTTCCAAAGATAACCCCATCTGCTTTCGGAGGTCATTCGGAAAGAATATCTCAATCACACTTAGATTGAAGTGAGCAGAAGGATGCCCTTGTTTCGCTGCACTAGTCATTAAAGCAATCGCCTTCGATACGTTTTGCTCGGGGAGACCAAACAAAAACAGGAAGCCAATGGCATTTTGCGCACCAGGGTGTCCGGCTTGAGCGGCCTTGGCATACCACTTTTGAGCGATTGCATAATCTTCCGATTGATTTGCTAGAAAGCCTAAAGAGTTAGAATTGCCGAGCATCACAAAGGCATTCACGTTCCCTAGTGCCGCTGCCTTGTTGAGTAGGGAGAGGCCGCGTACCGGATCATGCTCCACGCCTGTGTTCAGCACAGCGGCCATCAAATACATCGCCCCCATTCCAGCCTGTGCCCGCACATCTCCCGCTTCCGCTTTTTTCATCAGCCATTCCACCTTGTGCGGAGGAAACATCCCCTTAGTTAGTTTGCCAGTTTCACCCGGTCCAGAGTTTGACTCCAGCCACGTCAGCGCTTCCGCAATCGTCAGTGGGCAGCGATAGCCGGTTTGCACCTTGTTCACCGTCTTGCCGTCCGGCATCAGCGAGGTCATGTCATAAACACCATCCCGCACTTTCTCGAAAAGGGTGACTTCCGGCCCCCCGCCCAGCGACTTCCCACTCATGCTCCCTTCCATTTGGCAGCTCAGTTGGTTGTCCTCAAAAGTACAAGGTTCTTTGGAGAGGACGTCCATGTACATCATCAACTTGCCGTTTTGTTTGAGCCGGATGTGAAGCTCACTTTGCCGGTCTGGATGAAAGATCGCGAAGCCCATTCCACACAGATCTGTGACCTGTTTTTGAGTGAGCTCATGGTTGACCCCGTCCTGGGAATTAGTCCAGACTCCGACCAGTTTTTCGTAGGGAATGCTTTCAGCAGAAACTGTAAAGCAGAAGAGGAAAATAAATAAGTGGATAAGAAACAGATGCCGCATAATGCCCCCTTGATTCAGAGTCAACTTTCAGCTTAACTCTCAACAAAATTATTACGTTCTTAACTGTCTCGACTTTTAGGAATATACTTGATCAGGCAAGTTATAAGCTCTGTTTACGCGTTTGTCAACTTTTTTATCAGGATGTCGATCTCAAAATAAATGACCTCAGCATCGAGTGCTGCTGCGGGAAAAGAATTATTAATTTATCAACATAGGCCATGCAAAACGCAGATTTTTGTTTTGTACGGCCTGAAGAAGGATGTATTCTTGAGCTTAGACTTGTGGAATGAGGAGGGGGATTTCTTTATTCTTTCTTGGAATTTTCAACCAGTTCAACTGAATCAGCTTCTTTTTTGTTCACCGGCACGCGGCAAGAATTACGGCTGCCTCAGGTAGGGATGCCTAATTTAGGGAATACCCAAAACTGCAGTACTATCCAAACTGCAAGGAAGATAATAAATGACCAGTCCATGATAATATTTGTTTGAAGATTAATATTTTTCGGAGTTTTTTTACAGCAATTATACTAACATATTTTTCTTTATTTTTCAAGCTCATTCCCGTTCGCTAAATCAGTATGCAGCCGTGCTTAATTTATGATGGGAGTTGCTCTTAATTAAGCATGAGGACTATACTTTGGCCGCGATGCCCTGATAACAGTGACCGATAAAGCGCGGAAGTAAAGGCAGCTGAAATCGTTTTAGTGACTTCATTTCAAAAGCTGCACCGCGTACAAGCTGATCCATATCACGGTTAAGATGACAACCGTCGCCAATTATATTTTGTAAAGGATTAAGACGGTGCTGCCAGACTTGAATTTTCGGTGCATCACTCAAACCGTGCTCAAGAAAAACAAATATTCCTCCAGGTTTAAGCACTCGGTTTATTTCAAACAGCGCCTTCGTGACATCCGCAATACTGCACAAGGTAAAAGTGCAGGCAACACAATCATAACTTGAGTCCTCCATCGGCAAATTCTCGCCGGAAAGGATATAATTTGTAACAGATATTTCGGACTTTTCAATCCGCTTACGCGCCAGATGAGACATGCCTGGATTGACATCCACTGCGTCAATTTGCTGTACTTTATCCGGATAATGAGGCAGATTGAGTCCTGTTCCAAAACCGATCTCGAGGACTGAACCTCCTGTTTTAAGGAGTGCGTCCTGTCGAAAACCGTTTAAGGAATCACCAGACATGAAGAATTCACAAAGGTAGGGAAAAACAAATCTTGAATAAATACTACCACTCATGACGCTTTTTGCTCAAGCAAACAATCAACCTGCTTTTTGGAGTTTTAGGTTGAGGGGAGAGTTGGAATCCGCAGAATTTTGCAGGTATTTTTTCAACTGTTCTGCAGTATATCCGGTTGCATTTGAGGCCGCTGAAATGCTGGGGAAACTGTGTCCATCAACTACTACCACACCATCTAGGCTTTCTTTTTGAACCGGTTTTAATGAGGATTTATTTTCTGTATTTTCTATTGGATAAAGCAGTATCTCAGCTTTTTCGAAATCTCCATGCTGAATCAGCGAAATGTACTGTTCCAGCGAAGGCACCATTTCAAACCAACCGTTTCCGGTATGATGAGTTTGAAACAGACAATGCAGGGAATCCACGATCATTTCAGCAGTATCTTTTTCACCTGATTCGTGATTCGCAAGTAGATGAAGAGTTTCTGAAGAACCTTCCTGGAGTGACGAGAGTGCCAGTTCAGGATCGTCACTTGAACCTATTTTAACTCTATTATTTCTTGAATCCTGGATAAAATACACTGCCCATTCCAACTCAGCAAGCTGCTGTTGACGTATCTCACGTTCTTTATATTTTTCGTTAGTGCAGTTTTTACACGCAGTTGTTTTTCCATCATGCAATTGCGAAGACATGTAAAATTCACGCAATTGTTTAATTTCACCGCATTCAGTACAACTCTTCTCCAGTGAATATAAAGTTGAAATTTCTGTTTGGCTTTCTTTTGAGGAGCGTTGCGTCTGCGCCCGTACATTCGCGCATTTACGGCAATAGGAGGCCATCGTGTCCTGACAACGGCCTTCAGGGAAAAATTCCGAAGAACGTGGGAATTCACCCCTGCAGATACTGCATAAACGAGTGTATTGCTCCGAACCGAATAATTCTTCCTGAAATGCTGACCTCATAAAATATACCTTTGCTGATTTAATTTAAAAAAAGAAAAACAATATAACTCACTCTCAAGAGCCTTATTATTAAATTTCCATTTTGATAACAATTTATCACAGAATACTCAAAATGGTCAAATTCTGCATGCAAAAACTGCACTTTTAAGGTATGCTTTCCAAAAAGCTTGCCAACTTGCGAAAATAAATCAAAGCATCTTTTAAAATAATTTCCGTTTCACTTTTTGTTAAAATCTTCACAACCTTTAAGAAATCACACTTCGAGCCACGCCATTTTGAATTTGTTGACCGTAAATAATTTAACTGTAAGTACAGAGCACAAGTCCGGTTCTATAAACATTTTGGACAATCTCAATTTTAAGCTTGAACGCGGTAAAAGTCTCGGTGTTGTCGGAGAATCAGGTTGCGGAAAATCAATGATGGCCTTTGCCATCATGGGCTTGCTGCCGGACAATATGACTGCTTCCGGAGAAGTTCAGTTCGGAGGTAATTTGCTGAGTTTACCTGAAAAAGAATTGTGTCAAATCAGGGGGAACAAAATCAGCATGGTTTTTCAGGAACCAATGAGCGCACTTAATCCAGTCCTGCCGATTGGTTTTCAAGTGGCAGAAAGTCTTAGACTGCACAAAAACTTATCCCGCCATCAGGCACAGCAACAGGCATCAAAGGTGCTGGACCGTGTCGGTTTGCCAACCCAACAATATTCACGTTCACTCTATCCGCATCAGCTTTCCGGAGGACAAAGACAAAGAGTTGTAATTGCGATTGCAATGGCCTGCGGTCCGGAATTAATCATTGCAGATGAACCCACAACGGCACTGGACGTTACGATTCAGGCGCAAATACTGGCTTTGATCGCGGAGTTGGTTTATGAAGAAAACATGTCGCTGATCCTGATCACACATGATTTAGGTGTAGTCGCGGAGAACACAGATCAGATGCTGGTCATGTATGCCGGTCGTATCGTAGAGAGAGGTCCTACAAATAAAGTTTTTGAAAACCTGGCGCATCCTTACACACGGGGTCTTTTTGCCTCAATTCCGGATGCAGAAATCACAAATACTGAAAAAGGATTAGAAACCGAATATTCGCAAACAAACCGATTGTCAACAATTCCCGGTCGTGTTCCGGAGTTTTGGGAACGTTCCAAAGGCTGTACCTTTGCTGAACGCTGTTCACGGTCTCAGGCAAATTGTTCTTCACAACTTCCGGACGAAATCCGGCTCGGCACGGGACATTCCGCTGCCTGTTTTTTCCCTTATAAGCAAAAAGTATGAATCAAGAAAAGACGGACACTTCATTACTCGAAATCCGGAAAGTGGTGCGGGAATATATTCTCCCCCGGCAAGAGTTATTTTCTCCAGCAAAACGTTTCCGTGCACTGGATGGTGTGAGCTTGACCGTAAATTCCGGTGAAAGTTTCGGTATTGTCGGTGAGTCCGGCTGCGGAAAATCAACTTTGGCACGTACTGTAATGGCACTTGAAGCGCCACAGTCCGGAGAAATTTGTTTTCAGGGCGAAAATCTGCATGCGCTAAAAGCTAAAGAATTACGACGTGTGCGGGGTGGTCTGCAAATGATTTTTCAAGATCCGTACGGCTCGCTTGATCCACGGCAGAGTGTTGGAAAAATTGTCGCAGAACCGTTGTCTTTGCTTGGAGAAATGACATTTAAAAAACGGAACGAGATGGTTGCGGAAGCGCTGGACAATGTAGGACTTTCACCAAATGACGCTGCTAAATTTCCGCATGAATTTTCCGGCGGACAAAGACAACGGATTGCGATTGCCCGTGCACTGATAACACGTCCGGCTTTAATTGTGGCGGATGAACCGGTTTCCGCGCTTGATGTTTCTGTACAGGCTCAGGTGCTGAATTTAATGATGGACCTGCGTGACCGGCACGGATTGGCTTATCTATTTATCAGTCATGACCTCAGCATAGTCCGTCACATGACAACAAAAGTGGCCGTGATGTATGCCGGCAGGATTGTGGAGCAGGGCCCAACACAAACATTGTTTGATCATGCTCAGCATCCTTATACTCGCGCTTTACTGGCAGCGGTACCGCGTACTGATCCTTCAAGGAAAAAGAGAAAATCAGCAAATAGTTCTGAGCCGAAAATGCCGGTCCCAAATTTTGAAAGCTTATCCACAAATGGCTGTGCCTACGCTTCACGCTGTCCGCTGGTTGAGGACAAATGCAGAAACATTTCTCCTGTTCTGCAAAATATTAAAGCTGGTTTTTCAGCAGGTGTTGAGAATAATCCGCAGACGATTGATCACAAAGTTGCCTGTTACAAACCTCATACTGCTCTTGCTACCTCCTGAGAAAATGTCTGCGCAACAACTAGCTGAAACTGAATAATGTCCGATTTAAATTACTGCAGCGTTTTGAGCAGGAATTCCGCAGAACCACTGGCGGGAAGCGCGCCTTTTGCCAGGCATTTTGTTTTTATCACCTGGCCTAAAAAATATTGGCAATATGAAGCACTTGAAGCAAAAGGTGGATTTCCGCAGGGATTAAAGAAATGGATGAAAGAACAAAGCGAAGTTAATGGAAAAATCAGCATCCGCCTGGTCAGTCGTGCAGGACTGAGTCAGGACAAAGTGGAAATTTATATTTATCCTGAAAAATACTGTTATTCAAATGTGTTGCCCAGTCAAATCCCTGCTGTTTTGGAATCATATTTTCGCGATGGAATAACTGCGGCTTTTTCACCTGCCCCAATTGAAGGGGAGCAGATTTTTATTTGTACTCACGGGAGGCATGATAAATGCTGTGCCAAGTTTGGGCAGGAACTTGCTGATAAAATGCGTTATCATGTTTCGAGGCAAAAAACTGCAGTTGAAGTCTGGGACAGCAGTCATCTTGGTGGACACCGATTTGCAGCTACAATGATTGATTTCCCAACAGGCCGGGCATATGGACATCTTAGCGCGGATGAACTTCCAAATTATTTAGCAAGCCGCAAAGCAGCACAGGTTTACGGTAGAGCTTATCGCGGATCAGTTTTTCTTTCCGGTTTGGAACAAGTTGCGGAAGCACATGTACAGCATTTTTGCTCTAGTCAGGAATGGCGCTGTCAACCGCAAATCCGGAAGGTAGAAAAAATAATCGACTCAAAGTTTCGCTGTCTTGCAGTCTTACACGCTGCTGAAAGTTCTGTTGATTCACAAAAAAACATTCCGGATGAGCTGGTATTTAATTTTAAATTAACAGGTTTTGAAAGTCCTTCCGGTTGTGATGCCCTCGAAGAACCGCAATTACGCAGCTGCTGGGTGCTGGAATCAACCGAATCCGTCTAAAAATATTAAAATGGAGTAACAAATGGTAGACGAAGAAGTTCAAGAAGATCAGGAAAGTACTGAAGCTGAAACTGAAAATGTGGATAATCCTGAAGACGATATGGATTCGTTGATGAATGAGATGGATGGAGGCAGCTCAACTTCGACTGATTTTGGCGGCAGTGGAGACCTGAGTTCCTTAATCACCGAGACTGTTGAATCTACAGACGAAAATCTCGATGAGATGCTCGAATCAGCGACAGATACCTCATCCACTTTAGACGCAGTGTCCAATAGTGAAGAAGGTGTTGATTTGAATTTTTTACTGAAAATGCCTTTGACCATGACCTTTGAGGTAGGCCGCGCAAAGATGAGCATCAACGATCTCCTTTCACTTGGTCAGGGCTCTGTTTTGGAATTGCACAGATTAGTTGGTGAAAACCTCGATATGTTCGTCAGTGGGAAATTGATCGCACAAGGTGAAGTCGTCGTTTCTAATGAAAAATTTGGTGCGAGAATAACACAGATTATTCCTCCTGAAGAGCGGATAAAAAAAATGGGAGGGATGGATAAAACAAATTAGCAGCCAAAGTAACTAGCAACGGATAACTATTTTAATAAAGCTGTTTGCTCTGAGCTGATATTTTATCTTCAAATACTAAATGCCTTCAGCCGATTTTAAGTTAAGTTCATACGATTATGAACTTCCCCAAAAGCTCATCGCCCAACATCCCGCAGCTGAACGTGACCAGTCACGAATGCTCCTGCTGGAACGTCAAAGTGGCCAAATCACCCATCACAATTTTGCTGAAATAGTTTCGCTGTTACCGGAATCCTCCTGTCTTGTTATTAATAACACCAAAGTACTGCCTGCACGTCTCCCCGGAAAACGTCAAACTGGAGCAGTAATTGAAGCATTGCTGGTTGAAGAAAAAAGCGAAGGTCTCTGGTCTGCAATTGTGCGTAAGGCCGGAAGAATCAAAACCGGTGAGCTTCTTGAATTTTGCGGGGGACGTCTTCGGGCAGTTGCCCAGGAAAGACTTGAAGAAGGAAAATGGCTGTTGTCATTTGAAGAAGCGGAACTTTTGAAAGAACGATTAGAAGAATTTGGTCTCCCGCCTTTACCGCCTTACATAGAACGTCGACAAGCGAGTGATTTGCAAAATACGGAAGACCGGGAACGTTACCAAACCTGTTTTGCTTCAGAACCTGGGGCCATCGCTGCACCAACTGCTGGTTTGCACTTTACACCGGAAATTCTAACAGAAATCAGCCAGCGTGGAATAGACATCCTGGAGGTTACCCTGCATGTTGGGCTGGGAACTTTTTCATCAATTGAAGTTGAAGATATCAGGCAACACAAAATGCATGCGGAATTTTTTTCTGTTTCCGCTCAAACTCTGGAGCAGTTGAAAAAGTATAGACAAAATCAAAAAAAGATTATTTGCCTCGGTACAACTTCTGTAAGGGTGCTCGAAACTCTGGCGCAACGTAATTTCCAAGTCAGTTCAGGCTGGACAGATATTTTTATTCACACACCTTACGAATTTAAGATGATGTCAGGACTGCTGACCAATTTTCACCTGCCAAAATCAACATTGATGTTATTGGTCTCAGCTTATTGCGGACGTGATTTTTTATTGTCTGCATACAGGCAGGCTGTTGAAAATAATTACCGCTTTTTTAGTTATGGTGACTGTATGTTAATTTTGTAATTCTTGGTTAATAAACATAAAAATAGTTGTTCTTAATGGTGATTA
>JABGPG010000174.1 GCA_018645085.1 Deltaproteobacteria bacterium
GACGTCGAAATTCTTCAATGCCGAGTTTTGCTACTAAAAATTTCAAGCGTGCCTGGGCGCGGTTCTTTTTCTCACCCAGTCGAGCGAAGACACGCGCAATAGCCTGCGAAATTGGTAAAAGTTCTTCGGGCGCTAAAAAGGCGTCAAACAGTTTTGCCTGATAAGGAACCGTTCCCAAACCACCACCGACGTACAGTGCAAAGCCGTGAATTTCCTGACCCCGACGATTCTTTTTTACCGCCAGTGCACCTAAATCGTGCATCATCACCAGCCCGCAGGCTTCTCCCTGACATCCGGAAAAAGCGATTTTCACTTTTCGCCCAAAGTCCTGACAGTCAGGATGTCCCAGCAAAAAATCTGTCAACGCACTTGCATATGGAGTTACATCAAATTCCTCTCCGGAACAAACTCCAGCTTTTGGGCAGGCGGTCAGGTTACGTACACTGTTACCGCAGGCTTCGCGGGTTGTGATTCCAACCGAGGCTAAACGGCGCATGATGTCCGGTGTATCTTCAATATGAACATAATGAAACTGAAAATCCTGTCTGGTGGTAACGTGCAGGATTCCGTTGGAATATTCCTCTGCGGTTTCTGCCAGCACGTCCAACTGATCCGGAGTTACTGCTCCAAATGGAATTTTAATCCGTAGCATTCCCGGCGCATCCCAGACAGTTTCCGGTCCCTTGAATAAACCTTTTTGGTAGCCAATATCTCTGGTTTGCACGCCGTCATGCCTTTGTCCATTGTCATAGCGTTGACCGTAGACACCCCGCCTCAAGCGTGTTTCTGCGAAAATTTTTTCATCAAGTTTTCCTCTTTTACGTAACTCAATCTGGGTTTCAAAAATATCAATTTCCTTGCCCAGATCGGCGGGAATTTCTGCCGATAATTGATTTTTCCAGTTATTCATAAAACCTCCGTTTATCTATTTATTTGTCTGTTGAAAGAGCAGCACGATAAATATTATGTTGCTCCTGTTGGATGTTATTCTTTGTGTTTCATTGTGAGAAGTTGTAAAGATTGCTGCTAAATCAAGCCGATATTCCGGAAAAATTATCAAGCAATGGAAAAGTGTTTTTCAACAACAACAAGCAGGACAACAGTAGGAACTTAGTTTGTACTGGAAAGGAAAACTGCCGTAGACTAAGGCTTGTGAAGATTTTTTTGTAGGTGAAGTGATCTTAGTTTTCATATCAACTCCTGCAGCAAAAATTTTGGAATGGAAATCAACTCTATGTTTGATATGTTGGAATTATGTTCTATATAATGAAAAATGTCAATAAAAAAAACAATGAAAGTTCATTTTTTTTAAAGAGCAATGATTCTTCGTCGAAAATGGAGAGTAGTTCTTACAGTTGGAGAAGTCTTGTCCGGCCGGCAGACAGGGGAATCAAGAAGGATTTTCGCGTTACACGAAATGACAGGGATCCAGGACTTTTTTGGTGTTTGTCAGTCTTAGTCAGTGGAATCTTCGATGGCTTTTTTAAAATCTCTCGGCAAAGACTTGGTGGTTTTCAGACCTAAATTTTTCAGCATCTCAGCTTGACGTACCATGCTGCCTCTACCATCACTCA
>JABGPG010000143.1 GCA_018645085.1 Deltaproteobacteria bacterium
CGCATGGGCGGCAGAAATGCCCGAAAAGCTAAAAGGGCAGCCGCTCTACCGGATAATATGAAACCTGTCAGACCGGGACAGGATAGTGGACTCTTTAAGCCTTTGAAAGAAGATGATGTGCCGAAGATACACGAAGCAGTTCTGGAGGTTCTTGAAACAATCGGTATGGACAAAGCAATTCCTTCCTGCATTGAAGCTTGCACCGCAGTTGGCTGCACAGTTTCAGCAGAAGGACGACTGCTATTTCCACGTTCAGTTATCAAAGAAAGTTTAGCAAAAGCCGGTCGTGACATTACGCTTTACGGAGCATCTCCGGAACACGATCTCCAGTTGAGCGGCAACAAAGTTCATTTCGGTACTGCTGGAGCTGCGGTTCACATGCTTGATCCGATTAAGCGTGAGTACCGTGAATCAACCTCGGCAGATCTTTTTGACATTGCGCGAGTTTGTGATAGTTTAGAACATATCCATTTTTTCCAAAGATCAATCGTTTGCAGAGACTTGGAAGATGTACGTGAAATGGATTTTAACACATGTTATGCTTCTATTTCAGGAACAAAAAAACATGTTGGTACAAGTTTTTCATTTCCGGAAAACGTGGATGAGGCGTTACGAATGCTGCATCTAATTGCAGGAAGTGAAGAAGCTTGGCGGGAGAGGCCGTTTGTGAGTATGTCAGTTTGTCATGTCGTGCCGCCTTTAAAATTTGCTGAAGACGCCAGCGCCTGTCTGGAAGCCGGAGTAAGAGGTGGAATGCCTGTTTTACTACTTTCCGCCGGACAGGCTGGAGCAACTTCACCTGCTTCATTGGCTCGCTGTGTGGTGCAAGCCACGGCTGAAGTTTTAGCAGGACTGGTGTACGTCAACGCCATTAAGGAAGGCGCACCAGCGATTTTTGGCGCGTGGCCGTTTGTTTCAGATTTACGCACAGGAGCCATGAGTGGCGGCAGCGGAGAACAAGCCGTGTTGATGGCAGCCTGTGGACAAATGGCACAGTTCTACAATTTGCCTTCCGGAATTGCCGCGGGAATGACAGATTCAAAAATTCCGGATGCACAATCCGGATATGAAAAGGGCTATACTGTTTCATTGGCTGGACATTCCGGAGCAAATCTAATTTATGAATCAGCAGGAATGCACGCCAGTCTGCTTGGTTGCTGTCTGGAAAGTTACGTTATTGATAACGATATGCTGGGCGCAATAAACCGTACAGTCAGAGGCATAGAAGTCAACCCTGAAACTCTGGCACTTGGACCGATACGTGATGTTTGTCTTGATGGTCCTGGTCATTATCTAGGTCATGAGCAAACCTTGAGTAGAATGCAATCGGATTATCTTTATCCACTTGTTGGTGATCGTGAAAATATCAATAACTGGATTGAACAAGGTTCAACAGATGTAATTCAGCGTGCACACATAAAAGTTAAAGAAATACTGAAAAATCACTTTCCAAAAAACTGGAGCGAAGAAACTGATCAAAAAATCAGGGAACAATTTCCAGTAAGAATACCAAGAAACAGAATGCAGCCCAGGGATATTTCATGAAAACACATGCAAGAGTCGTAATCATCGGAGGTGGAGCAATGGGCGTAGGCTTATTGTATCACTTGACTAAAGAAGGCTGGAACGATGTGGTGCTGGTGGAAAAAGGTGAACTGACTTCCGGTTCAACCTGGCACGCCGCTGGTTTGATACCGCACTTCATCGGTTCATTGAGCATGGCAAAAATTCATTATTACGGTTCAGAACTTTACAAAGTACTGGAAGAAGAAACAGGACAGGCCACCGGTTGGCACGGTTGCGGTGCGATACGGCTGGCGGTCAATCAGGATCAAGTTGATTGGTTTCATTATGTGAAAGGTGTTTTGGATCAAGTTGGTGCGGAATGCCATTTGTTAGGACCTGAAGAAATCAGAGAGGTACACCCGCTCTTGAACACGGACGGCGTTTTGATGGGAGCCTACACCACCGGTGACGGACACACAGATCCGAGTGGAGTGACTCATGCTATGGCTATCGGCGCCAAAAATCGGGGTGCGGAAATTGTACGCAATAACCGGGTTACAGACATCAACGCTTTGCCTTCCGGAGAATGGGAAGTAGTTACGGAACAAGGTAATATCGTTTGTGAACATCTGGTCAACGCGGCTGGTTCTTTTTGCTCTCAAGTCTCAGAAATGGTCGGTCTCAAATTACCGATGGTTAACATGGTTCACCAATATTTGGTTACGGAAAGCATACCGGAAGTAGCAGCACTCAAAGCGGAACTTCCTGTTGTACGTGACCCTCGTGCATCCTGTTATTACAGGCAGGAGCAAAGCGGATTGATTATTGGACCGTACGAAATGCAGGCTGAAGCCTGGGGGCTTGAAGGAATCGACTGGGGTTTTGATAATGCGCTTTTGCCTCCGGATCTGGAACGACTCGAACCGCACCTGCATTTGGCGGCAAAGAGTCTGCCGGTTTTTGAAACTGCCGGCATTAAAAAAGTCGTCAGCGGTCCAATCACCCACACGCCGGATGGTAACTTCCTGCTCGGCCCTGCTCCGGGATTACGCAATCACTGGATGTGCTGTGCGGCCAGTATTGGAATCACTCAGGGTCCGGGATGCGGAAAATACCTGGCGCAATGGATGGTACACGGTCAAACCGAAATAAACGTGCGTGAAATGGATCCGCGGCGTTACGGAAATTGGGCTAACGGGAAATATACTCTCGACAAATCAATTGACGAATATGAGCACATGTATGCCACCCATTATCCAGGTGAATTCAGAGAAGCTGGACGTCCGGTACACATAACACCGATTTATGAAAAACTAAAATCACAAGGTGCTGTTTTCGCAGAAACTTTCGGTTGGGAACGTGCCAAATGGTTTGACACAAAAGACGAAGGTGAGCAATACAGTTTTAGACGTAACAACTCATTTGCAGCCGTAGCTGAAGAATGCAGGGCAGTGCGTGAAAGAGTTGGTCTGCTCGATTTGTCATGTTTTGCTAAATATGAAATTTCCGGAGAAGACGCGGAGGTTTTTCTGAACCGGATTTGTGCTAACCGTCTGCCTAAACGTGACGCCGAAAGTTCAGGTGGCGGTGGAGTAGCCCTGGTTCACATGCTCACAGAGCTAGGCGGCATCGAGTGTGAAGCTACCATTACAAGGTTAGAGAAAAACTTATTTTACGTGCTCTCCGCCGCAGTCGCAGAATTACACGATTATGACTGGCTGAATCAACATCTTTTGCCTAAGGAAAAGGTCAGCATCCGGAACGTCACCGCTGATTACGGAGTCTTAGTGCTTTCCGGACCGAAGTCACGTGAGGTTCTTGCTAAGCTGACAGACGCAGATTTAAGCAACGAAGCTTTCCGTTGGATGAGGGCAAAAACCATCTCCGTTTCCGGAATACCTTTAAAGGCACTGCGTGTTTCTTATGTGGGAGAACTAGGCTGGGAACTGCACCATCCTCTAGAAAAAATGGAAACGCTCTACGATGCCTTGATGAAATCCGGAGCCGAGTTCGGTATCAGCAATTTCGGCACTTATGCGATGAATTCACTCCGGATGGAAAAATCCTACAAAGGCTGGGGCAGTGAACTCACCACCGAAATTACCCCCATGGAAGCTGGCCTGGAGCGCTTCGTCGATTTCAGCAAATCCTTCCTTGGACGCGAAGCCGCGCTTTCCCGTAAATTACTCGGCGTTAACACAAAATTGGTTTATCTTTCAGTCGAAACTACAGACTCAGATTGTCTCGGTAATGAACCGGTTTTGGATCCGGAATCATCAGTGTCTGGCGGAAAAATTATTGGAGTCACTACCAGCGGCGGATACGGTCACACAGTCGGCAGGAGCTTGGCTTTCGCCTACGTTCAGCCTCAATACGCCGAACCCGGAACCAAATTTGAAATCCGAATCCTCGGTCAAATCTGCCCTGCAACCGTCCTCAAAGAAGCAGCCTACGATCCTGAGAATTTACGCTTACGCGATCTTTGATTAGAGGTGCTTTTGTGGAATTTCTGGACAATCTTCTCTTCAGATTTTTGCTATTTACCGACATGGTTGGCAGAGTAATTTCCTTTTATCTTTCAAGGAAAATGGGAAATATGTTAAACTATCCGGAATAGACGAGCACTGCAAACTCAATAAGGAGAATAAAATGACGCAACAATTGCAACAGGTATTTGAAAGGGTCTCCGGACTTTCACCTGAGATCCAGAATGAGTTAGCCGCATCTTGGATGGCAGAATTGGAAGATGAGCTAATTTGGCAAAAACAACTCGGAGAGTCTCAAGATGTCCTGTCTGGCCTCGCAAAATCCGCATTAGCAAATCATGCCAAAGGTAAAACTCAGGAAAAGGGATGGGATGAGTTATGAGATCTTTTCTCGATCCACAATTCCGCAAATGTTTTGAGAAACTTCCTAAACCTGTAAAAATACAAGCACGAAAAGTGTATCGACTTTGGAGTTCAGACCATCACCATCCATCGTTACATTTCAAGCAGGTTCATTTGACTGATCCAGTTTATTCCATCCGGGTTGGTTCAAAATGGCGGGCGATGGGCATATTGCAGGATGATTTCATAATCTGGTTTTGGATTGGCTCCCATGAGCGGTATAACAAATTACTTCGGAATCTTTGAAATCAAAAGATCAGGGGTGGGATTGTGAACAGGCTTACTCCTGCCAACCCTTTTTAAATCTTGTAATAGGTTCTCATGTTTTGTCATTCCCGCGAAAGCGGGAATCCAGGAACTTGTAAGTCTCTTAAATCCTTGTCCTCGACCTGATCGGGGAATGGATTCCCGCTTTCGCGGGAATGACAACTTTATACTAAGCCATCTTAATCAGCAATTAAAAAAACATGTTCAATAGAGCAATCGTAAGAACACCCGGTGAAAGTATGTTGAGTGGCTTGACAACCGCAAATTTGGGGCTTCCAAATTATGAAAAAGCACTTGTTCAACATGCAGAATACATAAAAGTATTAGAAGAATGCGGATTACAAGTTTCAGTATTAGCGAAGAACGAACAATATCCTGACTCAACATTTGTTGAAGATGTTGCTTTATTAACGAAAGAGTGTGCAATCATTACAAAACCTGGAACACCATCACGTAGTGGAGAGACAGTTGAAATAAAAAAGGTGCTGAAAGACTATTACCTCAACATAGAAGAAGTTCGAGAGCCGGGAATAGTCGAGGCGGGCGATATTATGATGGTTGGCTCACATTTTTATCTTGGCATATCAGCGAGGACAAATGAAAACGGTGCTGGACAAGTCATAGAATTTCTAAAAAAATATGGTATGAGTGGCTCTCTAGTAAAGTTGGATAAGGTACTGCATTTGAAGACGGGTGTTTCATATTTAGAACAAAACAATTTAGTGGCAACTGGTGAATTTTTGACGAAAGAAGAGTTTCAAAATTTCAATATCCTGGAAATAGCAGACGATGAGAGTTATGCTGCCAATTGTATCTGGGTGAATGACAGGGTTTTGATACCTAAAGGTTACCCAAAAGCACGAGAAACGATCGCAAGTGCAGGTTATTCGATAATTGAAGTTGATGTAACTGAATTTCAAAAGCTAGATGGTGGTCTAAGTTGTCTGTCATTAAGATTATTTTAATGCAGTTGATTTTAATTCTTTTCAGCAGGAAATAAGGATAGCTGCAGTGTCTGAGAGTTTAAGATTAGCTAAAATGGATGTTCATGTTCTCTCTTCATTCAGGAAACCATCCAGACTTGCCGCCACCTGAGCACCCACCAGAATTACCACCCAGGAAACAAAGACCCAAATGAAAAGTAGAGGTATAATAGCGAGTACACCGTAAATCGCCTGATAAACAGGAAAATGAGTGAAGTAAAGGGCAAATGCGTATTTGGAAAGCTCAAACAAAATTGCCGCAATTAATGCTCCACTCAAGGCACTCCTGAAATGAACCCGTGTGTTTGGTACCAGCAAGTAAAGTAACAGAAAGCTCAAGAATGACGCCAAATAAGGAAAAATCGCTAAAAACAGTTTTTTGACGGCAAGCAACTCGTTTTCTTCAAAACCGCTTAAAGAGAGTAGATATGAGGATGTTACGAGGCTGATTCCAATCAGCACAGGTCCGAGTGTCAGCACCACCAAGTAAATTGAAAATGAGACGACAAGTCGACGATTCTTGCGTACACGCCAGATGTGGTTCAAAGTGTGGTCAATCGATGAAATCAGTAACAGCGCAACCACTACCAGGACTGCAATTCCAACCGGAGTCATCTTGCTTGCGTTTTCTACAAATTCAATAAAATGCCCCCGAATCGCCTCTCCCAGAGTTGGTACAAAATTATTGAAAACAAATACCTCCACTTCACCCCGCCATTCCTGAAAAGCCGGAAAAAGTGAAAAAACTGAGAAAATGACCGCAAACAGGGGTACCATCGAAAGGAGTGTGACGTATGAAAGATATCCGGAGTGGAAAATTATCCGATCCTCTTTAAACCGCCTGAAAAGATACTGGAGATAGGCGCTGGTTGTTGTTAATGCAGAAGACCAATCTTTGTTCATTATTTTTTGCGGTTCGTGCTTTCAGAGTAGTCTTCACTGATTTTAATTAGCATTGCGAAAATTGTTTGTCTAGCCGATAATCCATTTTCCTTTTAATAATACCCCCTGATACAGTAGAATACAATGGCAAAGATACTTGTTCATCTTAGGAACAGTCTAGAACATCCCAAGCGTGCGGCTCTGGAAATACCCGCAGAATTCGCCCAGCCAAACATGCTGGTTCAACTCTCGCTTGAGCACGACCGCATGTTCACTTATTAATAAACTATTCACTACTTGAAGAGACAAATGTCAAAAAATAATCGATTTCTACTCGTTCTGGGGTGTGCCTCCCTGTCGATCTTATTGAGCATGGGTATTCGTCAGGGAATGGGGTTGTTTCTCGAGCCAGTGACCGCCGCACTGGAGCTTGACCGTGAAACCTTCAGCCTCGCAATCGCATGGCAGCAACTGATACTTGCGTTGCCGCTTTTCGGAGTGCTGGCGGACGTGCTTGGATTCCGGAGAATAGCCTTGTTAGGCGGAGTGATCTATGGAGCTGGATTGTGGCTGGCTTCGCAAAGCGAAACCGCCTGGGATCTCTATGCAAACCTTGGAATTGTTGTCGGAATCGGAATCGGACTCTCCGGAATGATTGTGGTAATGGGTGCGGTGGGACAGGTAGCTCCACCGGAACGTCGTAGCACAGCATTTGGAATAGTTACGGTGGCCTTCTCAATCGGAATGTTCACCATGATTCCGCTGATTCAGTTCTGGATTGAGAGATACGGCTGGAGTGGTGCGTTAGAGACGGCAGGTGGAATGGTACTTGTGATATCGCTACTGGCACTTGGACTTCCGGGCAAGACTTCTTCTGGGGAAAACAATTCTCAATCGAAATCAGAACCTGAATTAGGCCTGGTAAAAACACTCAGTGGAGCCGGAACACACTCCGGTTACTTGTTACTTAATCTAGGATTCTTCGTCTGCGGATTTCATGTCGCCTTTATTGGCACTCACCTGCCGGCTTTTTTGCAGGGAGAAGGAGTTTCCGCCAGCGCTGCTTCCTGGGCCTTGGCGATGATTGGCCTTTTCAATATTTTTGGTTCACTCGTCTTTGGACGTTTAGGGGATTCGTTGAGTAAGAAATCACTCCTCAGCTTCATCTATGCGTTGAGGACTGTGGTGATCAGTTTGTTTCTTTTGATACCTCTCAGTGACATCACGGCCATCGCTTTCGGCGCCGCGATCGGCTTTCTCTGGTTGGCAACTGTACCGCTCACCAGCGGGATTGTGGCGCAAGTCTTCGGAACACGTTACCTCACCACGCTCTGGGCGATTGTCTTCTTCAGTCACCAACTTGGCGCATTTTTGGGAATCTGGTTGGGTGGCCGCGTCTATGACTCAACTGGTTCCTACACCACAATCTGGCTGGCCGCGATCGCACTCGGAATAGTCGCCGCTGTTGTCCACCTGCCCATCCGTGAACAGCCGTGGAAACCAGCTATTCAGGAACCACTGACTGCCTCGGGAAAGTGAAGATATGGCAAATCAACCCATTTGAAGTATAAAATGAAAATAGTTTCAAAACGCCTTGGATTTGATTGTACCACCCCTGATTATTAATAAAACAATACAACTTGTAATTGGTACTTATATATAGTACCATTTGAATTAATGAAACGTAAACACAGAAAAACCCTTGAAGCAATTTATTTTCGTCCGGTCAGCGGCAATATCAAATGGCATGACATTGAGGCATTGTTTGTCGAGTTGGACGCTGAAATAAGTGAGCGAGAAGGCTCCCGGGTTGGGGTAAGATTGTTTAATGAACGTAGGGTTTTCCATCGGCCGCATCCTTCCCCAAATACTGATAAAGGTGCAGTAGCAAGCATCCGTGAATGGTTAAGACAAAATGGAGTAAAGCCATGATGAATATTTTGAAAATTGACGGCTATCGGGCAGTAATTCAATTTGATCCGGAAATCGAAATGTTTCGCGGAGAGTTTGTGGGTTTGAATGGAAGTGCAGACTTTTATGCCAATGATATTAACAATCTAAAAAAAGAAGCTTCCATCTCACTAAAAGTATTCCTTGAAATGTGTAAAGAAGATGGTGTTGTTCCTCAAAAAGTTTATTCGGGAAAATTTAATGTGCGTGTCCCTTCAAATTTACATGCAGAAATTGCGGAGGTCGCAATAGCTGAAGGAAAAAGTTTGAATCAATGGATTTCCGATACTATGGATCAAGCTGTTCATCGCTGAATTCAGCTTAAACGGATTGTTAGAGTACAATTGCTAATTGTAAACGCTGATTTCCACCAAATTCTTATCTGGATCCAAAAAGTAGACAGACTCAATTTGACCTACAGCTCCAGACTTAGCAACTGGACCTTCTACAATTTCCACATTCTCGTTCTCCAAATGAACTACTACATCCTTCAAATTCCAACTAGTAATAAGACACAAATCTCCAGAACCAACTTGGGCTTCATTTCTAAGCTCTTGCCCTAATGTTTGAAGATTGATTTTTTGGTTCCCAAATTTTAATGCCTTACGCCCTTTAGCAAAGGTAATTTCTTCCATAAGTAAAACACGACGATAAAACTCCAC
>JABGPG010000001.1 GCA_018645085.1 Deltaproteobacteria bacterium
CAGCTTCCATCACAGTTGCGCTTGCTTCCGGATTAGGGAGGCAGGTGATGATCAGCTCTACAGTTTCAGCTATCTTTTTCGGAGACTCCCCCCATTTTGCTCCATTATCCAAAAAGGGACTCGCAATTTCCTGGTTCAGGTCACGAACGGTCAAATCAAAACCGTTACGTAACAAACTTCCGGCCAGTTTGCCACCAACGTTGCCTAAACCGATAAATCCTATTTTCATCTTGTATCTCAATGTGATAGATTAAATTTGATGGTCCCGTAAAAAGTCATGATAACACCAATGTTTGTCATTCCCGCTTTTGCGGGAATGACAACTATTTTGGAATTCATTACAATTTGATTTCTTTTTTCAGCATAATTTCAAACCTATTTAAAAGAATTTCAAAACTATTTCTCAAACTATCCTCCCAAAGAATGTCGTTCTGACAAGTTCCGAGAGCATGACTCCTGGTTCAGTATTGAAATTGAGGGTTACGAGAATCCGTGCGCGAGCACTGATGACCGGCGATACTCGATGCAGTGAGTTTCTACCGCGGAAAAGGACAAGCGCACCATCACCCATCGCCAGTGTTTTAGGCTGAAGACTACCCTTGATTACAGCTTCTGTATCAGCATAGCCCTGTTCACCGGCTTCTTTGTTGCGAACTTTTTCCAGATATTCAAACTCTCCACCTTCTTCAGGAGCCTGCACCATCAGGGTTATGGCAAAAGAGGCATTGTCGTAGTGCCAGCCCAACTGTTGTCCACGCTCGTAATAATTTATATTAATCGAGGATAGTGTGTCTGCATAAGGAAAAACCGGAACATCAAGTACGCTTTCCAGAAAAACTCTGAAATCCGACCATTCATATAATGTTCTGAGTGGTGAGTCATCCGGAATCTGATCATGCGGTACACATCCTTTGTCACTTACCTGTTCGAGATTGCGAATGTGTTCCTCCGGAAAAGAGGCATCTGAATCCAACAAATAGGCGTTGTGATTCTGGTGACAAAAATAAGCTAACGGTCTCACCTCGCGTGCTTCGTCTTGCAGGGATTCAATTGTATCAGCACTTAAAAAAAATTCCATCACCAACGCGCCTGTGCTGTCTAGCTGTGCTTTGCAGGATTGCACGTATTCCTCGTCCTGAATCGGATGCTGCTGCAGATTAACGGTTTTTTCCGGATTCATAGTTTATTCTCTTGAAGTCACAAAATTAGTCCTAATGATTACTTAGACAGACATTTTAAAAAAATTATATAGTAATGGCAACACTGTTTCAAACATTTTGATAACTCATTTTTAAAAATACACAAATTTTACGTAATGACAAGTAATATTGAGCAAATAGTGTAAACTAGGCAAGTCCATTTCGAACAGATTATAATCACATTAATCTTCCTCACTAAGTCTAGAACTTTTCCTGAAGACCCAGTACCATGTAAGCCTGAATCGTACTATTCATATTGGTAATTTGTGCTTTTACATGAAAATCGGAGGTGTTTTAATAATAATTGACAAAGCTCACTTAGCTCCTGTATATTATGCAGTTG
>JABGPG010000207.1 GCA_018645085.1 Deltaproteobacteria bacterium
GTTACGGCATTGCCTAACCCGGCCTACATGGGTTTAACGTTGCAAAGATATTTTGCTGTTGTGCTTTTCCGGGTTACGGCTTTTGCCTAACCCGGCCTACTAGAGCACGGGGTTTCCTACAAATATGTTACGCAGGAATTTACGGGTGAGGTCAAGAGGAATGATGGTAGCAGCAAAGAGCAGGACGTAAGCCCATTCTTCCAGGGTCAAGCCAACCGTACGTAAAACTTCTCCGCCTACATATGTAAAGGTTGTCTGCAGGAAGAAGATTAAGATGACGACCATAATGAAACTTCTGTTTTCAGTGATGTGTTCAAATAAATTTAGTCCTTCTGTACGGGCGTTAAATTTATTAAAGTTATTCATAAAAACAAAGAAGCCGAAAAATGCAGTCAGTAAGACAAGATTGACCTCAGGGTCAGCACAGCGTATCTCATCGCAGACAAATAATCCGGCAACAAAATCTGAGGTGAGAAAAAACAAACTGAGGAATGCCATGTAAAATCCGTCAATCAAAATTGCAGACCACATGTCGCCAGATATGAGGGACTGACCTTTGGGGATCGGTTTTTCGTGCATATAACGCTCTAACGCCGCTTCTCCGGAAAAAGCAAAGGCAGCCAGAGTGTCCATCACAATGTTGACCCATAAAAGCTGAGTCATGGTCAAAGGCAAATCCGTGCCAAAAAACGGTCCCAGGAATGCTACCAAAATGGCTGCAACATTGACCGTCAATTGGAATATCAAAAATTTTCTGATTGATTTTAAGAGTGTCCGACCGTAGCGTACTGCATTTGTCAGCGAGATAAAATTATTGTCCAGAATGACAATATCGCTGGATTCCTTGGTCATGTCTGTACCATTGCCCATCGAAAAACCAACATCCGCGTTTTTCACTGCCGGCGCGTCATTTACGCCGTCTCCGGTCATACCGACCACCCAGTCCATGGATTTTGCCAGTTTTACCAATCGGCTTTTATCCGTGGGCAGCGCTCGTGCGACAACCCGTAATTCCGGCAGAATTTTGACAATCTCTTCATCCGACATTTCTGCAAGTTCGCTGGAAGTCAGCACGAGCGAATTGTCATTTTCAAGAATACCGACTTCTTTGGCAATAGCTTCAGCAGTATCTTTTGCATCACCGGTTATCATCACCACCTGAATTCCAGCTTGCCGTGCGGTTTCAACTGCCGGCTTTGATTCTTTACGCATTTCATCACGCAAACCGAAAACTCCAACCAAAGTCATTTGTTTTGGCAGCTCATTTTCCGGCTCTAAAGCCTGCTCTGAAACAGCCAGCCCGATAAGCCGCATCGCACGTGCGGAAAGTCCCTGCATCTCTTCAGTGACTTTTGCTGAATCCAGTTCTGCTTTGTTACCGTCCGCATCCAAATAATGTGTACAGCCGGCGAGTACTATTTCCGCTGCACCCTTGACCATAGTTAAATTTTGAGAACCTTCAACCTGGCTCGCAGAAAATTTATATGCACTGTTAAACGGAATATTTGCCGTCATTTTAACGTCATCCTCGATTGTCAAATCTGTTCCAAGGAATTTCAATAAAGCTTGTTCAGTAGGATTAGCGCCTACGATTTTAGGATTTGCGGCATCTTCAGTATCAATTGAGGCAGTTGTGTTATTTCGTAGAGCAAAGGAAACTGTTTTCCGCAAATTATCCGGGATTTCTGCAAATGAGGTGAAATGCTCACCGTTGCCTCCAAGCAGTTCTGAAACTGTTAATTTGCCTTGAGTCAGCGTGCCTGTTTTGTCGGTAAAAAGGACGGTCAAACTTCCGGAAGTTTCAATACCGAGCAGTTTACGCACCAGCACTTTTGCATTGAGGAGTTTACGCATATTCATCGAAAGCACGACCGCAATCATCATGGGCAAACCTTCCGGAACAGCAACTACAATAATGATTATTGCTAATATAATTGCAGTCACCAGATGATAGATAATTTCACCAGACGGTTTACTGAAATAAATTTCCCAACCGCCGGCTTCAAGAAAAATATGATTAAACATAAATGAAAACGCAATCATTAATGCGCCAATGTAACCAAATTGGCTAATCTGTTTTCCTAGAATTGCTAGTTTTTCTTGCAGAGGTGAGGGGCGTGTTTCTGCAGAAGTTAACTCTTTAAGAGTTGCTCCATACTTGGTTTTGTCTCCAACCTCCAGAACCTTCATGACTGCTTCACCGTCTTCCACCAGGGCGGCACGTGACATTGCGGCTTTTTCATTTTCCGCAGCATTTTTTTCATTTTCTGCAGCAGCTTTCTTAACAGTTTCAGATTCTCCGGTGAGTGCTGATTCGTTCAACTCGAGGTCACCCTCGAGCAAGAAACCATCCGCCGGCACAGTATCTCCGGGTTGTAAAAGTACCAAGTCATTGACAACTAAATCATCAATAAAAATTTCAACCAGCGATTTGTTACGGAAAACTTTCACTTTAACTTTTGAAGCTTCCTCAAGTAAACGTTGAAATTCATTTTCGTTGCTGTATTCAGACCAGGTTGCAATCAGCGTTGCGGCGACAACCGCAATTGCGATTCCAAGACCTTCATACCACGGAGCAAATCCCAAGGCTGCCAAAAAAACTGTAACTGCCAGCGCAACTAATAAAATGACGATGATCGGATCTTTTAAATTAGTCAGCAACTTTGCGTAAAAACCCTCGGATTCCTGCGTTGTCACTACATTCGCACCGTTAGTTTGACGTGATTCAGAAACCTCTTGATCGCTCAGACCTGGAAAACTAAATTTCATTGATTGACTCTCTTGGAAAAGATTGGGAAGATAACATGCTGTTTTTTAAATGCTTCATGAGAAAATAATACTGTGGCAAGACAATGCTGTTTCAAGAAATTATGTAAATTACGATCTCTGCTGGACTGAGGTTCTTGAGCGAGGTTCTTGAGCGGAGATGAAACATGCATTACTGATCTCTTGTCTGCTTAAGTTTGACATATCTATTTGATAAATGCAAAAAACGTTCAGTAGAGAGGTAGCTTCAGCATGAAAAGCGGATTTACCCTGGTTGAGGTGATGCTTGCAAACACAATCTTAGTCATGCTTGTGGCAGGATTTGCTAATGTCACAGAGAAGACTCTTGAACAAATGCAGCTCAGAGAGCAAAAAACTGCACTTGCTTCACAACTGGATAACTGGACTCTGTCAAAACTAAACGCTACATTAATCTCTGGCAGTTACCAGGAAATTGTGACTTTGAGCGGAGAGAATGCAGAACTGCATTGGCAGGTAAGCCTGGTTGAACCAACGCTTAATACTATTTTTTTTCAGCTAAAAAGCAGTGATGCAGTTCCAAAAATATTAGCAGAATGGCGGACTGCGCAGAGAAAACCATGATCAAAAAAAGTCCGGCGTGTTACTTAGGCAATTCCGGATATACCCTGATTGAGCTGATGCTCGTGTTGGCAATCGCCTCTGTTGTGCTGCTGGCGGCACAACGACCCCTGCTGGAAATTAACCGAATTGCATTTCAGGAGCAGCAAAAAATTGCATTGCAGGGAGATTTTCAACGTTTCCTGCTGTTGCTGAAATCAGAGTTGATTCAAGCCGGTTATGCACTTGGTTCCGGAAGTGAAAGCGCAGTCGTAATATCAACTTACTCTGTGGTCTTAAAAGCAGACCGTAACCGTGACGGAGACCTTGCTGATACTCGGGAAACAATTGCCTATCGTTATGATCCGGAAACAAAAGTGCTCTCCCGGAAATCAGGCAATGCTGCTTATCAAACACTGATTGAATCCATTGCTGCACTTAAATTTGAACAGGCACAAGCTCCACCCCAAACTTGCATAAAGGTGACCGTTCAAGTAATAATTGATGCAGTTGAGCAGCAAACAGTTTTATGCCAGTTAGGCTGGTGAACTTTAATAGATAAAAAAGGCTAAAATGAAATATTTACATACTATGATACGTGTGCAAAACCTTGAAAGCGCGCTTGATTTTTTCATCAATAAACTTGGAATGATGGAGGTGAGACGCAAGGAAGTTCCGGCAGGAAAATTCACCCTGGTTTTTCTGGCAGCAACTGAAGATGAACCTCCGCTCGAATTGACTTATAACTGGGAGCAGAGCGAAGCTTACAGCAGCGGTGAAAATTTTGGACATGTGGCTTATGGAGTTGAGAATATTTATGATTTTTGCGAGAAATTACAAAATGCTGGAGTAACTATTTTACGTCCGCCTAAGGATGGTAAAATGGCCTTTATCCGCAGTCCGGATCAAATATCAGTTGAACTGCTTCAGCTTGGAGATCCTCTGCCAATTCAGGAACCTTGGGCTTCCATGAAAAATCAGGGTAGCTGGTAGAGCATGAAGAAGCTAATTGAAAAACTTATTAAAGAGAAATTAATTAATCCGGTTTTGCATTCAACTGCTCCTGTTAAAGAAGTTAGTCTGGGAGTCGCGGTTGGAGTGTTTTTAGGATTAACTCCAACCGTTGGAGTACAGATGTATCTGGTAGCACTGATTTGGAGTATTTATCGTTACATTTTCTGCAGGCATTTTAATTTGCCGGTAGGAGTGGCAATGGTCTGGATTTCAAATCCGCTCACCATGGTGCCTCTTTACTATTTATTTTTGCTGACCGGTTATTGGTTGCTGGAAACGCAAAATGGTCTTTCTTATGAACTTTTTAGCGAATATCTCATCCACATTTCTGCAACAGAGGGAACATGGAAGATGATTGTGGCTGGTGCGCGTTTCCTCTTAATAGACCTTGGCTGGCCAATGATAATCGGGAGTATTGTTTATGCAGTACCAGGTTTCATCATCAGTTATTTCATGACAAAGCAAATTGTGACTTCGCACCGTAAAAGCAAAGCTAGTCTGGCAGGCATAAGTTACGATGACTGGCGTACACAACAAGAGACACAACACTAAGCACAGTATGTCTTCGACTGCTTTAAAATTCGCTGAAATCGAAATTCCGCAGGAAATTGTAAATTCCGGAGATTATCTTTCTGCAGAAAATATTTTAGCAAAAGAGAAGCTTTCTGAGATAGTCCTCGCTGAAATTTTTTACCGTCTGGGCAACAGCTTCTACTCTTCAGCACAGAATCAGGCCGCGGAAATGGCCTGGCAAAAATCAGCTGTGCTTGCTGATCAAGCTCCGCAAGTCAGTGCTCCTGCGGAGTCTTTTCCGGCAAATCCGCTTAAAATCCGTTGGCAGACGCTTGGCTCAGCGGTACTTGTTATTGTTTCTTTGTATGTGCTGGTCTTCACTTCTTTTCAGCGTGAACCGGAACTTTTCCAATTTTCTACCAGCAATTCAGTTTCAGGAGAATATTCTTTTTGGGATGAGTGGTGGGATACCGGCAGACCGGTTTCGCGCTCGCTAAGCCGACGTTTTGGAGCGGAAGAATTGTGGCCAATGCTGCAGAGAAGTTTGCAAAAACTGTTTGGCAGCAAAAGTGAAGAACTGAGTGATGACGTTCGTGAAAAATTAAGACGCTGGCTGGAGCTTGCTGAAAGTCCAAGCTTTGGAGAAGGCCCCACCGATTACTATGCTTTGACCGCCAGAGGTTTGTTTGAGGCACGTGAATTTGAATCCGCACTTTCAACCTTGAACGACGGCTTGCACTATGCGGAAACACCGGCACAACTGGAGAAAATTTATCAGGATTTAGGTACAGTTTATTATTACAAAGGTTACAAACTCCAGCCTAACGGCTTGGCACAGTACGATCTTGACGCTGTCCGCAACTCTGTTGAGTCTTACGAAATTGCATTAGATTATGGAGAAGATCCTTATTTATACGGCAATTTAGGCTGGGGATATTACCTGCTTGGTGATTACTCTTCATCGATAACAAACAGCCGTCGAGCATTAGCTCTAAAACCTGAGTTAAATTATGCACGCATGAATTTGGCAATTGTTCACCTGAGAAAAGGGGATTATGAATTGAGCTTTGCTACCTATGCCTCACTGCTGCAAAACAATCCTCAACTTGACGAATATGAAGGTGGTATCCGTGATTTGCAGGAATTGCAGTTGGAATTTCCGGATGTCTATCCTTTTACAAATTTTGTGATTGGACAATTATTCTGGCAGCAGGGACGTCACAAAGAGGCACAGGCTGCCTGGCAAAAATTCCTTCAGCAGAACTTCCCGCAAAGTATGTGGAAAGACAGGGCGCGTTCATTGTTAAACAAAATGGAAGAGTAAACAACAGCGTAAATTTGATTGTTATTTTAAACAATTAATGTATCATAATTCCATTGGATTATGAGATTCAATTCTGGATGAGGGGGCTGTAATCTGCATGCAAGTACGGCAGTCTATAATCCTCTTTAACCATTGTTGCAAATTGGTAAATTAGCAACAATCTATACTAAAACATTTTAATTAATGAGGTGACTATGTTTCACAAACTTAAACTATCTTTTTATCTATTTATTGCCTTGTTGGCTTTATCAATGCCAAACAATATTTTAGCCGGCAACGCCTGCACAAATGGCAATCTAGTCAATCCCGGTGTGTTGACGATCGCTTCAGGAAATCCAGGTTATGCTCCGTGGGTTTTAGATAATGCAATTGAAAAAGGAAAAGGCTTTGAGGCTGCAGTAGCTCATGAAGTCGCCAAACGTATGGGCTTCTCTGGCAATCAAATTAAATGGGTTTCAGCATCTTTTGATCAGTCAATTCAACCCGGTGTGAAAAATTTCGACTTTAACCTTCAACAATTTTCTATCTCTGCGGATCGTGAGAAAGTAGTAGATTTTAGTATTCCTTATTACACTGCCAACATGGCCGTGCTGGTTCGCAAGCACACCATTGAAAAGGGTGCAAAAGCAACACTGACATCTGTACGTAAATTGGTTTGGGGTGCTGTTGCGAACACCACCGGCATGCCTTTTATCAAAACTGTCATTACACCAACAACCAGTATTTTGCTGTATGACGACAATGCAGATGCAGTTGGAGCACTAAAGGCAAAGCAAATCGATGCCGCCGTTTTTGATTTACCAACTGCTTTGTTTATCAGTGCAGTACAGATGGATGACGGTGTTATTCTTGGGCAATTTCCTGCAGCAGACAGTACAAATCCAGATCATTTCGGGATGCTCCTTTCAGAAGGAAGTCCACTGCGTGCTTGTGTAAATGAGGCTCTTTCAAGCATGAAGTCAGACGGAAAGCTGGCAAAAATTGAAGCTCAATGGCTGCAGAATTCAACAGGTATTCCAGTCATAAAATAGTTTACTACTTTTAGAGTGTTAGCAAAATGTCTGCTGAAAAAAGTAGTACTTATCACAAAAACGGGACACCCCTGCCTGCAGGTGTCCCGCAGATTTCACGTCGGCAGATTTATGAAAACCGAGCAAAACGTCGAAGCATAATCACTGCTTCACTCAGCACCGTTTTTGTGATTCTGTTACTTAGCTTTTTAATTCCTCTGACCCCAGGTTGGGAGGAAGTCAAAAAGAGTTTCTTTGACTGGAACATCCTGGTTAAAGTTTTCCCTGCTCTCCTTGAGGCTTTTCTAGTTGACATCATGATTTTTGCGTGGTCAAGCGTTGCCATCGCAATTTTGGGACTAGTCATTGCTATTTGCCGTAATGCAAGCTCTCCAGCCTTTTATCCACTGCGATTATTTGGAACCATCTACACTGACGTTTTTCGTGGTGTTCCGGTTATCTTAGCCATCTATCTCATAGGCTTTGGAATTCCTGGATTGGGTTTGGATCGGCCCTGGAACAATCCATATATCTGGGGATCATTGGCTTTGATTTTGAGTTATTCTGCTTATGTGGCAGAGGTTTATCGAGCGGGGATTGAGTCCATTCACAAATCTCAAAAGGCCGCAGCTCTTTCTTTAGGTTTGTCTCAAATGGATACTATGCGTTACATAATTCTTCCACAAGCCATCCGTAGAGTAGTTCCTGCTATGATGAACAATTTCATTTCATTGCAAAAAGATGTTGCCTTGCTCTCTTTTATTGGTCCGGTAGAGTTGTTACGACAAGCCGGAGTTTACAAATCCCTCCTTGCTAATTTTACCCCCTATGTTGGTGCAGCGATTATCTTTTTGAGTGTTACCATACCTGCAACACGTTTTGCAGACCATTTGATTCAAAAACAGAACAAACAACGTTCTCAATAATCTCGTACGATGGCAGCAAAGTTAAAACTGGAAAATGTCTATAAAAATTTTGGCACACTTCAAGTCTGTAAAGGGGTCAATTTTGAGGTCAATGAATCTGAATTAATTTGCTTGATCGGCGCTTCCGGTTCGGGAAAATCTACAATCTTGCGCTGCATCAACTTGCTGGAACCGATTGATGACGGAAGAATACTGCTGGACGGAATAGATATCTCTGAGCCGGCACTTGACCCAATGCCGATTCGTCAAAAAATTGGCATTGTGTTTCAAAGTTTCAATTTGTTTCCTCACATGACTGCAGTTGAAAATATCATGCTGGCTCCAAAACGGGTCTACAAAAAATCGGTTGCTGAACTTGAACCACAAATAAATGAGCTTTTACAACGCTTTGGTTTGGAAGATCGGGCAAGTTATTATCCCGATCAACTTTCCGGAGGTCAACAACAAAGGGTTGCCATTGTGCGAGCACTGGCCATGGAACCGGAAATTATGCTTTTTGACGAAATAACCTCTGCACTCGATCCGGAATTGGTAAATGAAGTTCTCGATGTGATCAGAACATTGAAAGAGCAAAAAATGACCATGATTCTTGCCACACATGAAATGGGGTTTGCTCGGGAAGTAGCCAACCAGATCTGTTTCCTGGACCAGGGGGAAGTACTTGAGAATGGAACACCGGCTGAAATTTTCGACAATCCACGTCACGAAAGAAC
>JABGPG010000159.1 GCA_018645085.1 Deltaproteobacteria bacterium
CCGGACATCCGGAAGGTTACTTTGAAGCGTTCAGCAATATCTATTCAGATTTTGCTGAAGTACTCCTAGCTAAGCTTTCAGGGAAAACGCCGGATCAATTAAGTTTGGATTTTCCCACTTTAGAAGATGGAGCTCACGGAGTGAAGTTTATTGAAGCCTGTGTGGAGTCTGCTGATAACAATAGCTGTTGGGTTAACTCAAAATTGGATTATTCAATAAAAACATCTTGATCTAATTAATTGATTTGTCCTCTTCTCTCAAAAAATTTGATTCCTTCGTAGTCGTCGTTGATATGGAACTGACTATTTGCGTTCATTTGGTCACCGTTCTCGTACCAAACAGATGAGTTTTCTAAGAGAAAAATTTGTTGTGTCACCCGTCATCGGTATCATCAACACTTGGAACAAGATTAACTCATGTCATACTCATTTACCTGAACGAGTAAAGGATGTAAAACTTGGAGTTTTTTCAGCAGGAGGCTTTCCTTTAGGACTGCCCACAATATCACTTGGAGAGCAGTTAATGAAGCCTATCGAGTGGTGTACCTGAAACCGAATTAGTTGTTCGACATAAAAAGTGGAACCTCCAGAGGATAAAGTCGGTCGGAGTTATGCGAAGCTCTTTACACAATATGTCTCAATGCACATAAAGGCTGTGATTCTCATTTTTTACTATGGACTCCAGGTTAAATACCGGAGCCTAATCTATTTTAAGAGACTATGATGGAAAAAGTTCGTGTTGGAATCGTTGGAACAAGTTGGTGGGCTGATACAATGTATTTACCTTCTTTAGCCGGCACAAGAGAGGCAATTATAACTTCCTGTTGCGGGCGTAACGAGGAACGCGCCCAGAAGTTGGCAAAGCTCTGGAATATTCCCAAAGTGTATACCGATTGGAAGACCATGCTGAATGAAGAACCTCTGGATGCTCTGATTATTACCACTCCTAATGACACTCACGGCCCAATTACGCTTGCAGCGCTGGAGAAAGGACTACATGTGCTCTGTGAAAAGCCACTCGCTCTTGATTATGCTGAAGCACGGTCTATGGTGGAAGCTGCAAAAAAGCACCAAGCTATAACGATGGTTCCTTTCACGTACTCATTTCTACCCATGACCCAGAAAATCAAAGGCCTACTGAACGAAGGCTACTTGGGGGAAAATTATCATTTAAATTTCCGTTATAACGCTAATTATGGTCGGTCTCCAGAATACAGTTGGAGGTTCAATCAAAAACGTGCTGGCTCAGGTTCATTGGGTGATATTGGTTCCCATTTTATTTATTTATCGGTTTGGTTTTTTGGAGCGGTAACACATGTTTCAGCCGAACTGTGTACTTTTATTGAACGCCCAGACATTGACCCCTCAGGTCAGCCTTATGTTCGGGCAGATGATTTTAGCATAATAGTGCTAACATTCTCAAATGGTGCAAAGGGCGTAATACAAGCCACCACCGTCGCCCATGAACCAACTCCTTGGGGACAAACGCACTACTTAGACCTCCACGGTTCCAAAGGAACTTTGCGTGGCTGGACCGATTGGGAAAAGACCTACAAACTACTTGGAGCAAAAGCAGAAGAGAAGCAATTTAAAGAAATTGAGATTCCTGAATTGATGCCGGATGGCCAGCAATCGGGAGATATTCAGAAAATGTATAAGGAAACCTTTCGCAAACGAGGCCAAATGACGGGTGAATTCATCGAGGCAGTGGCGTCAGGTAAAACCTGCAGGCCTAATTTTGAGGACGGAGCTGAAATCCAAAGGATTCTGGACGCAGCTTTACTCAGTTCACAAGAAGGCAGGAAAGTGGAAATTAAGGAAATTAACTGAAAAATTTTCTCAAATAGAATTTTATGTACAATCACTTTGGACTATATTGTAACGGCACTTCGCCGAAATCGTCTGCTGAGAAAAGGACTCCGGTAATCAGTACTGTCCATCTTAGCCAAGGCCAAATTCCTTACCAATCCTACCGAGTTGGTAGAAGTTTTAAAAAGTGCTAAATCAGCTAGTAAAACCTAATGTGACCTTTATGCACGTTGACACTTTTGAAAGCTGGGCACAACTAGGCCATACATTGTATGAATTTGACTCACCGGAGGTTTGTGATAACGAAGATGTTCGCCCAAATAACACTAGCTGGGAAGCTAGCAGAGAAAAACAGTGCAAGGTCTTACAATGAGTATAAACAAACTTCTCGAACGACTGAAGTGCAAACGCTTCTTTTCAATTGGTCGTGCTGGAATGGATTTCTATGCAGAACCGCCGGGGACTGAATTTGAACAAGCTAACAATTTCTCGGCTCATGTCGGCGGGTCGGCGGGCAATATTGCCGTTGCCTTAGCAAAACTGGGATGCGAGGTAGAACTCGTTACTTGTTTCTCTGAAGATGCCGTAGGACGTTTTACGGCAAACAAACTACACGAGTTTGGCGTCGGAACTTCCCATTGTCGGATTGTTGGCGGAGAAGCCCGTAACACACTTGCCGTCGTTGAAACCCGTTTAACAGATTGCCAGTCCGTAATTTATAGGAACGGTGCTGCCGATTTTGAAATGAATTCAAACGATGTTAACTTGCTAGATTACGAAGGAACTGGAGGTGTTATCCTTTCTGGTACAGCCCTCGCTAGTGAGCCCTCGCGTTCAGCTATTTTTACAGCTATTGATCGTGCTCGTGTAGCCAACACACCGGTCATCATTGACATGGATTATCGCCCTTATTCCTGGGCATCTCCTGAAGAAGCAAAAGAGGTTTACTCATCGGCAATTTCTCTGTGCGATATCGTCATTGGCAACGATGTGGAATTTGGTGTCGTAGCAGGAAATAACGTGGAGGGGTTAAATTATGCTTCACAACTCGTCACCAAAACTCCTGAAATAGTAATATACAAAAAAGGGGAATTTGGGTCTAAGACATTTACCAAAAACAAATCTTTTGATACGGGAATATTTCCGGTCCAAGCAATCAAGCCAACAGGGGCGGGTGATTCGTTTATGGGTGGTCTCATTGCGGGGCTAGCAAACTCTATGACCTTGGAGTACGCGATTATTCAAGGATCTGCTAGTGCAGCCTTGGTAGTCACCCGTGTTGCTTGCTCAACCGCAATGCCCTTTCAGACTGAGCTATCTGAATTTTTAAAAATCAACACACTTTCTCAAATTTAAACAGGAGATTTCAATGCATATCCCACCTTTTGAAAATGATAACAAACCACTTGTAGATGTCGATGATTCAATCGTTCCGTTGACCTATTTCAACATTGTTAAGTTAGAAAGAGGGCAAGCTTTTTTCTATCAAACTCCTGGATATGAAACCTGCGTTGTCCCTGCTACGGGTACTGTTGATGTCAATGTAGAAGGCACAAACTATGCTGCTATTGGTCAACGTACGGAAAACGTTTGGGATGGCGAGCCTGAGTGCGTCTACGTTCCTTCTGGTGCAAAGACTGAATTTGTTTGCACTTCTAAATCGGCTGAAGTCTTTGTTGCAGGTGCAAAGTATGATGAAGTTAAGGACCCTTTCGCAGTCCGTGCCGATGACATCGATATGATACAGTATGGATCTGACGATACAAAAACCCATCGCAAAATCAAACACATCCTGGGGACCAAGTATAACGGTAAAGTAGGCAGATTGCTGGTTTCAGAGCTCTTCACCGTAGGGGCAGGCGGTTGGTCAGGGTTCCCATCTCACAAACATGATGTGGACCGATTACCTAAAGAAACTCTCCACAACGAAGTCTACAACTTTCGTTTTAACCCGGATCACGGATTTGGAATGCAGCTTCTCCAACCAGATGGTGATGCCGTCGGAGAAGCATTTCATCTTATTGATGGATCAACATTCGCATTTAATGCTGGATACCACCCCTGCGTAGCTGCACCTGGATACGAAATGTACTATTTTACAATTTTGGGGGGCTTAAGTCAGCGTTCGCTGATTCAGTCATTCCAGCCTGAGCACGCCTATCAAGTGGAAACCATCCCTGGTATCAAAGATATGATTGCTAAATTTAAATGACTGCTGCCTCTCTGAAAGAAGTCCTTATGCCAGCCATGGAAGAACATCGTGCCGTGGCAGGACTTGTGGTTTTGGGTTGGGAGGATGCGTGGGCCTACGTAGAAGCTGCTGAGGAAACAGGCATACCAATTATTCTTCAAGCTGGACCCGGCTGCCGTGCCCATACGCCTGTGCCAATATTGGGTAAAATGTTCCGCCATCTTGCAGACCAGTCCAGTGTACCCATCGTATGCCATATTGATCATGGGTATTCTGTTCAAGACTGTCTAGAAGGAATCGACAATGGATTTACCTCAGTTATGTTTGACGGCTCCAAATTAACGTTATCAGAAAATATCGACATCACAGCTCAAATTGTCGAAAAGGCACATGCCGCCGGTGTTTCTGTAGAAGGAGAAGTTGGGTTTGTTGGTTATGCCGAGGGGGCTCCATCAGCAAACACGCTACCCGAGGAAGCCGCTCGTTTTAGTAACGAGAGCGGCGTGACCGCTTTGGCAATTTCTGTCGGCAATGTTCATTTGAAAACTGAAAAAACTTCCGGTATTAATTTTGATGCATTAAAGGCAATTGAAGAGGTCACGACATTGCCACTTGTCTTACACGGAGGCAGTGGAATTCCAGTGAATGTTCGCAAGCGTCTGGCTCGAGAAAGTAGAGTGTCCAAATTTAATATCGGGACTGAACTGCGGATGGCGTTTGGCAATGCATTACGAAAGTCATTAACAGATAATTGGGATAGTTTTGACCGTATTAGACTGCTTGCACCAACTGTTGATGCCGTAAAAAGCGCGACCATTGAAGTTATTCGCTCTTTAAATGGGAAGCAAGAATGATTTTGATTGGATTTCTTTGATGAGGCTGAATTGGTAAAGTTCGTTCCCACAGGATTGCAACATGCCATCATGTAATTATTACCACCGCATCAATGACTACGTAGCCGCTGCTGATACTTTTTCGAAAGAAACAGGAGGATCTTTGCATTTAGAAAATGTAAATGACAAACCACTAAATTCCTATTTTTTCAAATAACTATGCAACGCCATTTTTTCAATGCTGATGAAATAAATATCTCTGAATTTGCTGCTCTGTGCTCTCAGACTGTGAGTTCTCAGGACTATAAGTTTTCCGTGGATATCCAACAAAGGGTAGTGATTTATGAGGGAGAGCACATCCAAGCTTTGATTAGCACACAGCAAGCTTTTGACTTAAAATCGGAGTTACATCATTGTATCAAAGATGGACCTGGAATAGTCGTTGTTCGTCAAGCATTTCAGGATCTGAAAGTAATTGATAGGGCTACGGAGATATTCAAAGAAATCATTGAAGAAGAAAAAACCTCTGACCAACACAGAGGTGATCACTTTGCGAAAGTGGGAGAAAACGAGCGAATTTGGAATGCCTTACAAAAATTTTGTGAAAGGGATCCTGAGGCCTTCGTTGCTTACTACAACAATCCCGTCCTGCGTTTTATCTCGGAAGCATGGCTCGGCCCGTTTTATCAGCTAACTTCACAGGTCAACATTATTAAACCCGGTGGACAAGCACAACAGCCGCACCGCGATTATCATCTTGGTTTTCAGGATGATGCAATTGTGGCGGAATTTCCAATTGCGAGTCAAATTTTTTCGCAGTTACTGACTTTACAAGGAGCTGTAGCGCATACTGAAATGAACACTTCAGCTGGACCTACCTTGCTATTGCCATTTTCGCAGCAATATCCGCTTGGTTATCTGGCGTGGCGGAATCCGGAATTCATTGATTATTTTTCGCAAAATGCTGTGCAGTTGCCACTGAAAAAAGGGGATGCTGTTTTCTTTAGTCCGGCCTTGTTTCATGCGGGCGGAAACAACACCGAATCCAGTGACCGCATTGCCAACTTGCTGCAAGTTTCAAGTGCTTTTGGAAAACCGATGGAATCGGTAGACCGTAGCAAAATGACGAAATTGATTTATCCGCTACTGCTTGCCGGAAAACAGGCCAAATTATTCAGTCCGGAAGAAACTAAATCAGTTTGTTCATCAGTAGTAGATGGTTATTCATTTCCGACAAATCTGGATTTGGATTCTCCGCTGGCAGGTTCCACACCGGAAACTGTACAGGGGCTTATTGAAAGAGCCTTGAATGAGGAGTGGCCGATCGAGCGATTTTGCGAAGGCCTCGATGAAGCGACAAAACGTAGACTTGCATAAATTAATAGCACAACAAAAGGATAAAATGAAAAACGAAACTAAAACAGTAACATTTGGAATAATTGGTGCGGGACGTATCGGCAAACTCCATGCGGATAATCTGCTCAGCCGTGTCGAAGGCGTGCGTTTAAAAGCAATCACGGATCCGTTTCTGGACGAGGAATGGGCTGCTTCCAGAAATATTCCTGTGACAGGGAAAGATCACCGGATAATGCTCGACGATCCGGAAATTGACGCAATCCTGATTGGTTCTCCATCTGTTGAACATGCACCGCAACTGATCGAATGCGCTGAAGCAGGAAAGCATATTTTTTGTGAAAAACCGATTGCCCTCGATCCAGAGATAATCCGGAATGCCCTAGCAGAAGTTGACAAATCAGGAGTCAAACTCCAGGTGGGTTTCAATCGCCGTTTTGACCCAAATTTTTCTGCAGTACAGCAACAGGTCTCTTCCGGAGCTTTGGGCGAACCGCACATTATCCGGATTACTTCGCGTGATCCTGCTCCACCACCAGCCGATTATGTAGCCGGTTCTGGAGGAATGTTTCTGGATATGACGATTCACGACTTCGACATGGCCCGTTTTCTCAGCGGCAGTGAAGTCACAGAAGTTCATGCTTACGGAGCGGTTCTGGTTGATCCGGAAATCGGCAAGGCCGGCGATATTGATACCGCGGTTATTTCATTGAAATTCGCAAACGGAGCACTTGGAATTATCGAAAATAGTCGTAAAGCGGTTTACGGTTATGACCAGCGTGTCGAAGTTTTCGGTTCAAAAGGCACGGTGCTGGCGGACAATAACACCCCGACTTCGATGGTCATTTTTAACGAATCCGGAACAATCCGCGACAAGCCTCTTTACTTTTTTCTTGAACGCTACGAAAAAGCATTTGTCGCTGAAATGAAAGCTTTCGTAGATGCTGTCAGAGAAAAAACGCCGACTCCGGTTTCCGGAAACGACGGTCTTGCTACGGTGCTGATTGCGCTCGCGGCAAAGCAATCACTAAAAAGCGGGAAACCGGAAAAAGTAGATTCAATTTAATTCACCATAAATATGTCAAGTATAACTAACTTAATAGATGAATCCAGACCGCTCGACTTGATCTGCATGGGGCGTGTTGCAGTTGATTTTTATGCAGAACAGGTACACAGTGCGCTTGAAGATGCCCAGAGTTTTCGCAAATATCTTGGCGGCTGTGCCGGAAACACTGCAGTTGGAACTGCTCGATTGGGGCTAAAATCCGCTATGTTTTCCTGCGTTGGAACAGATGATATGGGCATTTATTTGCGGAATACTTTGGAAAAAGAAGGCGTTGATACTTCGCTTTTACGAAACACTCCGGAAAATTTAACCGCACTTGTTTTGCTTGGTGTGAATCCTCCGGAACGTTTTCCTTTGATTTTCTACCGTGAAAATTGTGCTGATATGCAGATTCAACCAGAAGACGCTGAGCCTGAAATTTTCAAGAAAACTAAAGCCTTACTGATTACTGGTACCGGATTGTCCACTCCGGAAATGCGTGCTGCCACCAAAAAAGCAGTGAAAGTCGCCAAAGAATCCGGATGCGTGGTTATTCTGGACATCGACTATCGTCCAGTGTTATGGGGTTTGACAGAAGCCGGAGACGGAGAAACGCGTTTTGTTGCGTCCGAAAAAGTAACAAAGGAGATCCAGCCCTTTCTCGCAGACTTGGACTTGATTGTTGGTACCGAGGAAGAGGTGCAGATTTGCGCGGGGAAGTCGCTCACCGACAACGCGGAAACGCTGGAGGGGTGCTTGTCAGTCATTCGGCAGCAATCTTCTGCAACCATTGTGCTCAAACGTGGTGCGAAGGGTTGCGAAGTTTATTCTCCGGAAGCAGAAAATCCGGTTTCCGCACGTTCCTTTAAAATTGAGGTGCTGAATGTTTTAGGTGCTGGTGACGCTTTTATGAGCGGATTTTTGCGAGGATGGCTACGAAAAGAAAACTTGGAAACCTGCGCGCTTTACGGAAATGCCTGCGGTGCGCTAGTGGTAACACGGCACGGATGTTCGCCGGCAGCACCTTCTTTTGCGGAAATTGAATATTTTATCCAGAACTTCGATGACGTTCCAAATTTGGCGGGAGAACCAAACCCGGCATTTTGGCTTAAAATGAATCAACTGCACCTGAAAACAGAACTGGGGCAGTCGCAAAAACCGGAACGTCCTGTGCGGGAGGAATTGCTGATTTTGGCTTTTGACCATCGTACTCAATTTGAAGACAGTTGCCGCGAAAAGGGTTTGTCCACAGATAAAATTGCGGATTTTAAGACTAAAGTTAATCAAAGTTTTCAAAATATACATAAAACAAACTCCCACAAAGGACTCGCGATTTTAATTGACCCGGAATATGGTCGAAGCATCCTGACAAATTCTGCAAATGCAGAGTATTCCATCGGAGTACCTATTGAAAAAGCTGGTTCATTTCCGGTAGAGTGGTTGGAGGATGGTTCGCTTTATCAACAATTATTGGAGCGCCCCGCGGACTGGTTTGTGAAAGTGCTTTGGCATTTTCATTCACAAATGAGTGCGGAAGAAA
>JABGPG010000081.1 GCA_018645085.1 Deltaproteobacteria bacterium
TAAATTAAAAAGAAGAGCAAATAACTGCGGAAAACATCAGCCTAGAATTTCACAACTTGATGCATGAGTCAAGAGCAAATTGATGAGACTCTAGAGGTGGCTTGTGAGAAACTATTATTATTCTGAAAGCCAATGTAAAAATATAGCAGCCGTCCATGAAAATTCTCCCCCACCAAGTCCCGATGAATCTTGCGGATCGTAGTATTCAAAAAAACCTGATAGTTCAACTAATTCTTTTGAATTTTGACGAATTTGCTCAGAAAGAGCTGTTTGACCGTAATGCTCAAGACCTTCACCAATCATCCAGTTAACGATAAACCAAACTGGTCCGCGCCAGTAGCGCTTTGCTTCAAAATCTGCAGAATCAGGTGAGCATGAAGGGACAAGATAACGGCATAAATCACTCCAACGGCTAAGCTCATACGACATTTGTTTAGCTTGCTTTTCATCCGGAATTCTTGCGAAGAGCGGGAGGAATCCTGCAGCAACAGGTATTTCTATTGGTGTATTTGTAATGCAATCCCAATTTAAATATATTGATAGTTCAGGAGACCACAAACGTTGAAAAGCTTGTCTTGTCAAATTAATCCGCATTTCAATTTCAGCTTGTTCTTCGAGACTTCCGAATTGTTGAGCTAAACTAAGTAAATCTATGTTACTCCTTTGCAGCAAAGAATTTACACCCAAATCGATCACCTTAAATGTGCTTTGTTCGTAAAGTGCTTCTGGTTCGTACTTTAAACTACTGAATAGCTCAACGAGGGCCATGTAGCGATTATAGTCCATCTGACTTGGCCGCTGTGCTTGATTGACTTGTTGAAGGTCTCTTCGTTTATGTCCGGAATTATTTACAGCTTCCACTCGTTGTAATGCCTTGTCCCAAGCTGGGCTATTATCCATCCCTGTTTCCCAAGGATGATAAACCACGGAAAGACCGGTGTTTTCCGGATCACGTGCACGCCACCACCATCGATGCCAGGCTAATAATCGAGGATAAAGTCCTTGAGCTGCTACTACTGCAAGAGCTTTGTCATTGGCTTCCTCCAAAATCATACGTACCACTGTTGACAGCACTGGTGGTTGAGAAATCCCTGAAGTCTGTGGTAATAACCTGTCATTCTCATAGACATCTTTGGGCATTCCCCATAAGTCTGGTCCGGGATAATAATCCGGTGAAGATTGATGAAAAATGATATGTGGTAACAAACCGTCTTGCCACTGACCTTCAAAAAGTTTCTCCAATTCCTGCCAGGCTCTTTCCTCATTGAACTTAACCAAACCCAAAGCAGTGAATCCTGAGTCCCAATTCCATTGAAAAGGATAAAGTCGAGCAGTCGGAACAGTGTAACCACCACGGTCATTTTTAATAAGAATTTCTTTTGACTGTTTTTCTAAATTCATTTTATTCATTCTTTGACTCCACCTTCAGTTAGTCCGCCGATTAAATGCTTTTCAAAGGTCATAAAGACAAATACAACAGGCAAAGCGGTTAAAATGGAGGCAGCCATAATTCTATCCCAAATTGCGTTTTTTGAAACAAACAAGCTTTTCAACCCAATTGGCAGAGTATAAAACTCATTGAAATTTTTGAGAAATACTGAGGCAAAAAGATATTCATTCCAGGCAATCATAAATGCGTAGATGTATACGGTAACCAACATTGGCATAGACAAGGGAACAATGATTAACATAATGGTTTTTAAGCGGGAACATCCGTCAATTTGCGCGGCTTCTTCAAGAGATTCAGGAATTGAACGAAAGTAATTCCCTAACATGTAGAGCGAAACAGGCAGAGTTTGTACAACGTAAATCACGACTAGTGTCAAAATTGAACCGATAGCAGTGTTGGCTAAGCCTACATGTACTGAAATCTGGTATAGAGGCACCATCAACAGCACGCCCCCGAACATATAGGTCAACAACACACCTCGCTGAATTCCTGAACGACCTCTGTAGCGAACACGGCTGAATGAATAAGCCCCAAATACTGCAAACAAGAGAGAGATAGCAGCAGCAGTTCCAGCGATTAACAAAGTGTTGATAAAATAGTTGATGAAAGGAAAAACATCGGAAGTGGAGGTAAAACGAGCAAGAATTTTCTGCCGTTTTTCCTCACTGAGTTTAGGGTTATCTAAGAGTCTCTTGATGCTTTCCGGAACTTTAACTTCTTCTTTTTTAAGTCCAAGGAGTTCGGAATAAGAACTCCAGTTTAGTTTTTGCGGAATCAAAGACGGATTCCCCCAGTCATATTGGTGTTTGAGTGAAGTCGAAAGCATTTGTACAAAAGGAAAAAGAGTAAAAAGCAACACTAATAATATTAGAAAGTAGAATCCTGTTTTCTGTAAAATTCTGCGGATTACCATTTTAAAACCCTCCGTATATAGAGAAAAATAAGTCCAATCAAAAGCAGGAACTGTACAACGGCGATTGCTGCTGCAAGTCCTTGTTCAATGGTTCCGGTAAAGGCAGTAAAGTAGGTGTAAATTGGTAAGGTTTTGACATTTGGTGCAAGCAGGAAAACTTCATCAAACTTGTTTATGTTCCATATAAATCGCAGCATCACAATTGCTCCAACGACAAAACGCAACTCTGGAATGGTAATGTGCCAAAAACGCTGCCAACGGGTAGCTCCGTCCAGAGTAGCTGCTTCATAGAGGTCGTTATTTATACTCTGTAAACGAGAGAGAATCATTAGGTATGCGAACGGAAAATTTTTCCAGATGTCAAAAATAATCACTACCAATAATGCATTCCCAGGAGTTCCTATCAGATTGACGCGTTCATCTGATATACCCAGAACTTCAACTGTCATGTGATTGTAAATCCCATTGACAGGATCAAAAATGAATTGCCATGCAAAAACTTCTGAAATAAGTGGGGCAATATAAGGCAGGAGGACTAGTCCTCGTACCAGTCCTCGCAATGGGAATTCGTGATTCATCAACGATGCTACACCTAGACCGAGCAAGGTTGTTCCCAGCGTACTTCCGATAACGTAAATTACCGTTACCGTCAATGAATCATAAAAAGCCCGGTCCGACAAAAGATCAAAATAATTGTTGAATCCTACGAACTCGTTTTGTCCGCTCAACTTTACCTCAAAAAAACTGAGGTAAAGATTGTATGCAACTGGATAGACGATTAATAGAGCTATCAGTAGCAAGCTTGGCGCTACTGTTTTCCAGCCAAAACGCGCCTCTTGTTGGGCTAACGAACCGGGATGAGAGGCCATGAACTTCTCAATTATTTGTTAATTATTTTTCTCATTTCTGCCTCAGCCTCATCCATTGCGGCTTGAGTACTAACTCCTTCGAAGATTGTTTTGTAAATCATTTGCGGAATTATCTTTTGGGCAAAGATTTCACCAGAAGCAGGAAACATTTTACCTTCAACGATCTCAAACTTTTGCAAATGATCCAAACCACCAATTATCTCAGAAATTTTGTCTTTGCCATAATGTTTGAAAATACCTTTTGGATCGTTCATGAATTTGTCACTCTGTGCCATCGAACGTAGCACTGGATTCATGCCGCCTGGAGCCATATGCAAAAAGGTGACATACGCATCTTCCTCGTACATAAATCGCACCAATCGTTTTGCTGCAGAAGTTTTTGAGGCACTCTTCGCTTTAGTAATTCCGAGAGTCACAATCACACCATATGATGAGTCTTGAGTGTTTTTGAAAGACGAAACCATTTTTGTGTTTTTGACCAAATTAGAGTCAAAACCAACTCCACCAAGCCCATCAAAGTTCTCTCCAGTCAACGAACCTTTGGCTACATCAGCCAATGATAAATCGTCCATGATATAGGTTGAATAGAAAAACATGGCCATTTTTCCCTGGAGATAATAATCACGTGCTCTCCAAGTTTGTGGTCCAGGAGGTGTGTACTTTTGTAGTTCTTTGTAATATTCCAATGTTTCACGCATGGCATCAGAGTTAAAAACCAAATTACCATCTGCATCAAATTCACGTGCTCCGTTGGAAATGGCAAACTGAGTAAAAACCTGTTCTGCAAATCCTTCAGGCTTGGTACCAATCAGAATTCCATATTTATTTTTTGCCGGATTGTTGAAGTGCTTAGCAGCTTTTAAAATGTTATACCAGGTTGTTGGCGGTGCCAATCCGGCTTCTTTAAACCAGTCAGCACGATACCAAATCCCTTGCACCCAGCCATGATACGGAAGAGCGTATGCTTGTCCGGACGGTGAGGTGGTTAGTTGCAGAGCTCCTTTGAAGAAATCATCTCGACCAATTTTATTTATAACTGCTTCGTGGGCCCCGAAATCCATAATACCCTCAGAACCGAAGGTGACAGCCAGTTCTGATCCCATTTCTATAACTTCAGGAATATTCCCAGCTGCAGAAGCCGCAGCCATTTGGGTTGGTAAGTCATTCTCGTCGACCGGTATCAATTTGACTTGGATGTCGTCGTTGAGAGCCTCGAACGTATCGAGAATCAATTGTATGGTTTTCATCCGTTCGGACTGCGTTTCCGTTGTCCAGAAGGAAATGTTTGTTTTGGCCATGATTACCGAGCCCTGCCAAATCCACAACAAACTTGTAGCCAGCAGTATTATTATTAACTTTCTCATTAGGTCCTCCAATATCAAACCTGTTTTCCAAATTCTCAGTTTGCTCTCCTGCTTGAATATCAACTTCAGGCGAACTCACCTTTGTACTGCCAATCAGTACATTAACAAAAGAATAGTATAATAATAAATAATATGATAATTTATTATTTTTAATATTAGATAAAAATTATTTATCGTGTTGCCTGCTCATTATCAACCAGGAAAAAAGTGATATAAACGTATCATTGCTTACAAAGTTTGAAATTTAATCTCTATTAAGTACTGATATTATTATGATGTATTTCATCTGTCGAGAAGACAAATAATTAGTTTAGGGTTTTTTACTAAGCCATCACTTATATAAGCGAGGACAAAATGACTTATGATCAACTAAAAGCATTTGTTGCAGTTGCGCAAACAGGAAGTTTTCGGGCAGCTTCGGAAAAGTTGTTTTTGACTCAACCTGCCATCAGTATTACAGTCAAAAATTTAGAAGAACTTTTAGGGTTGCGTCTTTTTTCTCGTGAACAATACCGACCGGCCTTGACTCCGGAAGGGAAGTTGTTTTATCGGAATGCACATAGGTTGCTCAACCAGACCGAGACTCTGGAGAAACTTGGCAAGCGTTTGGCTCTGGGAACTGAGCCGGAAATTGGCATAGCACTCTCACCATTGTGTCCGCTGGATTGGTTGATGGAACAGCTTATTATTTTCGGCAACGAATATCCTCATACACAAGTCAATCTTTCATTTGAACAGTTTGGAGGAGCAACCAAACGATTGTTGGACGGATCTGTGGATTTTTCACTAACCACACTTTCACACGCACAAGGAAATTTTGTAGCTGTTCCTTTCAGAACGGTGACCCTTCATCCAGTGGCTTCTCCGGAACATCCGTTGAGTCATACGAGTCGTATCTTACAAGATAAGGAGCTGAGGGGTTATGTACAAGTGATGGTTCGAGGCAGTGAGATATTGTCATCAAAAAAAGAAGATAATTTAGCTGAATCGCAACGTCAATGGTTCGTTGGAGATTATTTAATGGCTAGTAGAATCATAGAGGCAGGCATGGGATGGGGGCTGTTGCCAGATCACATGGCTGAAGCTAAGATCAGGGCAGGTAATTTAATTCCGATTAAAGTTGCTTCTCTTCAACCGTTAACTGTTGAAATTAAACTTGTCCGTCGCTTGGATAACCCTCTTGGAGCGATAACCAACAAGTTAACTCAAATATTGCTTCAATCAAGTTAGCAAATACTAGGATCCTTTTTTTGAGTTAAACGTTCTAGGTAAACTAAGCTGGCCGCACTCCAAGCTTGGGGACGGCAGGCATGAGGGAATGGCATCGGTTGAAACTGGTTGCGGTCATGACCCCCGATTATTTGAGGCATTCTTCCGTCCGGTTGATTTCTAGCTAATGTGAAGAGAGATTCATGTATTATTTCAACTTTGTCGTGGAAACCGTAATGCGCCAAACCTCCGGCAAGAATTGCTGTATCATGTGACCAAACCGCACCGTTAAATTGTGAGACAGGATTGTAACGGGCTTCACGGGTACCAAGTGTCCGAATTCCCCATCCACTCCAAAGTTCTTTTGAAAACATCGTTTCTACCAAAGCTGGTGCATTTTCTTGCGGTACTATCCCACTCCATAACAAGTGCCCAGGGTCAGAACTGAGAACTTCCAATTGTTGAGCATTTGAATCAAGTGCAAGAGCATAAGTTTGGCGATCTTCCATCCAAAATAGTTCGTGAAAATTCTTCCCGAAAAGTCCCGTCCTTTTCTGAAATTCTTTAAACTTTTCTGTTTCTCCTAAAATTTCATAAAAACTGCTTGCGGCTTTAAAAGCACGAAACGCATAGCCCTGCACCTCTGAAACGGCCAAAGGTGGATGTGCCGGTTGACCGTCAACATGAGTCAAGAGATCCCCCGACTCTTTCCAGGAATGCATCGCTAATCCGGAACCACTTGGAGAGAATGTTAACATTCCAGTATCTGCATGTTGTGCTTTTTGAATCCACTGTAAGGATTTTTCCCATACAGGCTTCAGTTCTTTCATCAATGACCAATCATTTCGGAACTGGCAATAATTCTCTAAAATGATAATAAAAAGCGGAGTTGAGTCAACAGAGGCATAATACTTAAGGAAAGGCAAAATTCCGGCTCGAGACAATTCTCCTTTTCGTAAATGGTGTGTTATTTTGCCCTTCTCTTCTTCGCTTACTTTATCGTACTGCAGACCTTGATAGGAAGCTAAAAAACGGAGTACACTTTCACTAATATCCAACGCAAAAGGCATGAGCATATGTGCAACCCAGAGTCCGTCTCTGGCAAAAGGCACTGCATACCAGGGCAATCCTGCTGCAGGGTAAAAACCGTAAGGAGTACGCAGCAATAACATGCGTAAATCTTCGATATTTTGCTCCCAAACTCGTTTATTCAGAATATCAACGTTGAGTTCATCAAAACGCGACAACCACGATTTAGGCTCTGGGAAAGCATGCTCAGAGATCTTAGGGATAAATTTTTGTTTTACATGCTTAGATCCGGCCATGTCAGATGCTGGTAGCTGACCTAATTTGATCTTAATGCACAATTTCCAATGAGATTGAGGTGCCAGACGAACTCTCCAGAACCCCGCTTCCGGAAGTTGTCCCTCATCCTGAGTTTGATTCCAACTGAGACTAAGTTTCAGGACTACTCCATCTGAACCAGTATAAGAAAAAGTGCACCCAAGCTCCGATTCTTCACGCTGTAGAGCACGCGGTGAACTCATGGAACGCCAACCCCTTACACTTAAAACATCTTGGAATCCTTCCCTTACATAGAGTTGAACTACAAATGATTCTTCAGAAAAGCCAGTATTTTCAAAAGAAAGCTCATCCTCTATGCCATCTTCAAAAAGTTCCAATGTGCGTGATAATCCAACCCTTTGAATAAGATCATCGGTCCACGCCCATTGTTGAAGAAGGATGTGCGATTCTTTTAATTCCTGATTAACCAGATAAAAACCTGGCCACTTCCATTGGTATTCTTCTAAATATCTGGTCTCTTCCCGATATATTCCTTCTGCACCATGAAAAGGGTGCTGTGTTTGTGTGTCATCGTTATTTGTCAGAACTGTGCGATTTCCTGCAATTTGCCCCAAAGCCGAAAATAACGCAAAAGTCTCATTTACTTTTAAGATAAGGGGTAATGTTGGTAGGACGTGAAGAGGACTCATCAGACAGCAAAAATACGGGTGAGAAAAGTGTTTAGATTTTATTGCTTTTAAAAATATTTTTTAAAAAATGAAAAGAATCTTTTGGTATACGTTTTTGTGTTGGGAAATCCACATAAACAATACCGAAACGTTGGGTGTAACCTTCAGCCCATTCAAAATTATCCATAAGTGACCAGGCAAAATAGCCTTTCAAATTCACCCCGTCTTCAATAGCACGGGCAGCGGCGCGTAAATAATCCCGGAAATACGCAACCCGTTCCGGATCAGCAACCTTCCCCTCGGCATCCAGTTTGTCCGGTGCAGCACAACCACTTTCCGTAATGTAGATTGGGAGATTCCCGTAACGATTCTTGAGTTCAAGCAGTTGCTGATAAAACATTTCAGGATTGATTTCCCATCCTTTGATGGTTTGTGGAACTTCCGGAGGCGGCTGTAGTATTTCCACTCCCAGTGCGGATTCCGGTGCAGAACGGGCACGCATGGTGGTGTAATGGTTCAGTCCAAAAAAATCAAGTGGTTGCTGAATCAGCTCAAGATCTCCTTGCTGAATAAACGGAGAAAGTTCATCAATAAGCAATTCCGGATACGTTCCGAGCAATGCCGGATCAGTAAACGCTCGGTTTGAGAGTGCATCCAGTCTGGCACTTCCAGCAGGATCATTCTCCCAGTCTACTACAGGATGCATGACGATTACCGTGCCTATTTTTGCATCCGGAACAGTTTCACGAAGTTTGGAAACCGCAAGTCCATGTGACAGATTCAGATGATGCGTTACAGCCATCACCGCTGTTGCAGACTGTATCCCTGGTGCATGCCAACCCCATCCGTGTCCCAGCAAAGCTACAACATTCGGTTCATTGTGAGTGATGAAATTTTGAACGCGATCACCAAGATTTATACCCATAATTTCTGCATATTCCGCAAAGCGGAAAGCCGTTTCTCTGTTGCGCCAACCGCCGAGATTTT
>JABGPG010000181.1 GCA_018645085.1 Deltaproteobacteria bacterium
GGCAATTGGAGTGTTGATCGTCATCGCCATTATTTATTCTTTGATTGCTTCACTGAGTTGAATTTCATCTCATTAGTTGTTCTTAAATCTGAGTATAGAATTGTACATTGTTGGAAAGATAAGAGGTTGAACCTCTATTTTACTAAAAAACCAAGTTTAACATCAACTACTTCAGACATACGTTTCAGGTAATAATACGTAAGTTAGTATTATTACGGATAGACTAACATTGACAGAATAGTAGAATCTGAAATGGAGTACCCGATAAATTACATCAATTGGTGCTTTTGCTGAGTTGCTTAATTGTTTGGAGGCCCACCACAATTTTTCTTCAGTTGACTGATGAAAAAAACTCTAAGCTTATTTAGTCTAGGACTTGTTTCAGTTGTAGTGCTGATCGGCATTACTGTCTACTCCGTAGAATCCTACACTTCTCAATCCGATTTCTGTGGCTTGAGTTGTCACATCATGGACAAACCCTACAAAAGCTGGAAAGAATCACCACACGGTGAGAAGGATGTTGCCTGTGTGGAGTGCCATTATGCTCCCGGAGAGAAAACAACATTGACAGCAAAATTCCGGGGACTGGGACAATTATTCAGCTATTTATCTGCAGGAGATCAAGAGGTTCGCAAAAGAGCACATGTGGATGACCGAAGTTGTTCCAGTGGGGACTGCCATCAAAGACCTGAATTTATTGAAAAAAAACTAGAATATGCATCCGGAGTTTCTTTTACTCATAAGATTCATGAAGAAAAACAAGTGGAAGGGCAGGTTCTTCATTGCAGTACTTGTCACCAACATGTAGCAGGCACCAAACATTTTGAAGTTCCAAAACAAATTTGTCACCTTTGTCATTTTAAAAATTCAGAAGTAGCAAGTGCAGGTGATTGTGTCACTTGCCATGAACTTCCGCAAAAACCACTGCAAAGCCAAAAAGCAACTGCAGAGATAAAAGAAGACGAACCTCTCATTACTCATCAAAGCTTGAAAGATGCCAATGTACCTTGTGAGAGTTGCCACTATGAACTGGTTTTAGGAGATGGAGAGATCAAAGATAATGCATGTCAGGATTGCCATGATATGCCTGAAACTTTGAAAAAGATTGGTGATATGCAATTGATGCATGAGGAACATGTAGCTAAACAACAGGCAAATTGCTTCAACTGTCATGAAACTATTCAGCACAAAGAGTCACCCTTTCTTGATCCTGCCCGTAAGAACTGTGAGGTCTGTCATCCTGATCACCATATATACCAGAAAATGTTGCTGGTAGGTGCAGAAAGAGGTGCAGTACAGGAAACTCCCAGCTTGATGTTTGGTTCTAGAACAAACTGTATCGGCTGCCATCTGGAGGAAAAATTAATAAATGGCGAAAAGGTGATGCATGGAAACGGTCAATCGTGTGTTAGTTGTCACACTGAAAAACATGATCAAATGCTGGACCGTTGGGACAATGAGGTGAGGGAAGGGCTGTCCTCAGTTGAGGAGTTAAAGATTGAGAGTCTTGCATTGCTTAAAAAAGCAACTGGCAAAGCACCTGCGGAGTCGTTGATTGAGGCAAATAAAATGTATGCAGAGGCAAATTCAAATCTGGATATCGTGCGTTTTGGCAATGGAGTTCACAATAAAAAATATTCGATCCTCTTAATCAGTGAAGCAGGATATATATTTGAAGATTTGTTAGATCTTTTAGAGGAGGTAATTTCTAATTAACCAGTAATATGCGAGGTGATTATGCATAAGAAAGAAATAGTCTCAAGACGAAGACTGCTTCAGGGTACTGGAGTAGTTCTTGGTGGAGCGGCAATCGGCAGCATGCTGTCGGCTAAAGAAGTTCAGGCTGCTAAGAAAAAAGCGGCACGCTTTGCAATGGTCATAGACCTGAGCAAGTGTTCTGGTTGTCGCGCCTGTACCGTTGCCTGCAAGGCGGAACATGGAGTTCCTCTAGGCAGTTGGAACTCAGTAGTAAAAACCATTGAATCCGGAACATTTCCTAAAGCAAGAAGGGATTTTCTCCCACGACTTTGCAATCACTGCGAAGGAACAGATAAAGTGGGACGTGAAAAGGTGCCGCCTTGTGTGAAGGTCTGTCCTGAATTTCCTAAACCCGGTAGGAAAAAATATGTAACTCCGAACGGTAAAACGATTCGCTACAGCATAGGTGCGACTTACAAACGTCCTGATGGAGTGGTGTTAGTTGATAACAAACTATGCATTGGTTGCGGCAAGTGTGTGGATGCCTGTCCTTATGGCGCAAGGTATTTAAATCCTTTCGTGAAAGCCGGAGGTGATCCGACTAAAAATGGTGTCGGCAAGTGTGATTTCTGCAAGGAACGAATTGATCATGGTGTCGTACCTGCCTGTGTTAATACCTGTGAAGGACAAGCTAGAATTTTTGGGGACTTGAATGATCCCAACAGCGAAGTTTCCAAATTGGTGAAGAAATATCAGTTGGAGAAAAACTCTGCAAAAACGACTATGCTGCCTAAAGAAAATACGCTTCCAAAAGTTTTTTATATTGATCCAGAAGGCGTTTTGTCTATTTATCAAATCGATAAAGAGACTAAGCAAGCTGAGTTTGTAGATCAAATGATCTAGTCATTTGCAAGAATGGATTGATCTGAGTTTAAACCGATAAATTACAGGAGGGGATATGATATCCTTCACAAGAAGAAATATTATGAAGTTCGCCTTGGCTTCCGGAGCTGCTGTTGCGGCAGGAGTAGGCATAGAATCTGAGGCTTTAGCAGGAAAAATAAAACTGGCGGAGGGTGGATTTGATTTCAACCCTTTGACTGGTGAACCGCGAAAAAAGATTGCCACAGCTTGTTGGTCATGCGTGACGCGTGATCCAATGGTGGGCTATGTAGAAGGAGGAAGGTTGGTCAAAATAGAGGGGCAACCCAATTCCATCAGAACAGGCGGAAAAGTCTGTGCTAAGGCACACGCCGGAGTCAATCAAGTCTATTTTCCGGATCGAGTCCTTTATCCAATGCGGCGTGTAGGTGAACGCGGCGAAGGAAAATGGAAGCGTGTTTCCTGGGATGAGGCTTTGACGGAACTTGCAGGACGTTTGAAAAAAATGCGTGATGCTGGACATCCGGAAAAGTTTATGTTCCATTACGGCCGTATGAAAGCTAGCTCGAGCAAGCTGATCAAAAGTGTATTTCTGGCAAATTACGGAACCAAAACCATTTCCGGTCACACCTCAATTTGTGAGGGTGGTAAATGGACTGCACAGGAGTTAACCTGGGGTAAACACTATGACAATTGGGATTTCGATAATACGAAATTTATTCTTAATTTCGGCAGTAATTTGCTTGAAGCACACACCAATCACATTCCAACTGCGACACGGCTGATTAGTGCAGTCACTGATCGGAATGTACGGATGGTGACTTTTGATGTGCGGCTCTCCAATACGGCTGCTAAATCCAGCGAATGGGTACCGATAAAACCAGGTACAGATGGAGCCGTTGTCATGTCAATGTGTAATGTGATCATGCAGGAAGGACTTTATAATAAGGACTTCTTTAAATTCATCAAGGTCACCGCCAAAGCCCAGGATACTTCCGAAGTAAAAATTGCAGCTTTGAAAAAGCATTTGGCACAGTACACACCGGAATGGGCGGAAGGCATCAGCGGTGTTGATGCTGGGAAAATTCGTGCCCTGGCGCTTGAGTTCGGCAAAACGAAACCGTCTTGTATTGTCAGTTATCGCGGAGCAGTTGCGCACTACAACGGCAACGATGCTGAACGGGCAATGCAGATGCTGGGAGCAATCACCGGAAATATTGATAATCCCGGTGGGCGTTGTTTGGCAGTTGCACCGAAGTGGAAATATCCTAAAGGTCCAAAGAACAAGCCCAAAGCAAAAAGCTTGAAAATCACCAAAGGCGCAAACTCGGCCATACCTTCGCATGGAGTTTGTCAAGAGGTGCTCAAGATGATCAAGGATGGTAGTCACGGCAGGCCTGAAGTGTATATGTGGTATTGCTACAATCCGGTTTATGTCAATGGTGAGTGTCAGGAAAATATTGATATTCTCAAAGACGAAAAATTGATTCCGTTCACTGTAACTTCCAACATCGTCTATGATGAAGGTAGTGCTCTGGCTGATTTGATTTTGCCGGACACCACTTATTTGGAACGCTGGGACTGGGAAGATATGGTTTCGCCGAGTCAAGTGGCGGAATATTATATTCGCCAGCCGCTAGTTAAGCCTCTGGGGGAATCTAGAGACATGGGAGATGTTGCTTGTGAATTAGCTGAGCGCATGGGTTTTCCGTTGGGTTTTGATACTAAAGAGGAATTTGTCAAAAAATCCTGTGAAAAAACTCCGGAGATCAAAGCAATCGGCGGTTTTGAGTACATGAAGGAACATGGTGTCTGGCATGATCCCAAAGCCAAGCCCAAATTCTTTTCCTACAAAAAGTCTGTCAGTGAGAAGGATTTGAAAAAAGACGGTGTAATTTTGGATGAAGCAACAGGTGTCTATTGGAACTGGAAAACAGTCAAAGTCTCCAGTGAAGAAGCGGCACATAAAAAAGGTTATGCTCATACCAAAAACGGCTATAAAGGATATGTTGGTCAAAAAATTGGCAGTGCAGCCTACAAAGGATTCAAACCGGACAAGCTTAATAAATCCGGATATTTGGAGTTGTATTCCAATTTGATGAAAGATAAAGGTTTTGCTCCTTTACCAACATATGTTTCAATTCCGGAACACGATGTGATGAAACCGAATGAGTTGATACTTACTACCTATAAAGTAGCTGTGCAAATTCATTCACGGAGTACACATTGTAAGTGGCTGACCGAAATTTATCACGAAAACCCAGCCTGGATGAATCCAAAAACAGCGGCTTCACTGGGATTGAAAAATGGTGATCAAATCAAAGTGAGCTCAGAAATCGGTGCAATAGAAACGCCGGTTAAAGTCACCGAAGGCATTATTCCTGGAGTGATTGCGATTTCCTTTCACTTAGGTCGGTCAGACTCCGGACGCTATGCATCGGGCAAAAAAACCCCGTTGGCGCACGACAATGATCCCGATTTGAAAAATAAGTGGTGGGATACTTACGGAGTCAATCCAAATTGGATTATTCCCAATAAGGCTGACCCCGTCAACGGACAGATGAGATTCATGGACACTGTAGTTCAAGTGACCAAGGTTTGATTCTTAGTTGCCGTTTTTTGAAGGGGTGGATTTAGAATCTGCCCCTTTCAAAAAATACCGGATTATTTATAGATGACCACAGAGTCACAGAGAAAAAGCAAAAAATAACTCAAAAAGTCCTTTGTGGCTCTGTGCACAATTATTTTTGGACTGTTTGTTGTTTTTTCTGAAATCATTAATTCTTAGCCAATATGGAAAAAAAATTATCGAATACAGCGCCAATATCCTCTGAGGCACGCGCGCAGATTTATGGGTTGTTGACCAGGATATTTGCCAAAGAAATCGATAAGCAATTTCTGCAGGAATTGCGTAGCAAGGAATTTCGCGAAAGTTTAACAGGTTTAGGTGCAAATTTAGGCGACTCATTTTATGAAGTTCCTGAAATGGAACTGCTGGAAAACCTGGCAGTAGAATATGCGAGATTATTTCTCGGACCTGACAAGCCGATATCTCCGCATGAGTCAGTTCATCATCAGCGTGAAGATGGTGACTGGGGTTCTTTGTGGGGCAAGGACACAGTAGAGGTTAAGAAAATAATTGAATCATCTGGATTAAATCTCAAAGCTGAATTAAATGACATTCCGGATCATTTAGCAGTTGAGCTTGAATTTCTACAAAAACTGATCTTGCAGGAAACTGAAAATCGCCATACTAATGACCTCAAAGGTATGCACAGATGTATTAAACTCGAAACTCAATTTATCCAAGAACATCTTGCTCCATGGGTGCCTGAGTTTTGTGAGCTGGTTATTAAGAAATCACAAATAGCATTTTATTCGCAAATAGCAGAAATCACGAAAAATTTTGTGTTGTACGAAAAAGAAAACTTAGAAAATTCTGCTTATTATCAGCAAGAAGAGGGATAATGAGGTTTGTCGGGTTAATATTTGTTTTACTGAATTGCTTTATCAATTTGGCCTTTTCCGAAACAGTTCAACCGAAAAGTGGATATCAAGGATTTACCTGGAACTCATCATTTCCTTTAATTGAAAAGCAATATCCAAACATTGAGTTTTTAGAAGAGAACAATTTCCATGTAGTTCTTTTCAGTGTCAATGATCCCAATCAGGACCTCAAGCGTCTAGAATTCAGATTATTTGAAGAGCAGTTGTTCTCTGTTGCAAACTTCTACGACCATCCATTGAAACCATACCAATCAGAGGCGTTTCTAAGGCAAATCACTACATTGGGCAAGAGGAAAGATATACGCAAAACTACAACTTTAGGTGATTATGGTGATGCAAACGTCTTGATTTGGGAATATGAAAACCTCTTGGTTTTTTATAAATCATACGTTTCCATGAAAAAAACTGAATGGGGTATGCCTGAAAATTCAATACATTTTATCTGGAAACCGACTTTTAAAAAAATGTTCCTTTACAGACAACAGCACCTAGGTGATCCGGAAAATGAAGATGTTGGTGATGCTCACTACGTAAGTTTTTGATAATTCACGCAAACGGTGGGTCCACCGTTACAAAAAAGAATTTTGTTGCAGATTTTGCAGAGATATTTCCCTTTTTTCCTCTACTGTTGAATTATTCAGTGTTTTACCTGCTTTCGTTTAAGGTTTGGCAAATGTTTTTTACTTTTGAATAATATGCATTTTTGAGTAGTTCGTAGATTTACGAATATGTTAATTTCAACAAAGCTATAGTCTGGAAGAAGACTTTCAACAAGCTCTTTATTTAATTTTCTGCACAAAAGCTGCTGAAAAATCAGTTTGCTTCATTATGCATAAATCCCGCTTAGTCAAATTATTCTTGCTGCTGTTTTCTGCACTGTTTCTCTTTTTTGTGAATCCGTTTGTCTTTGGGCAGGAATCAAACTCTTCTTCCGGAACTGAACTTCAGCTTTCTGCGAAGGAGGACAAGGAAGAGGCTGCTGATGTAAATGAGCTTGATGTAGAAGATGATGCTGATGATGCAGATGAGGAAGAAGAATCTCCGGAAGTGGTTTTTGAGCAAGTGTTATCTTTTGAAAAATACGCACCGGCTTTTAAAGTGAAACTCCGCAAGGAGTCGCAGCTTGAAAGCTATCCTTGCATGGATTGCCATGAAGATGAGGAAACTAATCTTGAAATACGTGAACTGGAAGAGGAACACGATGAGCTTAGTCTGGAGCACGGCGGCGAGCGTTTTTGGTGCTTGACGTGTCATCAGCCGGACAATCGGGACTATTTGCATTCCTTAAAAAACAATGCCATCGATTTTGATCAATCCTATCGCCTGTGCGGTCAATGTCATTTTCAACGTCAAAAAGACTGGTTTTTTGGTGCACACGGTAAGCGTGTGGGAAATTGGCTGGGCGAGCGTAAACTTTATCTCTGCACAGAATGTCATGATCCTCACTCTCCGAGCATAAAACCCATAAAACCAAATCCTCCTCCGAAAGTCAGGAAAGGACTTGTTTTTGTGCCGAACGGAACTCACCTCAAAGCAAAAGTGTGGGAAAAGCACTTGCTTGAGCAGACAGAAAACAAAAATGACTGAATCCGGAAAAGCAGAAAATAAAAAACTAACGCGTCGGCGTTTATTGAAAAAAATCGGAATTGCCGGAGTTTCCGGAGCTGTTGCTACTTCCGGAGCCGCACTCGCCGCGCAAGTTACGGAAGACGGAGTAGACGAGTTTTCGGATTCGCTGGCTTCACTTTTTCAAACGCATTACCGCAGGATGAGTCCAGAAGAAGTTGAGGCAACCATCGCCCGTCTGCAACGCAAAACAAAACGCAAATACGGAAAAAACATCAGCATCGACACCACTCCCCCGCTGCCGAATGTGCTGTTTGGTTATGCGTTGAATATTTCCAAATGCAAAGGTTACAGAAAATGCGTTGATGCGTGCGTGGAAGAAAATAATCAGGGACGTGATACTCAAATTCAATACATACGTGTGCTGGAAATGGAACGCGGAAGCATGAATCTGGAAGAATCAAACCATTATTACGATCCTGAAACTGTTCCGCAAAAGGGTAAGTTTTATATGCCTGTGCAGTGTATGCAGTGCGAGAATCCGCCTTGCGTAAGAGCCTGTCCGGTAAAGGCCACCTGGAAGGAAACGGATGGAGTGGTGGTGATTGATTACGACTGGTGCATCGGCTGCCGTTACTGTATGACGGCGTGTCCTTACTGGGCGCGGCATTTTAACTGGAACGAACCTGAACTGCCGCCGGAAGAATTGAATCCGGTTACACATTATTTGGGCAATCGTCCACGTTCAAAAGGCGTGATGGAGAAATGCATGTTTTGTATTCAACGCACGCGCAAGGGTAAACAACCGGCATGTATGGAAGCCTGTCCTACTGGCGCAAGGGTTTTCGGAAACCTGCTTGATCCGGAAAGTGAAATCCGCTATATCCTTGAAAATAAAACGGTATTTCGCCTGAAAGAAGATTTAGGAACAGAACCAAAATTTTGGTATTTTACAGATTAAGATCATGAAAGCAACATTCTCATTTTGGTTGGATTTTATCCACGAGGCATTCCGGGGCGGTCGTATATTTTATGCATGGATGACG
>JABGPG010000210.1:0-2984 GCA_018645085.1 Deltaproteobacteria bacterium
ATTCATCGCTCAAATTTCTGGTTTTTTGGCTGGCCCAAAATATCGCAATTAGTTAATACACTTGTTCATGAACTCCGTCACCGCTCCAATCCGGAATTAGGTCACAATCCTAAATTTATGGAACTTGTTGAAAAAGATACACAGTGTGCACTCAAATACTTGAACTGAACTGCAATCAAGTAAATTTTCTGGACTGTTTTTGCAGACTGACAGGATAATTTATGATGACACAGATCATGTTTGAATATTTTACATTCAAGTAAATTGATGTATATTTCAACAGTGTATCATTTCATATTTTTCCTGTAACTCGTCTACACTTTCCTCAAAGTCAGGGTCGGGGACAATGCAGTCAGACGGACAAACTGCTATGCACTGGGGTTCTTCATCTGTGCCAACACATTCGGTACAGCGTAAAGCGTCAATCACAAAGATATCATCGCCTTCTTTGATTGCTTCGTTTGGACAAGGTTCTACGCACGCATCGCACACGGTACAGTCCTCAGTTATCATTAAAGCCATTTTTTGGTATAAGCTAAAAGTTTTTTGTTTATGTTAGAAAGTTAAGCTTGCCGCTCCACTCAAGTGACCTTCTCAAGGCCTGAATGGAGTCGAATGAGATACAAGCGTGTTTACGCAGCTTTTGCCAATTGCTTGAGATTTCCAAGTTTTCCATAACGAAACGCTCCCCAGATAGCCGCACCGATTGCTCCTGCATAAATTGAATCAGAATTACTGCTCACCTTCACTGATAGTTTTTGTTCCACAGCCTGTTCACGAATAGCTGCCAAAAGCCCTTCATCCTGGGCCAATCCTCCTGAGACAAAAACTGTGCTTTCTTTGGCTTTGATTGATTTTAATAATTTTACCAAACGGCCTGCCATGGAAAGATGAATTCCCTTGAGAATGTTCTGGGTTGAAATTCCACGCGAAACCATGTTGATCACATCCGTTTCAGCCAGCACTGCGCAAATCGAACTTACCGTTTCCGGATCATCCGCAGCTTTTGAAAGTGAGCCAACCTCATCCTGTGAAACACCCAGATAACGTGCGATATTCTCTAAAAACTGTCCTGATCCGGAAGCGCACTGACTTGTCATTTTGTATGAAAGCACCTTCCCGCGTTCATCGGTACTGATTGCTCTACCGTGCAAGGCTCCAATATCTATCACCGCTCTGGCATCCGGTTCCAGAAAAACAGCACCTCTTGCGTGAGTTGTCATCGAATAAAAATGTCCGGTACGGAATTCCACATTTTCTCCATCACCGGTGGTTGCCACATAATCTATCTCATTCTGCTGTAATCCAGCATCTGTCAGCAAATTTTGAAAGGCTTCTGTTGCGAGTTTCATTGGGTCACGTTTCCTCAAACGATCCACACGTTTTCCCAGCCATTCCGGTTTTCCGTCAACTGTACGAAATAAAACGCTTTTCACCGCGCTCGTGCCTATATCAATGCCAATTGTAGTTATCATGTCCAGTTTGTTAATTGAAGGTTTGCTTTTTTGCCATGTATGTTTGATGGCTTCGTAAAAACTACTTAACTAATTAATCGTCATCTCGAATGAAGAAAAATGCCTTTAGGACACCTCTAAAAACCGTTCCCTGAGCGTAGTCGAAGGAGGTTTTTCGGACTTGCATCTGGTTTCGACTCCGCTCAACCGGCGGATTGCCTAAGGTTAACTTATTTTATAAGAACCAGTAAAACGAGTTTTTAGAGGTTCCCTTTATAATATCAGTGCTTAACAATAATTATATTTCTCGCTTTGTAAGCAGTGACACGACTTTAGGTCTTTTTAGATGTTCATAATATTTAACCATTTATCTGCGCTGCTCAGTTTTGGTAACATTTTCACCAATGCTTTTCAGTGTTAATCCGCAGCAAAGAATGAGATGGACTAGGCTAAACCGCACGTTGTGCAAAAGTGGCCGCACCCAGAGCACCGGTATAAATGGAGCCCGGATCGATATTAATGGTAACTTCACCATAATTTTCTTTAACCAGTGACTTCAAGGCATCGACTGCTGCTTCATTGTTGGCCACTCCTCCGGTAAAAGTAAATTCATCACGGATTCCGCCTGAACGTGAAAGCAGTGACATGGCCCGTAAAATAATGGCGCGGTGCAATCCGGATAAAATATCTTCACGTTTTTCACCCAGTGCTAAACGGTCGCGAAGTTCCGCTCCGGCAAAAACTGTACAGGTTGAATTGATCCGCACAGTGCGGGTAGCTTTCATGGCCATAGGTCCAAGTTCATGCAGCCCCATGTTCATTTCATCAGCAATATAACCCAGATAACGTCCACAACCTGCTGCACAGCGGTCATTCATTTGGAAACTGTCTACAATTCCCGCATTATCAACCTGAATCGCTTTTGTGTCCTGACCGCCTATGTCAAGCACAGTCAACGTATTCGGATACATAACATGCGCCCCCAAACCGTGACAGAGAATTTCGGAACGAATATGCTCCTTGGAAAAAGGCAGTCTTGCGCGGCCGTAACCAGTACCGACAACATAAGTTTCCTCCAACTCAATCTTGAGTGCGTCCTTCACCGCTCCTTCAACTTGTGCCGAGACTTCGGACAATTCCGGAAATTCTTTCAGCGTCCGCCCTAATGCGCTGAGGATCATTTCTTCCAGATTCTCACCGGTGATCCGGTTTTCAACTTCAATGATTGAACGGTCATAGACATTCAACATCAAATCAAAAGCAAGCCCAGCTTCTTGTGCGACTACTTCACCGATTGCCAGGTAACGTGAACCGGCAATGTCACGGAAAAAATCTGATTTGCGTTTTGCACCGGCTGCAAACAGTTCCGGAGCTTCGCTGCGAAGTTTACGGAAAGTTTCTATGAGGGCCTCTGACATCCCCTGCTCATAGCCTTTAAAGCGCTCCCCGACAGCATTGTTGCGGCAAACCATTTCTAAATCCGCCAATGATTCCATAAATTGTTCCAAGCGGAAACTCCGTTCCAAACTG
>JABGPG010000210.1:3084-8471 GCA_018645085.1 Deltaproteobacteria bacterium
TAAATCCGCCAATGATTCCATAAATTGTTCCAAGCGGAAACTCCGTTCCAAACTGCTCAGGATTTTTTCCAGACGCCCGGACAATTCCGGAAAGTTCGAAAGTGACTGTTCTACCAAATTCATCCGCGCATTTACAATCGCCTCCTGTTTCGCGACCGCCGAAGCTATGTCGTAGTTCGATCGTGAGTTGGTAATTCCATGCCCCAATTCTTTGAGGTTTTCGTCCAAAATCACGGCCTTGGTCGTGGTGGAACCAAGGTCAATTCCGATAAAACATTTCATGCCGCTACTCCTAAAGCTACGCTTCCTTCGCGTTTTTGTTTAATCATTTGAAAATAACTTTCCAGCCGGTTCTTTACATTTGCCGCAGAAAAATAACGTGGATCCACTAAATCAGTTTCAATGAATGCTCCCGGTTTTCCGGTACGTTTTTCCACTTCACGCAGCAGCAGCAATTGTCCTGCAGAAAAACTGTTACAACTCTTGATCGAATTAATCAAAAGTCCGTCCGCTTCATATTCTTCAACATACTGTGCCAACATATCTGCACGATGCGGAAGATTAAGGTTGGTGTAACAACCCAGACAATAATCCGCCAGAGTTTCAAGGGGATTATCCGGATCATGACGAAAACCGAAATCATAGACACCGCCGACTTTTGTGTAACTGCTTGCGACTACAACCGCGCCTTCTTCATAAAACATTTTCCAGAACTCGCGGAAATGCGTCCAGTTCGGTGGACCTTCAACAACCAACCTGTATTTTTCTTCCGGCATTTCACCTTCAGGTGTGATAGGTCCTTTGCCTTGCCGTAAACGTTCCTCGACTTCTTGACGTAACATTTCATAATAAGTCGCTGCGCCTTCACTACCTCTAAAAGATGAGAAAATCGGCCCTACATAATAAACACCGCCAAAATACGCATCAATCGGTGAAGGTTTATTTTTAGCACTTTGAAGCACCCATACGAGATCTTCTTCGGCTTTTGCGGACTGCCTTAAATATTCTCGCAAACGGTCAATATCAAACTTGACACCGCTTACTCTTTCAAGGGTTGGGATAATTTCTTGTTTGAGTTGCTTGACCACATAATCACGCATATTTTTTGTAATTACTCCATCACCCTGATACGGCACATGCAGCATTGCGGTTTCGCATTTGTACTGCTCACGTACCAGCTCAAACCACTTCATAAAAGTAAAACAACCTGTGTAGGAAAGCAGCAAAAGATCCGGAGTCGGCAAGACTTCTCCGGTTGGCCCAATGTTGCCTTGTGCCATCATTCCCAAATCCGCTTTAACATAAGTACAAACGTCTTCGGAATGGCCAGCTCTTTCTGCTTCCATAATCATACGTCCTGTTTTTTTACGCATACCGTTTTGCAGAGCATTTATTTCCGGAAGATTTCGCGCAAAATCAAAACACATCAGTAACTCATTCAAATTTCCCGGAACAAAAGTTGAAACAACTTTCTGTCCTGTTTTCGGAGCGTCATAGAGTTGCCTGAAATTTTCAGCAATCATCTTTTTTTGAATCTCCATCGACTCTTCTTTGATGGCTGTTGGCGGTGCTTTTTTGGGCATTCTGTCTCCTTTGTTATTAACAATACTTATTATTATTGATGACTTCGTAAATAGTTGTCATTCCCGCGATAGCGGGAATCCAGGAACTTGTAAGTATCTAAAATAATGGATTCCCGCTTTCGCGGGAATGACAAACATTGGTGTCATAATGACGTTTTACGGGACCATCATTATTAGTACAATGTGATGTTCATTAAATATTCAGGCTAAAATATAATTCCAAATTTTCTAATCAATCGCTGAATTCGATTCACCCTAGAAAAACAACTTCATGCAGCAACACTCCACAGTTTGATCGAATCTGCGAAGGTTCCGGCTTGTTCACGGATCGGCTGCATTTGTCCTGAATTCTCAGCATACTCAAATGAAGTGTATGGTATATCCTGAGCCGCCAAAGCATTTTGCAGCATTGGTCGGTCCAGCAAAGCAGGATCACAAAAACTCGGTCCTGCGAAGATAATCCCTTCTGCGTTGTTATTCCTGACAGAATCAATCAAATACACTCCTTTATTCTCAACATCCGGTTCATATTTTGCGGCGGTTTCATTGGAGTGATGCAAAAAGGCTTTGGATAAATTTTCAAGTGGGTCACCTGTAGTTGCTACATCTTCCAGCAGCCAGCGGGTTACCAGCATGAAATCATCATCGACTATGTAACAGCCTGCCATTTCAATAGACTTAATCATGTTAAAAGGCGGTTGCTCGCAAAACACTCCACTGACCACCACCCTGCAGTTGTCACGCACCGGGCGCTCCTCTAAGTCCGCAGCTTTAAGATAGTCGCGGATTAGTATAGTATGATCTTCCACCGGCAAAACCATTCCGGCACGGACCAGCAGATAGACCTCCGTGCTCGGTGCTTTCCATGGATGTTTTGCCCGAAATTCATAAAGCTCTTCAACTGCTTTGCGGTTTTCGTTATAAACCGCAATTGAGTTGAGCAAGTCATCATCACTGATTTCATGACCTCCCAATTTGCCTAAATCATCCCGCAGCTGCTGCATTTCGTGGATGTAGAATTTTCCGCCAATTTCATCTTCATAATTTTGCGGAACATCAAAATAACGTACATATTTATCTTTAAACATCATTTTCCACATTCCGGAGAGATTGCGGATCACATCGCAAATACTGGGAAACAACATACCGTCCAAAACATCCAGCCTGCCTGTCACACCCAGTTCAATAGTAGAACGTGGAATACGGCAAATGTAACTCTGGTAATACGCATCACCGTGTATGACTTCCAACTGATCACCGCCACCCATGATTCCGACAGGCAGCATTCCTGCCGCATGTATTATTTCGCGCGGTACATAAACCGGCATGTAACCAATCGCTTTCCTTCCAGGTTTTTCTTCCTTCCAGGCTTTTACTGCTTTAAAATCCAGATCATCAAAGAGTTCCTGACAGTACGCCACTAAAGGAGCAGTAGCTTTTGTGTCTGAGTTTTTAGGTTTTGAGTTTTCCGTATTTGCGCTCATGTGAGTTTTAGTTTTTAGGTTCTGAAAGACAAATTTGTAATTAGAGTTAGTTTTTCCATTGAGGAGAACGTTTTTCCAAAAAGGCATTCAAGCCTTCAACTGCGTCATGGGTTTTCATTAATTCGTGCAAATATAATTCTTCAACTGCGGCAAGTTTAGCTTTCACTTCATCAATCAAACCTTTGCGGGAAGCTTGCAAAGCAAAACGTAAGGAACTAGCGCTTTTAGGTTTTAAATGCGTTTTAAAATAATTCAACGCACTTGCTTCAGGATCATCTGATATTTCTTGAGTAAGACCTCTGTTTTGAGATTCAAATGTGTCAATTATACGTCCTGAAAGCAGTAAGTCTTCTGCTCTCGCCTGACCAATACGAATAGGCAGCAAGCATGAAGCTGCTGGAGCAATTACACCTAAAACTATTTCCGGTTGTCCCATTTTGGCTTCCGGATTAGCAAATATTTGACTTCCGGCACAGGCAAGTTCTAAACCGCCGCCTAAACACTGACCACGAATCACAACCAGAATCGGTACTGTTACACTCAGCATTTGCAACAAAAGTGCATGAAAGCTTTTGAGCATTGCAGCACACTGTTCAGGAAGATGTTCTTCGACACTTGCACCAAAACTAAAATGAGGACCTTCTGCATCCAGCAAAACTGCTCTGAGTTGATTTTTCCCTTGTAGTTGATCAAAAGCCTGTCTTAGTTCCGCAACCATCGCCGCATCAATAATATTTGCTTTCGGTGCGGAAAGACGAATCCGCAAAAGCGTCTCATCCTGTTCAAACCAGGTTTTTAGTGGAGAATTTTTTGCTGGTGCTGCACTCATCCTGTCTCACTTCTCAAACGGTTGATATTTTTTTCATTGATTTGATTCTCCATTAAATCTCCGCAACGGAGTTCTGTGTTAGCGTTGCTCATTTTCATTTGATATAAACAAAAAGTGTTGGGCAGGTTTTAATTATTGATTTGCGGGCATTAAGCCGTCCGTGAAATCATCTGTCCAGCGCTCGCCTTTGGCCAGAGACTGACGGAGTGCGACAAAATCGACTTCCCTGCAAGTTTTTGTACCTTCATTAAAAGCCCTGAATCCAGCTCGTGCTTCTGTCATCATATTATTTGCAAGCCATGCTCGTGAATCTTCTTTATTACGGTTCCACGCTTCAAGTTTTGGTTTGCGGAGTTCTTCCAGTGTTTTGGTCATGCAGTCAGGAAATGTCAACAGCAATTTTGCGCAAAGACTTTCAACTTCCTGATCCAGCAGTGACAAGTCAACTTCCCCCTGCTTGATTAAGGCTTTAGCCTCCGCAAGTGCTTCACCGCTTTTACTTTCACCAAAAGCAAATCTGCCCCATGCGTCAAACATTTGCTGAGTTTCCACCATTGGATTTGCTACCCACTCGCCAGCAACTTTGAGTGCAGGTACCACACTTGTAATCATGCCATTCAGATAAACTTTGTGTGCTGACCAGACCTCGCACAGAGTTCCAGATTCCAGTGCACGGTCGCCGTTCATCATGATCGGTAAAAAATCTGTGGCTCCTCCGATTGGTGCTGAACCGTGTTTTGGACCGGCTTGACCGAAACGTGCCATGTCCTGTGCAATTGAAAAATCACAAGCCATACCGATTTCCTGCCCACCACCGATACGCATACCGTTCACCCTGCAAATTACCGGTTTGTCACAAGCCAAAATCGAGGAAACCATGTCATTGAAAAGTCGCATATACTGTCGATATTCCTGGGGACGTCCCGCATAGTATTCAGCATATTCCTTGGTGTTGCCGCCTGTACAGAATGCTTTATTTCCTGTGCCTGTGAAGACAACAGAAGAAACATTGCGTGCGTTAGAGGCATGCCTGAAGGCGAGAATCACGCCTTTAACCATATCGGTTGTATATGAATTGTATTGATTAGGATTGTCGAGGGAAATCCAGGCATTATAGAGACCTTCTGCAACCGAACCGTCCGGAGCAGTTGCCAGACGTAATTCATAACGTACACCTTCAGCAGGTTGTTCCGGAACTAAGTCGTGATCAATAAATGCAAATTCGTTGTTTGTCGTCATCTTGTTCTTTTGTGATAGGTTTGCTTAGTAGACCTCAGATTTTAATGGAAAAACAAAATTTTACTTTTTCGTTTTATTCCTTAGAATGCCGAGGCTGATATATAACCGTTAATTTTTATTCACTTCAATCCGTGAAATCCGTGGCTGATATTTAACCGTTAATTTTTATTCACTTTAATCCGTGTAATCCGTGGCTTTTATCGTTTACGAAGCAGGAACTAAAATCGCGCGGCGCTGTAATTTATGCGCGTG
>JABGPG010000211.1 GCA_018645085.1 Deltaproteobacteria bacterium
TAAATCCGTCACTGCACCCAGTGAAGCTGAACTGACGGTTTTTGCGTATTTTGCCAACACCCCACGTGTATAACGCGCTTCCGGACGTTTCCAGTTTGCCTGACGTTTTTTTATTTCATCTGCTGCAACTTGCAGATCAACTTTACGATTCAGGATGTCGATGATAATTGTGTCGCCATTTTCAACAATTGCCAGCAAACCGCCTTCCTGTGCTTCAGGAGTAATGTGGCCAATCACGAATCCGTGGGAACCTCCTGAAAAACGTCCATCGGTAATTAAAGCCACGTCCTGTCCCAGTCCACGTCCCATAATGGCAGAAGTCGGCGAAAGCATTTCGCGCATTCCCGGTCCGCCTTTTGGACCTTCATAACGGATAACAATCACATCGCCTTTAACCACTGTTCCGTCCAGAATACGGTCGAGCGCTTCTTCTTCAGAATTAAACACGCGAGCAGTACCTTTAAAGTATTCACCTTCTTTTCCGGATATTTTCGCGACTGCGCCTTCAGCAGCAAGGTTACCACGGAGAATGACAAGGTGTCCGGTTTTTTTGATAGGATCCGCAAGTGAACGCACAATGTCCTGACCTTCAAGATAAGGTTTCACATTTGCCAAATTTTCAGCCACTGTCTTTCCGGTAACAGTCATACAGTCGCCATGCAGCAAACCTGCATCGAGCAGCATTTTCATCAAAGGCGGTAATCCTCCTATTTTGACAAAATTAGTCATCAAATATTTACCACTCGGTTTTAAATCCGCAAGTACTGGTGCTTTTTCGCCTACTCTTAAAAAATCGTCCAGTTCCAATTTTACGTTTGCCGCATGAGCCATGGCCAGCAAATGTAAAACAGCGTTTGTTGAACCACCAAGAGCCATCACCACCGTAATCGCATTTTCAAAAGCTTCCAGAGTGAGGATGTCCTGTGGACAAATATTGTCTTCGATCAAGCGCAAAACCGCTTCTCCGGCTTCCACACAGTCTCTTACTTTCTCTTCAGAAACTGCTTCCTGTGCAGAACTGTTGGGCAGGCTCATGCCCAGTGCTTCAATTGCAGATGCCATGGTATTTGCGGTATACATTCCGCCGCATGAACCAGCACCCGGAATAGCGCAGGATTCTATTTCATCTAACTCATCTTGGGTAATGGCTCCAGCCGCTTCTTTACCAACTGCTTCAAAAATAGAAACAATATCCACATCCTGACCTTTGTGTTTTCCGGGAAGAATTGTACCTCCGTAAACAAAAACAGCAGGCCGATTCAAACGGGCAATTGCAATTAAACAACCAGGCATATTTTTGTCACAACCGCCAATTGCGACCAAACCGTCATAACTTTGACAACCAACTACCGTTTCGATAGAATCCGCGATAACTTCACGTGAAACCAGCGAATATTTCATCCCTTCGGTGCCCATGGAAATACCATCAGAAACCGTAATTGTACCGAAAATCAAAGGCATTCCTTTTGACTTCCTGACGCCTCTGGCAGCATGTTCTGCTAAAGCGTTGATATGCATGTTGCAGGGTGTGACTGTGCCCCACGTGGAAGCAATGCCGACCTGCGACTTCTGGAAGTCACCTTTTTTGAAACCTACACCATAGAGCATCCCTCTGCTGGCGGCACGGGCATTCGTTTCAGTGACAAGTTTTGAGTAGCGGCGGTGTCCGCTTTTTCCTGATTTATTTTGTTCAGACATGTGGTTCCATTACTAATAAATTTAGGGATTAATGCGGTTGAATATCAGCTCTGCATTTAAGCAAACTGCTTAATTCTGTAGAATTACATAAGTTTAACATATCATCTGTTTTATCGCATCACATAAAGGAACGCAAGAGTCAGCACTCAAAAGATAATAGCAAACTGCAATTAAAGGGTTTGCCTTAATGTCCGTTTTTATGAGGTTTCCGCCAAATTCAGAGCAGGGGATATTGTCGTAGTGCAAGGTACTTCACCACTGACAAGTAGAGTGTTCGGTAAAATATCTACTAAAAAATCCTGCATGGCAGAAGAAAGTTCAAGTGCAAAACGATGGGAAATTGCCATGATAAAAAGGTATACTAATCCGCGGCAATGCCACATCTGCTCAAGTGTCGTGGTGAAATAAGGATCTTCCTCAACATAAATCACTGCATTTTTTCCGGACAAAAGATGACCGCCGAACATCATTTTGAAAAAAACATCCGGATATTCATCACGCTTATTTTTATGTTCCTGGTCAAAAAATGCAGTTCCGATTTGAAAAACACAGAGTTTGTCTTTTTCAATTTCGATGGACTTTGCCTTTTCAACAGGGAGTTGAATCATAAAAGGTAAGCTGGCCTGGATCAGCATACTCCACTCTGCTTTACGATCCACAAAAGGCATCTTTTCGTCAGTTGAACGAAAATAGACTGATTCTTCATCCTGATTATTTTTTGCAACCACACCCCATCGTTCAGCAGCTTTGTATTCCTGTCCACGCTGGATCAGTAATTCCTGCGTGAAATTGTGACTTGCGGTAATTACCTGCAAATCCCCACCGTGCAGTTGGCGGAAAAAATTTGCAAATTCATCACAATAATCCTCAACTCTGGAACGGAAATAAGGCGAGGAGCATTCCGGTACAGGACTAAAACTCGCAGAGAGCTTTTCCAAAGGTTCAGCATAAGTGCTACAAAGTTGTTCGTATGCGGAAATGTTGTCTTCAGTATTTTCCTGAGCGGGTGGCTCAAAAGAAATCTGCTGCTCGGGTTGAGTTTGAGCAACTGAAAGATTCGGGCTGGCTAAACTTTCTTCTGCAGGTACTAAGTCTGAATTGTCTTTTTCGGCGCAATCATCCTGCACAGTTTCACGCTCAGCAGTTTGTAAAATCTGGGCTTTTACTAATTGTTCTATCTCACGGAAATCTAGTTGCTCCACCACCTGCTCAAGCCTTAATTCTTCGTGATTTTCAAACTGAACTGCGAGTTCTGTCAAACGACTTTGCTGAGTTTTATAATTATCAGGATTCTTTCTAAACTTTTTAAGTCGATTCAAAAAGTAGCGGTTTTTGAGCATCAGATAGGCTCGGTAATTTGAAGAAAATAACGTACGCAAACGTTCAGTAAAGAACTTATTTAGCAGAACCTCTGCTGCCCCTGAAACCAAGACCATTTTTTCAGCCAGAATATCTTCCTTATACAAATCTTCACGTCTGCATTTGAGCACACGGCTCAAGGCTTCTTCCAGACGAAATTTATATGAGTCAAGCGCAGAAGATTCCCATGAGTTTTTTGTAAAACGTTTCAACTGCTGAATGACCATTAATGAACGGTAACTTTTTTCTATTCCAGGCAGCACAACTTTGAGGCCTTTGCTGGCATCGTAGTTAACTATGAGACGCATGACTGAACGCAAGTCATAAAGTTGCAGGGAATGCATAAATGCCTGTTGCTCACCTGTGAGTGCAGCATTTGGAACAAACGAAGTGGTTTCGGCAAAAAAATGATGAATTGTGGTGGAGAGTCTTGTTCCGAATTGTCTAAGAACAGTCGGAGCATCCGCTGCTTGTCCAAGCCTGAGCATTTCTGCTTCAATGGACTCTAGCTGTTCTTTCCACTCGGATTGTTTCACTTTGGTGAGTTAGCAACTATGGGAGATTGTATTTTAACAGTTTGCGGAGTTATCGATCCAAGCAGAGAATGGGCGTTTAAAATTTCTTTATGTTAATATTTCTATTTTAACATTTCCACAATGTCCAGGTGACCTTGTTGTTCCGCGATTATAAGTGCGCTTCTCGCTAACAAATCTAATAATAACGGGTCGGCATTTTCGTCCATCAGCAATTTCACTGTATCTGTTCGACCTTCCGCAGCGGACTCCATCAACGCGGTACTGCCGCTTTTACTTTGCCAGTTTATATCCGCTCCGTGCTTAATCAACAAACGGGCAATTTCGGTCCGTCCTTCATTCCCAGCAATCATCAGCGAACTTACACCTTCCGCATCGGCTGCGTTAACATCTGCTTTCCAGTCCACTAACAAACTGACCACACGTACCCGTCCCTCAAGCGTTGCGAGCATCAGTGCAGTCATTTTTTGATTGTCTTCAAGGTTGACTTTTGCACCTGATTCCAGCAAACGTTTTACTACTCCGTAACGTCCAAAAGAGCTGGCTTCCATCAGCGCGGTACGTCCCACATCGTCATTTTTATTAACGTGAGCTCCATCTGCAAGCAGCTGATTGACTACACTTAAGCGACCTTCAATAGCTGCGCTTATCAATTCATAAAACGGTTCAGAAACTTTCATTTCTGATGACTCATCTTGAAAATCAACTTCCTCACGACTGCTGCCAAACAAATTTTCCGGAGTCAGCAGATTATTTTGCACTTCAACCATTTCTGATTTTGCACCTCTGGAAGTCAAAAAATTTACGACTTCCAAATAACCGTTACTGGCTGCTGCTAAAAGTGCGGAGAAGCCTTCTTCATTGACAGCATTTATGTCTGCACCAGAATCAAGCAGCAAACGTACGATTCCTAAATAACCTTCAAAGGAGGCTACTATCAGGGCCGATTCTCCATAATTTGTGCGAAAATTAACTGCAGAATTATACTCAAGCAACAAACGCACAGCCGAAATTTGTCCTTCCAGTGCAGCAAAAATAAGTGGAGTTGAGCCATCTTCCATCGTGCTTTTCACACTTGCACCGTGTTCCAAAAGAATCTTTGTCATTTCCGTATCACCGTAACGCACAGACAAAGTAAGCGGACTCAAACCAAATCCGTCTTTACTTTCCAGATCGGGCGAGTTTGCCAGCAGAACCAGTGTGGTTGCCTGATTACCGAAAACCACAGCCTGCATCAGGGCATTCCTTCCGGAAACGTCTTTGCCTTTCAAGTCTGCTCCGGAAGCAATCATTTCACTCATCTGCGCGGCATTACCCTCTCTGGCAACTTGAAACAAATCTACTTCGTCTCCGGCAAACACAAGTGTGCCTGTCAAAAATAATAATAGAAAAAGGTTACAGAGAAAACGCATTTCAGCTACTTAGTTTTTTTGTGTATTGTTTTTGAATTAACTGTTTTTATTATTCTTTAACTTTACTGAACTTGATACTCTCAAGTGATATTATTTGCGATTAATAACGCTTTACCAAGTCAAATCTTTAATCATTTTATTTACTCTTTAATGCAGCGCTAATTCCTGAGTAACGTGCTACTTTGTTGAGTGCCGCTCCTTCCAGCACACTTTGCTCACCAAGTATCAACACAGATTTCTTTGCTCTTGTCAGTGCGGTATAGAGCATTTCACGGCTCATTAATTCAGCAATGCTCCTTGAAGCGGCCTCACCCGCCACGTGATCTCTACTTAAAGCAGGTAAAATCAACGCCAGATGATCATATTCTGAACCTTGACTTTTGTGAACGGTAATCGCGTAAGCCGTCTGTAAATGATGCAGCTCATATTGATAAAAAGTTCTGAATACTCCATCAACCGCAAAAACTGCTTTCAGCTCAACTTCTTTGCTTTCAGGATTGATAAATTTCAAAAATATTCCTTGATCACCGTTGAACAACTGAAGCCTGTAATTATTTTCTGTCACCATCACAGGCTTACCGGGATAGTGTTCCGAAAATAAATCTTTTACTCCATTTTCCGTCTGCCAGCATTCGCTGATTTCCTGATTGACCGTCACGGATCCGCTTGGCAAAACCTGAGTTGCTGTTAAAACACGGAAATGTTTTAAATACTCAAACAGATAATCCAGTTGAGCAACACAAGACTCAGAGGCATCGTAGGGAAAATCCTGTTGAGTTTCCAGTAGAAATTTTTCATCACTTAAATAATTCTCCACCCACCAACTTGCAAAACGATCCAGTTGATCCGGAGTATTTGCTTGATTCAGCAACAACACCTTTTCCTGCTCAACCTCTTCAAGACTTTTTAGCCGGCGGATAATTTCATGATTTGGCGCTTGCGGAGCAAACAGCAGTTCCGGTCTGGGATCATCTTCCATTGCTTTGACCGTTTCCGCCACACCAAGGATATTGCGGCCCGCGGCATCGCCGATCTCCTGCCTGTAACTTTTATGCAGTCTTACTACATGCAGCTGATTTTCCTCAATATCTGCTGTTTCCGGCGAGCTGGCATTCTTTGTCAATTCCAGCAGCACTGCACCATTACCGACTGACGGTAACTGCTGAGCATCTCCCAGTATAATAATCCGCGGGACGGACTGCTGGTGCGGCAATTCCGAATTTGCTGCACGCAGTAATGAACTCATCATCGCCTGATCAATCATCGACCCTTCATCTATTATCAGCAAGTCGTGTTCCAAAGGGTCATATTCGTGATGTTTAAAACTATGCGTGCCGGGACGGTAAGCCAAAAGTCGGTGCAGAGTTTTAGCTTCTGCAGCATCCTCCAGCAATTTTTGCTCAAGCGGCAACTGCTTCAAATTCTCAAGGGAGTTCAAACTATTAATAACCGCTTCCGACATCCGTTTTGCCGCTCTTCCTGTAGGTGCCGCCAATGCGGGACGTTCCGCCAGACCAAGCCTTTTCAGCACCCTGAGCAGAGTAACCGCAACAGAAGTTTTTCCTGTCCCCGGACCACCTGTTACGATTAATAAAGGAGAAGATATTGACTGCAAAACCGCTGCTTTCTGTTCATCAGCCAGGCGTAGAGTTTCCTCACCGAAACGTACCGGTTGTTCAACAAGCACAGTTTCGAGAACTTTTTCAACAAGCGAACTTTCCGGAACATGCGGATTCATTTTAATACGTTTCCGCAGCAGTGAAAGCAAGCGGGATTCCGCCTGCCAAAATTTGCTAAAATAAAGCAGAGAATTATTTTCGCTGAAAATAGAATTTTCCACGGAAGCAGGATCCGCAGCTATTTCAGTACCGTAACTTGTCAATAACCATTTTTGCCACTTCTCTGGAAAAAGTTCAGTTGCGGAAAATCCGGAATTGAGCAGCGATGCTGAGATTTCGCTCTGTAAAATTTTCCATGGAAGACAAGTACTGCCGGAAATGTTAGCTTTACGCATCAGCAGCAATCCGGATAATAAAACATGAAAACGCTGGTTTTCCTCCGGACTTTCTTTGCTGAGATTGGGCTCTGTCCAGTTCAGAAAATCCAGAGCCTGAAAAAAATATTCACTACCCAACTGAATTTCGGCAAATTGCTTTCTCAACTTCAGGAGAGAGTCAGTCAGGGCTGGAGCCGCGATTTGTTTTTTAAGTGATTCATCTGCTAAACCTTCCGCAAAGCGTGAGCGTGCGGTTCCTGAGCTGGTCCAACCGGTAGGAATCAGCGCAGAAAAAGGTGGTTCAGGGATAGCTATCGAACTGGACATTTCAGCTTTTAAGAGTTAAACTCTGAAGAGATTTTTGGTGTCAGAAGAACAGGAATATTTTCTGTTGACCATAATTCAAACTCCGTATTTTAATGCACTGTTGCACTTTTAACAAAAAATTGTCACTGCTTGAATAATGAAAAGGCATTCACCCAATCATGTCATGAGCTGGTCCGAAGTCAAGCGTCCAATTGTTTGTCTTGCACCGATGGATGGAGTGACAAATTCTGCTTACCGTCAAATTGTACGAAGTTTAAGCAAAGATGTCATTCTTTTCAGTGAGTTTACCAGCGTTGATGGACTTGTACGCAGTGAACATGTACGTTTACGTTTAGATTTTGAACCGTGCGAGCAGCCGTTTTTTATGCAACTTTTTGGTAATTCTCCAGACATTTTCGCGGAAGCGTCACGTATGGTTGAGGATCGCGGAATTCTGGGTGTAGACATCAACATGGGCTGTCCCGCCAAAAAAATTGTGCATTCTCAACACGGTAGTGCCTTGATGCAGGATCCAGACAGGGCCTGTAGAATTGTGGAAGAAATCCGTAAAGCCTGCTCCCTGGAAGTTTCCGTCAAAACAAGATTAGGTTGGAAAGACGATAAAAATTTAATTGATTTTGCAAAATCTCTGGAATCTGCCGGAGCTTCTATGCTGACCATCCACGGACGTACCTATAATCAGGCTTTCAAAGGTGAATCTGACTGGGAGCCGATTTACGAACTGAAACGTCACTTAAAAATTCCTGTCATCGGCAATGGAGATATCCGGGATTTTAACCATGGACTGGAGAAATTGGCCAATCTAGACGGATTCATGATTGGACGCGCTGCAATTGGAAATCCCTGGTGTTTTCAGGATCGAAGAAAATATGCTGAGCCGACTCTTGATGAACGCATCGAACTGGCGCTAAAACATTTTCATTTGTACAGGCGTTTTAAACGTGAATTAGTGGCAGTGCGCGAATTTCGCAAGTATATCGGCAATTATGTAAGCGGTTTCCGCAATGCGAAAGAGTGGCGTAACAACTTGATGCAGTGCCAAGATGAAAAATCATTTGTGGAATGTATGCGTGAAATCCAGCAGCTTGAACC
>JABGPG010000212.1 GCA_018645085.1 Deltaproteobacteria bacterium
AAATTCGTGCGGAAAAAGAGTCGGCGCAGCAGGAAGCCATCCAAAACCTGACCCGTGCGGATGAATTGAAAGATCGGCTATTGGCCAACACTTCACACGAATTGCGAACCCCACTGCATGGCATTATCGGCTTGGCGGAAACCATTCGGGACTCTAGCGAAACTAAACTTGCACAGAGCGATTTCATGCGGTTGGACTTAGTCATCAGCAACAGCAAACGTTTGAGCAACCTGGTCGGTGATTTACTGGATTTATCTGCACTGCATGATCACCGTCTGAGCCTCCAAGCTGAAGCATTTCCTTTGCACATGTTAGTGGAGGGAGTGCTGAACCTGACCGAACCTCTCATCCGTGAAAAATCACTACGTTGTCTCAATCAGGTTTCACCAGACCTGCCGCTGGTTAGTGCGGATCCAAACCGTATCCAGCAGGTGTTGCTGAATCTAGTAGGTAACGCTGTCAAGTATTCTGATTCCGGTACTGTTTCTATTTCCGCAAGAGCTGAAAATAAGCTGCTAACTGTAGAAGTCGCTGACACAGGATCCGGTATTGCTCCAGAAGAATTGAAACGCGTCTTTGAAAGCTTCGAGCGGGGTGAAAAAGCTGAGATGGATGGAGGTTTGGGACTTGGACTGAGCATCAGCCAGAAGTTGCTACAGGCCCACGGCAGCAGCCTCGAAGTACGTTCCACGCCGGGAAAAGGCAGTACCTTCAGTTTCACGCTGAACGTAGCCGAAGTAAAAGAAACGTCGCTGCTGCTGGAGCTTCCAGAGTTGTCAACATCTCCGGGACTGCAACCGGTACAGCATCCGGGACATGATTCCAGTTTCTTATCGTCCCAGACGGAATCCGACTCAAGCGCTGAATGTATCCTGATTGTGGATGATGACCCGACCAATCTTGAGGTTGCCTCAGCTCATCTCTCCGGACTTGGAACTGCATTCACACTTTGTCTGAGTGGACAGGAAGCCCTTGATGAATTGGATGCCAATCCAAACATCCGGCTGGTTTTGCTGGACGTGCTGATGCCCGGTTTGGATGGCCTTGAGGTCTGCGAACTGATCCGCGAAAAATATTCTGCCGAAGAACTTCCTGTGTTATTGTTAACCGCACTCAATCAGGAAGAAGACATCGCCTTGGGGCTCCAGTCCGGAGCCAGCGACTATCTGACCAAGCCCTTGCACAAAGTAGAATTACAAGCTCGTGTCGCTGCGCATCTCGACCTCGCAAGGCTCCGACGGCAACCCAGCGACGCACCGCGGATTCAAGCGGATAACTCACGCAGGATGCTCGTTGAAACGATGTTGCTGAGCTTGGAAATATGGGAAGCTCAAACAGAAGAAACTGTCATTGACTTTGCCCAGAAGAGCAAAATTTGGGGTTCCCATCTCGATCGTAATTCTGGAACCTGGCGTACACGCACTTTGGATCAATACCTCTCTGTTGATACTCTACCCTCAAAACCACGTTGGCGAAAAGTGGTGCAAAGCGCAGAGTTTGTGCTGCGCGAATGCCCAGCGGACTCCGATCTTTCTACAGGCCTGCAAAGTCAGCTCGACTCTCTCACCCACCAACTCCGTGAACATCCTCTCAGTACGGTTTGAATACAAAACTGTTTTATTATTAAATCCCCTTCATTAACTTAATAAAATCTGTGGCTGATCTAAGCATAAACTAACTCAAATTGACATATACCAGTTTGTTTTTGTCATTTCCGCGAAGCTTGTACTCTCTTCTATTCAACATGAAATAAAACCTGGATCCCGGATCAAGTCCGGGATGACAATAAAAGTTTTCAGGAATCCCTAAATAGTTTGACCCAGCAAGATCTAGTAGTGAGATGCTTAAACTCGTTCCGTGGCCCTGCCGCAGAATGAAATGATCGAGTAGTATGTTGCTTAAACTACGTACTGCGTTACGCGGCAGAGCATCGTAACGAGAAGTAACATTGATTGACAGCTTCCACACAACAGTTAAACTCGTTCCGTGGCTCTGCCGCGGAATGAAGTGATCGATTAGTATGCTTCTCACCTTGTTTGTAGGTGCGGAGTCGCCCTCGCAAATTTGCCTCCCCGCTACGGAGAGCGGGGCTACCAAAATATGTTTTTCCATTTACGTTAATTCTCTTTTGTCATTCCCGCGAAAGCGGGAATCCAGGAGTGGAATTTAAAAAACCAAAAATCCCACCAATTATGCATGCATAATTGTCCAATATAACTCCAAAATAACTCCTAAATATTCCCCCTTTTTTAAGCTTAATTCCAGCTGCTCTTTTTTGTTGAAATCCCAACATAACAATTTATTTCATATAATATCAAGCACCTGTCTCGAAACTGGCCAGAAACTGGCCATTATTTATATTTCACATATTACTTTAATATATCAATATCTTGGGGTAATTCTGGCCAGAATATGGCCATTTCGCCGCTTGACGCCTGAACACAGTTAACAGAAACTCATCGTGAACTTCCTGGATTGTTTCGGAATCTGAATAACAGCAAGAGAAACTACACCATGCCCCTTACATATAAATTCGATTCAGGAGTACATGTTATTACTCTACGTGGAAAAATAACTACTGAGAGTCAAGAGAGCCTCCAGCTTGAATTGAAACGCATTATGCAACCTGAAAAGGGGAAACTGATTCACCTCACTCTGGACTGTACGGGACTCACTGAGTCAGGCAATCAGTCTGAAATTTAATGACAGGATATTCCATGAATTATAAATTCAATTTATGTAGGCCGGGTTAGGCAAAAGCCGTAACCCGGAAAATAGATTCTTGTTCCGTGGCTCTGCCTCGTATCGAGAATTCGTCGTGTCATTCCCGCGAAAGCGGGAATCCAGTCCCCGGCCAAGACGAGGACATGCATTTCGGCTAATTACAAGTTCCTGGATTCCCGCTTTCGCGGGAATGACAACTGTTTGCTAATGCATCTGCATTAGCATTTTTGCTTAAATCTTTAACACAAACCAAGGAGAACATGATGAGACATTTAGCTCAAAATTCAGTTTCGACCTCAACTTGTCTGACAGTTTTGAAAAAGTTGTTATTCATTTTCATAATTTCATTTATCAGTCTGAGCATAGCGTCTTGTGGTGAAGAGAGTACTGAAACAAAATCAGAAGAATCAACAACCACAACTTCCACTACGGATGACACCACCACAGCGGATGATACAAGCACAGCGGACGACACAAGCACGTCTGACAACACAACCACCACCACCACGCTTTCGGCGCCTGCCGGATTTTCCGCAACAGGAGCGGCCGGACAGGTTACACTGGCTTGGACTGCCTTGAGTGGCTCTTCCAGCTACACGATGTTTTGGGGAACTGCTTCCGGAATCACCAGCAGCAACTACTCCATTACTTCAATCAGTACCAACAGCTACACGCATACTGGACGCGATAACGGCACGAGCTATTATTACAAAGTTGCCGCCGTAAATTCCGCTGGAACCGGAACACTTTCGAGTGAGGTCAATGCCACTACTCCTCTTTCTGCTCCTGCAAATTTATCCGCCACCTCCGCTTTTCAACAGGTTTCGCTGGCTTGGGATAATGTGAGCGGCGCAACAAGCTACACTCTATATTGGGGCACCTCAACGGGAATCAGTTCCTCCAGCACAGCCATTACTTCCGTGAGCACAAACAGCTACACCCACTCCAGCCTGACAGGAGGAACTACCTACTACTACAAAGTCGCTGCTGTAAATTCAAGTGGAACCGGAACGCTAACTTCTGAAGTAAACTCTACTGCTGGAGCTAGTCAACTGATAGGTGGTTCCATGCAGGGTACAGAACTCACCCTCACCCCAACAGTAACAACCCTTGCGGGTACGGGTACTTCTGGAAGCGCCGACAATGATACAGGCACGTTGGCGGAGTTTAAAAATCCATCCCACATCACCACCGATGGCACAAATCTCTATGTGGCAGACACCGATAACGGCCTAATCCGCAAGATCGTTATTTCTACTGGAGTGGTAACCACACTGGCTACGGAGGCGACATTTTACAAACCCTACGGCATCACTACCGACGGCACCAACCTCTATGTTACGACCCTAAGCCAATTGATCCGCAAGATTGTCATAGACAACGCATCTGTGACCACTCTAGCTGGAAAGTCTGTAGGAGATGCCGTGGGTACAGGCGATGTGGCAAGGTTTAATGGTCCACAAGGAATAACCACCGACGGCACGAATCTCTATGTGGTGGACAGCACTAACAAAAAAATACGCAAGATCGTGATCTCCACTGGAGCAGTGACCACACTGGCTGGGTCGGGAACTGTTGGACACGCTGACAACGACAACGGCACGTTGGCGACGTTTACAGCGCCAACAGGTATCACCATCGTCGGCAACAACCTCTATGTGACACAAGGTTCAAGTGGCTACGCTGTCCGCAAGATCGACATCTCCACTGGAGCCGTAACAACACTTGCTGGACTAGGGGGAACACTAGGAAATAATAGTGACGGCAAAACCGGCACTGCGGCGAGGTTTGGTCGCTTGTATGGCATAACCTCAGACGGGACAAATCTTTATGTGTCAGGCTATTCCTACAACATGATCCACAAAATCGTGATAGACAACGCGTCTGTGACCACACTGGTTAGCAGTTTATCATACCTCAATGGCATCACCACCGACGGCACAAACCTTTATTTTGTGAACGGTCAGACGATCCGTAAAATCGAGTAGTGAGGTGCTTAAACTCATTCCGTGGCTCTGCCGCGGAATGAAGACAGCATGGCTCTGCCTTGCATATTCTGTAAAGCAATTTTTCAGGTGCTCCTCACGAACTGCGTTACGAGGCAGAGCCTCGTAACGAGAAAAGCAATGCGGAATGAAGTGATCGAGTAGGTGCTTCTCACCTTGTTTGTAGGTGCGGAGTCGCCCTCGCAAATTTGCCTCCCCGCTACGGAGAGCGGGGCTACCAAAATATGTTTTTCCATTTACGTTAATTCTCTTTTGTCATTCCCGCGAAAGCGGGAATCCAGGAGTTTTAACTCGTTCCGTAGCTCTTCCTCGGAATGAAATTCTGCGGGGATAACGTTCCGGAATTGTACATCGTCATTGGCTCCCCCCGCCATTTATGACGTTGTTATGGTTCCGGAATTGTTCCCTCACAGGGTGGACTCCATTTGCTGGATTTATTGGAAAGTCGAGAATAAAACCACGAAACAACTTTCAAATCATGTAGGTCGCGTAGGTTGGGATAAGCAAAATGCTTATTTCAACCTGACTTCAAGTAACATTTGACCTCGTTACGTGGATCTGCCTCAATACGAGAAGAACCGGCCTGGAATACCATTGAAGTAGCAAGGTTCTAAGGAAAAGCGAAAAAGGCAACCTTTTAGGTTTAGGTTGTATGTTTGAGGAAATTGTTAAGATTAGTGGCAGTTTCAGGAAAACTTTCGAGTATCTTTTTGTCAAGTGTTATCAGTGGAATTTCAAACTTTTTGGCTAATGTAACAAACTCACAATCATAAGCAGAGCAGCGAGAGGATTGTGCCAACCTCAACACTTGATTGGACTCTACTTCATAAGCTTTATTTCGCATCAAGTACTCTGCATCTTTCATGTACTGGAAAGATTTTTCTAACATCATCAGATTTTTGCGAACATAAAGTGACAGCAAGTTCCGGAACTCACTTTTCCATAAAAGAGGTGCAATCCATTCTGAGTCGAGGGCAAACAAACGTTCAGCCAAAGATGTTTCTTTTCCATCAATCAGAAAATAGGCCAATAAGTTAGTATCTGCAACAATCATCATCTCCCTTCAAATTTAGATTCTGCCAAAAATTCATCAGTCAATGCAGGAAGTCCTGCTTGTTTTCGTCGCTGGCGAACCTGTTTGAGGAACTCTTCTTGTTGAGCAATTTGTTTTGGAGACTTGTTTTTTGTTTTTGGTTGTTGATATTCCAAACAAGCAATTATTTCAGAATTAAGACTACGATGATGCGCTTTTGCGGAATTTTGCAAATTATTAAACAACGGATCTGGCATGTTTTCAATAGTAACTGTTTGCATAATATTTCTCCATTTTAATTTTTGGTTTTTGAGAAGCATCATTCTATCAAAATCAAAGTAAAAGCGGCAAGATATTTCAACAACACAAATTGAATTTGAATCGGAACGGAGACAGGATAAATTTAAACTCGTTCTGCGCTGCCGCGGAATGAAATTCTGCGTGGATAACGTTCCGGAATTGTACATTGTCATTGGCTCCCCCCGCCATTTATGACGTTGTTATGGTTCCGGAATATTTTATCGCCTTTGCCCTGAAGATAGAAAACTCCTATGACCAACTTGTGTTAATAATTCTTCACAACATAAAATGGTTGACTTGAATCTCTCTTGAAATTTTCTTCGCACATCCTGCCTGCTCCGCAAAGTCTGGCCAATACTGAACTGCCTGATTGACTTCGTCAATAATGCCGGACGCTTGTTTTTTTAAAATTCCAAATTGCTCCGCAAGTGCTAAACAATGTGCTCGAGTAGGATTTTTCCCTTCCCCCAAGACGCTCATTGTATGCTCGCCACCAATCCCGTGAGTGAAAGTTAGATCATACGCGGGCGACAAAATCCATGTCGGGTTCGCTGGAAGGTTCGCTGGAAGCGTCGTTTCGTCATCTCCTGTTATCATAAACGAAAAGTTTTTTGCATGGTCATCACGGTTATGCGACGTAATGTTAAAAACCATTCTTCGAAAGAGTTTTAGTAGCTCATGGTGATTTCGCGTGAGCAGTCGTGTTAGCTTAAACAAATCGGCATAATCTGTGGAAGGGATTCTAAAAAATGCGTGAATCAAATTTCCAAATGTGTGTAGATGTCTCCGTTTGTTTAGTCCTCTTTCATTATCTCGATCAAATCTTTTCACGCCAAAGTGTAGACTCTTCAACTTGCCATTACAGGCATGAAACAACTTTGCTTTTGGCATATTGATACCGGCATCCTTTGCCATCAAAGCGTACGCATATTCGACCTGGCTTGCTTGATTAATTTCAATGTAAGGTTCGCTTTGTGCCGCAAATTTTATGAGCCAATGTTCAAAACCTTCAGGCAAATCAGTTTCACCGGAGATCATTTCGTCATCACGAACACCCACAAGCATCTTTGGTCGTGCACCGCCTGGAGAACCGCCCGCTCGTTCAAGTTCGGGAAGTACTACTGCAACATCACCTCTAAAAACTTCTTCCGCGTTTTTCCCAAGTGCATGTAAGTCAAGTATCTTTTGATCCAGTTGATAATTTTCTGAAGGATTATAAGCCAATGCGCCCATTGCCCGCATTCCAACATAACTCAAGCGCTCAAGTGGAGAAAGTGTTGCCGGATTTATTCCTTTCTTGCGAAAGTGACGATCCATCAACAGCAACCCCCAACCGTCCGGAAGCGAATCATCAAACAAGCCCGGAAGAGGACCAAATGATAAATCTTTGTGTTCAAATAATCCTTCCTTTAGCGGAAGTTTGAACGGCGAAAGTTCTATACCACTATTAAGCCACGCTTGATCGTACTCAAAATATATTCGGTGATCTTGCTCTGCAAGCGTTCCTACAGTAGATTCCGTGTGCTTGTCATGCCGAAATGTCACCGTCAATTTTTTCAATGTCTACCCCGCACGCGCTTCTTGATCTTTTGTTTTTCCAGGGCTTCAAGTTCCGCGATTGATTGTGCTTTTGGCTCAATGATCCAAGACGAAATTTCATCAAGAAGTCCCAGCACAAAGCAAATTTTCAGAAAATTTTTGATCGAAGTTTGACCTGTTGATTCATAGCGGCGAATTGTGGGAAGCGAAACTCCGGAGCGTTTCGCAAGCGTCTCTTGTTTCCAGAGCTTAGCCAAACGTATGTTGCGGATACGGCGGGCAAGTAATGCCTGCGTTTCATCCGGTTGAGGGGATTCGAATGCTAAAGGTTCCATAAAAAGTCTGATTTAATAAGTTAATAACTATCATATATTATCACTTAAAATTAATAACTCAAGTAATATATCATATTTAACATATTAATTTTCAATCAAATCGCTGAACATAATTAAGTACTACATTGATCAGAGGCTGAAGAATCTAATTTGAGTTACCCATTACAATACGTTTACCCCGCTACGGAGAGCGGGGCTACCAAAATATGTTTTTCCATTTACGTTAATTCTCTTTTGTCATTCCCGCGAAAGCGGGAATCCAGGAGTGTCATTTATAAGTTAGAAAAAAACTATCATCACTAGTGTCCGGCACATTTGAGTGCAAAACCACGGAAGCCCTCATAGCATCAGGTATTCCGAGGTTTTATAAATTTTTCGATTTGAAAATTTTATTTGCTACATAAGTTTGATGGACTCGTAAAAAGTGTAATAACTTAACATACTGATATTTCGCAATATAA
>JABGPG010000215.1 GCA_018645085.1 Deltaproteobacteria bacterium
TATTGAAGCGGGGCAACTTGCTGAAATTGGACCTTCGATCATTTTTCGGATGGCATCGGCCTTTTTGGCTCCGTTTGCCAACAAAAGACAATGTCGTGATTCCATGATGGTGGCGATACCCATGGTGACAACATGACGGGGAACTTCCTCCAGTTTGTCGAAATAAATCGCATTATCCTGCATGGTTTGTTCACTAAGAATCTTGACCCAAGTCCGTGATGCAAAAGAACCGGTGGGTTCGTTAAAACCGATATGTCCGTTTGCGCCGATCCCAAGAACTTGTAAATCAATTCCGCCCACAGCCTTAATTTGCTGTTCATATTTACGACACGCTTCCCGGAGGTCTTTAGCATTTCCATCAGGAAGATGTACATTTTTTTTGTCTATATCCACAAGATTAAATAAATTGCTCATCATATAAAAATAATATGAACGCTCGTCTTCCCGAGATAAACCAGCGTATTCATCCAGATTAAAAGTCGTGCAGTTTTGAAAACTTAATTCTCCGGACTGCTTCATCCGGATCAGCTCTTGATACATACGGAGAGGCGTACCACCTGTGGCTAAGCCCAAAACAGGTTTTTCTTCGGATTTAATAATTTTGCTGACAACACTTGCGGCCACCTGTGCACCAGCTTCCAGTGTGTCACGAATCAGTATTTCCATTTTTTATTTCCAAATGCATTTTTTTTGTTGACAAAACTTTTTATTAGCTTATAGTACCGGACTATACCGGACTATTCAGGAGATGTCCAGAATTATTTTGCATAAATATATTTCAAATTCGAATTAGAATTTACGGCATAATATTCGATGTCTGAAATGTAGAAAATATGTGAGAAAGATGAAATGAGGCTTTTTACACAGACTGCAGAAGATGGAGTAATAGCGGCCAGATTTGTTTACAACGGCAAGTCTGGGTTAACTGGTTTCAGAATTTGCTTCAGCCTTCTCTCTACATGCTCAGCAGTCTCCGGATGCAGAATAGAACATCAGCTTGGCGGATATACTGAGTTGATGCCGGATTCTCCAGTTCTACTCAAAGACGGTCAGGAATGGAATTTTTCTTTTAAGTATGATCTTGAAAGACATGCGCCTCTCAATGTTTCCTGGGGTCCTACAGGTGCATACCTCAAATTAAAAAATGGTCAGGCTGTTGATGTTTTCAGTGAACCCCTGAAGTTCTTGACCATTGCTTCTCAGCCAGTAAAACAGCATTCTCCAGTAGAACCGGAACTCCGTTTAATTCCTCATCCTGTTTTGTGGGAAAAAGAATCAGGTACCTGCGATCTATCTCATGGTTTTTGTCTGCCACAAACTCCACCTGCAGAAATTCAAAAGCTAATTCATGCATTCAGCTCATTGATAAATCGTTATGCTTTCAAAGACACTTTAAGCAGTACCGGTGTAACTATTCACTTTGAAAATCTGCATCAAAAAGTTAAAGATGAGGCATATGAATTGGAGATCAAAGCGGAATCAGTCTCAATTAGAGCCTCCGCTTACAATGGGTTTTTCTATGCACTGATTAGTCTTTTACAGTTAAAAGAATCCGGTGATGGTATTATTCCATGCGGAAGAATTGAGGATTCACCACGCTTCAGTTGGAGAGGTCAGCACCTTGATTGTGCCAGACACTATTATGAAGTGGACAGCATTCTGCGTTTGCTGGATTTAATGTCATTCTTAAAATTGAACCGTTTTCACTGGCATTTAATTGATGATGAAGCGTTTCGCTTGGAGCTTTCGAGTGTTCCTGAATTAGCAGCACGTACCGGAATGCGAGGGCACGGTTGCACTATTCCGGGAGTTTTTGGTGGTAGTAAAGGTCCCACTGGAGGAACATATTCTGCGGAAGATGTGTCAAGAATCATAGAGCATGCTTCTAGTTTGGGAATCTCGGTCATGCCTGAAATAGAAATTCCTGCTCACTCACTCGCACTGTTAAAAGTAATTCCTGAAATGCGGGATCCGGAAGACAAGAGTTTTGAAGTTTCGGTACAGGGCTATTCCGAAAACACTATTAATCCGGCCATGCCTGCATCCTGGTATTTTTTAAAAAAAGTCCTTCCGGAAATAAGTAGTTTGTTTCCGTTCGGAATAATTCATCTCGGCTGTGATGAACTTCCTCCTGGGGTTTGGGAAAAATCACCGGCAATCGAAAAATTAAAGTTTGAGCAAGCATTGAAAACCACAGACGATGTTCAAGAATGGACCATGCAGCAGGCAGCAAAAATTCTCGTTGAAGCAGGTGCCCGTCCGGCGGCCTGGGAAGAAGCCGGAAGAGGAAACAAAGGAGGAATCGGAAATGATGCACTACTATTTTCATGGAGTGGTCAGGAACCTGGCCTGAAAGCCGCCAGGGAAGGTTATGAGGTGGTTATGTCTCCGGCACAACATGTTTATTTCGATATGGCACAATCCGAAAATCCGCTTGATCGTGGTGTGAGTTGGGCTGCAATTGTTTCGATGGAAGATGCTTTAGCTTGGGATCCTGTCCCATTAGATGAACCGGAATTGGAGCAAAATATTATTGGAATTCAAGGTGCCTTGTGGTCAGAAACTATTATCAAAGACAGAGATATGGACACTATGCTTGTACCAAGAATACTTGCACTCTCTGAAGTTTCATGGTCTTCTACTTTGAGAAAACGTAGTTTGCCAGAATTTATGGGTACGGTAAAATATTTTTCCAGAGTCTTAAATCAACTTGGTTGGGAAAGTTATCATCTGAACTGATTATCAGCAATAACATTTTAGCTACTTTATGACTGTAATTTCCAAGAACTCAAAATCCTCGTCAAAATGGAGGGAATTTTTACGATCGCGTACACTCTTTGCCTGGCTGTTGATCACACCGGCGGCACTCTTCATGTTTCTTATTGTAGGCTGGCCCCTATTGGAAACTATCCGGCTCTCATTTACAAATGCAGGTCTGGGTGGTGAACAATACATCGGCTGGGATAATTATGAAAAACTGCTGAATAACCGAAAATATCCAGGCATTGTAGGCAGGACTTTCTACTGGATGTTTCTGTCCGTACTCCTGAAAATGATAATAGGAACCATCGGAGCCTTATTATTGAACGCTAAAATTCGTGGCAAAGCCGCTTTTCGTGTGATGGTGATGCCACCCTGGATTGTTCCAATGGCCATTGGATGTATCGGTTGGCTCTGGTTATACAATGGACACTTTGGTATTTTAGCCGGTGTTTTGATGCGTCTCGGAATTATCGATGGTCCCTTTGAATTTTTGGCATATAAATCAAGTGCGTTTTATTCGGCAGTCGTTACCGATGTCTGGATCGGCACTCCGATGATTTCCATTTTCATTCTTGCGGCTATGCAGAGTGTGCCGGATGACTTGTATGAAGCGGCCTACGTCGATGGCGCATCACGCTGGTATCGGTTCCGCCGGATAACGATCCCGCAGATCATGCCCGTGATCGTTACCATGTCCCTGCTCTCCGCGATTTGGACTTTCAATTCATTTGAGGTAATCTGGATTCTCACTGAGGGTGGACCTCTAGGAGCAACCACCACCATGATCATTGACACTTACAAAATGGCGATTGCAAACTATAAGTTCGGTTACGGAGCAACACGGGCTTTGATGGTAGTTCTGTCGCTAGCAGTCTTCTCATTACTGTATCTGATTCTGTTGAATAAGATAAACGAACGCTACAAGACAAAATAATTATGGGAAAATATACTCTGTTCCAAAAAGCAGGTCTCTATCTGGCAGTCTTAATTTTCATGACTTTCATTCTGCTGCCGTTTTTAGAAATGTTTATGGCATCTTTAAGACCCTTGGAACATCTATTTCGATCACCATATCAGTTCTGGTCAAATGACATGTCTTTTCAAGCCTATTTTGATATTTGGGATACTGTTCCAATGTTGGGAAGATATATTTTCAATAGTGTTTTTTTAGCCTCAGTTACTACATTGTTATGCTTGAGTTTTGTTATACCTGCTGCTTATGCTTATGCGCGTTTTCACTTCAAAGGAAAATCTGTTAGCTTGGGTTTGTTTCTCGGAGTCAATATGTTTGCCGGAGCAGTGTTGTTGATACCATTATACAAATTACTTCGTTCAATGGGCTTGCTCAACACTTACGCCGCTATGTTTGTTCCAGGAGCCGCTTTTTTGGTTCCGACAGGAATCTGGCTACTGAAATCATACCTTGAAAAAATTCCGATTGAACTGGAAGAATCGGCTTGGATTGACGGTGCGTCCCGCATTTATATTCTGCGGAAAGTGGTCATTCCACTAGCCGTTCCCGGTTTGATTGTGGTGGGAGTTGCCACATTCATTGGTGCTTATGCACAGCAATTTCTTTTTGCAATTACATTCAATCAAAAGCGGGAATTAATGCCTCTTCCTGCAGGAATATTTGAATTTGTCGGCTATCAGAGTGTAATCTGGAATCAGTTGATGGCCGCAAGTATTGTGGGGATTATACCGGTGTTATTAATTTTCCTGTTCCTGCAACGTTATCTCGTTGAAGGCTTAACCAAAGGTGCAATCAAGGGATGAAGTACGGCCTGTTTTGCAAATATGGGTCAAACAATATATTACACAATAAATAAAAGTGGAGGTGCAGTGACAATTGAAAATGTATAATAGTTTCATCAACTAAAAAGGTGAAAAAAAACTTAACTCACGTTTAGATTGGGGGAATTTTTAAAAACATTCCATGGAGATTGAAACGTGAACTAATCACGGTCTCAGGACCATTATTTCAAACAACAAAGGTGAATATGAAAATGTTGAAAAAAATACAGCGAATTTCGCTGATTGGTGCAAGTCTGTTTCTGTTAATGGGTTTATTTCAAATCCAGGCTCAGGAACTGAGATTTATCATGTGCGGAGGTGAAGTCCGTGCGGCAGATCAAAAAGTGATTGATGCCTTTCAGGCCAGTCATTCTGGAGTAACAGTAAATATGGAAGCAGTTCCGTGGGGAACTTGCCAGGACAAGTCAATGACGCTTGCGGCTGCAGGTGATCCAGTGAGTCTCTCATACATGGGATCAAGAACATTGAAACAATTGGCCAAAAATAACCTGATTGTCTCAGTAAGTATTCCGGAAGCAGATCAGGCTAATTATCAGCCAGGTATCTTGAATACAGTCAGCTACGAAGGAAAGTTCTGGGGATTTCCTCATGCTTTCTCAACGAAAGCTCTTTTCATCAACTGCGGTCTGATTGAAAAAGCCGGTATGCAGTGTGTGCAACCTCATACTTGGGAAGGTATGTATCAAATGGCAAAGACTGTCAAAGATAAACTCGGTATTGCCGGAGTTGGTCTTGCAGCCAAAGATTTTGATAATACCATGCACCAGTTCCTGAACTACCTTTACAGCAACGGTGGACAAGTGATTGATTCGGAAACCAATACAATCACGCTGAACAGTCCTGCAACTGTCGAAACACTTGAATTTTATGGTAAGTTAGTAAGTGTGGCTCAGGAAGGTCCAACTGCATTTGAGAGATCACAACTTAAAGACCTCTTTAATGACGAAAAAGTGGCCATGTACATCGATGGTCCTTGGGGCGGTGGACAGCATAAAAAGACGCTGAAAACCATTGCCGTTCCAATTCCTTCCGGTCCAAGTGGAACAAATGGAACTCTGTTGATTACTGATTCACTTGCGGTCTTCAAAGGAACAGGACATGAAGATGTCGCCATGGAACTCGCACGTGCACTTTCTTCAGGAGAAGCACAGTACGAGCTTGATTCAAGTTGGGGTTTAACACCGATCATGAAGTATGAAGGAATGGTCGATAATCCTTACTATGTCAATTCTTCGTATTGGAGCGTTTTTGTTGAACCGATTGGTTCAGGTGGTCCAGAACCATTGTTTGTTGAATACAAATCTCTGCAAACAGTGATAAACAGTATGATTCAAGGAATTGTACTTGGAGAAGGTTCCGCTAAAGACTTGGTTGCAACTGCAGCTCAAGAGCTTGAGGAATTTAAGTAGAAACAAGTAAAGGCGGGCGCAGTAAAACCGCTCGCCTTTTTAATCCCAATTTATGACTAGCAAGGTTTAACAGGAATATTCGATGGCGACAGTATCTCTTAAATCAATCAAAAAATCGTTTGACAGCACGCAAGTATTGTTTGACATCAATCTCGATATTGAAGACAAAGAATTCATAGTCTTTGTTGGTCCGTCAGGATGCGGCAAGACGACTTTGTTGCGTATAATTGCCGGACTTGAAGAAGCGACAAACGGTGAAATCGAAATTGACGGTATCGAAGTTTCTGATGCACATCCTATTGAGCGTGGAATTTCAATGGTTTTTCAATCATATGCACTTTATCCTCATTTGAATGTTTTTGAAAATATCGCTTTTCCGCTTCGTGTAGCTAAACTTCCAAAAGCAGAAATTGAAAATTTGGTGATGCGTGCAGCGGAAACTTTGCAATTGACTGATCGACTGAATTTCAAACCCGGACAGTTGTCAGGAGGGCAACGTCAACGTGTGGCAATCGGCCGCTCAATTGTGAGACAACCAAAGGTTTTCCTTTTTGATGAACCGCTTTCCAATCTGGATGCCGCTTTACGCGGTGAAATGCGGGTTGAACTGGCAAAACTTCACAAGAGTCTTGACGCGACGATGATTTATGTGACCCACGATCAGGTTGAAGCTATGACAATGGCAGACAGGATTGTAGTACTGTCTGAAGGAAAGGTAGAGCAGTTCGGAACGCCGATGGAATTGTATCATCGTCCAAGCACAAAGTTTGTGGCTGGTTTCATTGGGCATCCCAAAATGAATTTTTTGAAAGTACCACATCTTTCCTCAAGCTCAAAAGGAGTTTCTGTAGAATTACCTGAAATAGGTGAGCAATTGCTTCCTGTTGAAACTAAAGCTGAAAATAGCGGTGACGAGCTCGAAATTGGTATCAGACCTGAAGATTTGATACTGTCTAAAACAGCTAAGGGTCTGCCGATGAAAGTTGAAGTTTTAGAGCGGCTTGGCGGTAGTACTTTAGTTTATGGAAGTGTAAGTTTAAATCAGAATTTTTGTGCATTACTCCAGGGTGATGCACTGGTGAGTGAAGGAGAAACAATTAAGCTGGTTGCTAGTCCTTCCAGTTTCCATGTTTTTGATTCCAATGGAGACGCTATGAAACGGCAGGAAGTTCCTGAGGTGATGAGCTAGCTTAAAAAAGCAGCTACTTTCGAAATGAAAAATCATAGATTTAAGATAATTTACTCAACAGTCATCAATTATTTTCGACAAACAGGTTTAGTAAATTTTGCAAAATAAATTATCCAATGAATTCTAAACCAGATATTGATGTGCTAAATCCTCCACAACAAGACTCACTGGATACGGCTAGTGCCAACCCTGCAATTGTTGTAAATCCGAATGTTGCGACACCGCTCTATCAGCAAATCAAAGACCACTGTCAAAGTGGAATAAAGTCCGGAAGCTATCCTGTAGACTCACGTCTGCCTTCAGAACGGCAACTTGCTGAAAAATTTATGGTCAGCAGGATGACAGTAACTAAAGCATTCAAAGAGTTGGAACGTGAGGGTTGGGTTTACGCACGCTCCGGAAAAGGAACCTTTGTTGCGCCGCAAACTAAAATCGATCAAAACCTGGAAAAGCTGACTTCTTTTAGCGAAGATATGGCTGCACAGAATCTTAAAGTGACCAGCCGTATTCTGTCAATAGGTGTTGAGAATGCAGATGAATCAACAGCTAAAAAGCTCTGGATCGGCCCCGGAACCTTGATTTTTGTGCTCGAACGTTTCAGACTGGCGGACGAAGAATTGATTTCCCTGGAACGTACCCACATTCCCTACGCTCTTTGTCCAGATATTGAAAAACATTACGATTTTTCACAGGAGTCACTTTACAACATTTTGCGTAATCAATACTCTTTCCAATTGGTTGTAGCGCAACAAACTGTGGAGGCACGTCTGCCCAGTGATGACGAAATGAAAAAATTAGGTATTGAAAATTCAAAACCAGTTTTGAGTTTTGAACGTTCTACTTTCAATGAAAATTCGCATCCTGTTGAGTTTGTAAAATCAGTTTATCTTGGTGACCGTTACAAGCTCAATATTATGCTTAAACCTACCTCTTCCATAGTAAAGGGAGAAGGACAAAATTAATTGTTAAATTCGTGGTTGGATCATGAAAATCAGTGCAAGTTATTGGATATTTGAAGGTGGTCTGGAAGGAACATTGCCTATACATGAAGCAATGGAACAAGCCAGCCAACTTGGTTTTGACGCTAT
>JABGPG010000220.1 GCA_018645085.1 Deltaproteobacteria bacterium
CAGTGAAGCAATCAAAGAATAAATAATGGCGATGACGATCAACACTCCAATTGCCAAAAAAGTAAGCCCAACTGCTAAGACAGTTTTCGAAAACCATTTTTTAGGTGGCGGAAGAAGCAATTCTTCAAGTTTCCCACTTTTCAATAAACTCGCATATTCTTTGGGACGCTCTTCTTTAAATTTGGACAAAGGCATTCGCTGAGTGAATATAACCGAATCCATCGGTAGACTTTCCGGTCTCAAATGGGTGTGAAAGAAATGGACTACAAAGATAAAGACAGTCGCCAGTAATGCTTCATCGCTATGAATAATTGTCGCCACATTAAGCGCCCAACCTGGAAGAACCGTTGTAGCTTCTTCCGGGAACCAGAGAACAAGACCTGTTGCCCCAATGATCAGGACACCCCAAAAAACTGCTAAATAATCAAACTTTTCCCAATAGGTCCATCGTCCAAATTCCGGTTTAGGACCTTTACCGATGAAATATAAAACATTAGCTTTGATATCTTTGACATCCCTCCACAAAGGAATCAAAGAATATTCTTCCTTGAACAGACCTTTCAGCGTAATTTGTTTTCGCCAAAATAACCCTGCCAATTGAAAAAAATGTACGGCAACGTAAGCAAGGGTGATCACTGCTCCAATTCTGTGTATGTATCCCATTGCATGTGGCCCCCCCAGCATTTGAGTGACCCAGAAAAAGAACGGATTCTCCGGAAACTTCAGCGACATTCCGGTAAGCGCTAAGCTTAGAAAACTGACGATGATCATTAAATGAATGACTGTCTGAGATAATGTAAAACGTCTGACATGTTTTTCGTCTCCTTGAGGAATTATGATTAATTTTTCCTTTTTCATTTTTGCTCTTTCAAGCAAAGATCGAGTAAACCAGAGAAATGTGTGTATTCCAAACGCTACAAATACCAGCAGCAGCAAACCAGTCATCCCCCAGAAAGAATAGAAAAGTTTTGGATATTTCTCTTGATCATAATGATTAGCATGAGGAATAAAGCCGACAAAATTAGCATTAACGTCAGTATGGCATTCTGCACATGTTTTTTGAATATTATCAGCATGTAAAGGCGAGGCAGGATTATCGACATTCAGCATTTCATGTGAGCCATGACAATTAACGCATTTGGCAGATTTTTCACTGCCTAATCTTGCAACCTTTCCATGATAAGAATTTAAATAACTTTCCAATAAATCGTTATGACAGTTTCCGCAATCATTGATAATGTTCAGATTTGTTTTATCCTGCTTTGAGGTCACAACATCATGGGTTCTGTGACAATCAATGCACTGCGGCATCTTAGTCTCGGAGCTTTTATCTGTAACAAAATGAGTGCTATTGCTGATTTTATCTGCCACTTTATTATGACACCTGCTGCAATCCGGTTTTTTGATTTGTTGACAATTCAAAGTTGAGTCTGGTTCAGCAGCAATTATATTTTGTTTAAACATTTCTGCATCTTGGCAAAATTCATCTGTTTCTTGATGCAGCTCAAAGTGGCATCTCACGCAAGGTACTTTCGTATGTGCAGATTGTTGTTTTAGTCCCTGTTCTATGTAGATAGAGTTTATTTTTTTGTCAGCGTGATTTTTTAAAGCAGGGTCAGCATGACATTCTTCGCACTGCAAATCTGCAGGACTCAATTTTGTAAATTTTATGATTTCTTCGTAACTGGTGAGAGGAAGTTCCGGAATTCCTTTTGACATGGTTGAAGATGTACTATGACACTTTGAACAGTCATCTTTCATGATTGGCAGGATCTTGTCTTTAAAAAAGTCGTCATTTTTTCGTCCTTCTTTGATCCAAAGTTCAACAGTTGCAATCGATTCATCTGTCGTCACATGTTGATACATATTGTCTTTCATTGAACCTACAATTCGAGGGAATTTTGTGCGGTCAATACTTTTTTTTACAACGGCTTGTATTTCGTTCTCTCTGTCAATTGCTTGTTGATCAACTGACTCTTCACTGATCTCATCTCCATGCTCTTCTTCGGCTTCTTCCTCGAATCCTTCTTCTTCAACTTCTTCTTCGGCTTCTTCCTCGTATTCTTCTTCAGTTTCTTCTTCATATCCTTCTTCTTCAGCCTCTTCCTCAAATCCTTCTTCTTCAGCCTCTTCCTCAAATCCTTCTTCTTCAGCCTCTTCCTCAAATCCTTCTTCTTCAGCCTCTACAACACTTGACCCAAGACTACTCTTTTGATGCGATTCTGCCTGCGCATAATTCTGAGCAGAAAACAGCTGAACAGAAATAAATGCGACAAAACAACAAAGTGAAATCACTGTTTTCTCAAAAACAGTCTTCCGTTTTAACTTGGGAATAACTTCAACTAACATACTGATATAAATTAATAATAATATAAAGAAAAGGCGGTTATCAATCTTGAATCCGATCAATAACCGCCTCTATAAAAACATGACTATGAACTTAGTTGAATCTCAACTCAATTGAGCCATTATGATAGATATGATTGATCTGAGAATTATCAAAGACCGAAAGTCCAAAATAATATGGTTTTTTCAGATCACTAAACTGAACATCCTGAATCTTGGCGTTTTTACCTCTGGTCTTTAATGATCTTTTAACTTCCAGAGTCCATTTACCATCTTTCCAGGCACCTTTGACTTTGATATCCGCGCGGTGACCGGTGAATGCAGACAGGACTATACCGGGAACGACATCACCGGTTTTAAAATTATCAACAAATTTTGTTCTCAACCAAGGAACCACCATATACTTATACTCTTCGCTACCACCTGAGTTCATAAAAACAGGACCTGTTTTTGCTTTGTTGATGTTGTTTTTATAACCACCACCAATTTTGTCATCACCTTTACGACCCCAATTTTTATTCTTTTTAGGATCCTTTGTACTGTCAACAAATTGGTCATCAAACAAACCTAAAGGATTTGTACGAACACCTTTCCAGTGCCACATATCAATTGTTTCGCCAGCAAGTTTGGTGTATTTTCTTCCGGCCGAAGTATCTTTAATACCGTCAACTTTACCATCTTCGGCAATATGGCAGGAAACATCGCAACCTTTCTTTTTAAATCCCTGGGCTTTGATCTCCCAGTAAATCCCAAATTTGTCTTCATAAAAACTATTATCGTGACCTGTACTGTCTTTATTCATTGACTGCTTCCAACTTCCATTTCCCTGCTTAATCCAAGGGAATCTGGCTAAACTTTTGGTTGGATCATCCCACTGTATATAGAAATAAATACTGCTTTTATTGTACAAAGACTTGATGCTGACTGTTGTTTCCTTCATTCCATCATAACCATTGCTGGGTTTATAAGGAGTTTCATCAAGTACAACTTTCAATGCTTTTGCTTTGCTCCAGGCCTTTTCCTGGAAAGCATCAAGTACAATGGGGGATTTGGTCTTCACACTGACCAACTTCATTTGCTGCGACATCGCAGAATTGGAGATAAAAAACATACCGAACATCAAGGTGACGACCATGATCAACATTTGTTTTGGAGATTTCATAATTACCTTTTTTAGAGAATATTAATTAAAATTTACGGTAAAGATCAGCCTCCTGATTAACAAATATCATTTGCCGTAGTTAGTGGGAAATAATACTGAACTCCTTTCTTGATCCAGGATTAATATTTAAGACAAGCATCGTCTCTGATTTACAAAACAATTGCCGCGAAAATTCAAAAAAGCGAATGCCTACAGCAAACATTCATTAGCTCATTAAAGCTCTCATTCTAAGTTCATCATTCTCAGAAACCGTGACTTGTTTTTCTAATTAAGATTCTTTGTTAATTAAAATACAGGCCTAGAATATGGCTGCCTCAACCCAAGAATAACTGACTGCAAGAGAACTAATTTTCAGTATGTCCCTCCTGTTATATCCTGTCTATCCGTAATAATATTTAGGTAAAAATACTTGACTTAAACTCCTGAGGATATTGCTATTTTCTTACTTTTGTCTTTGCTAATAAATTTCACAAATTACCCACAATTTCTTCAAATTTCCTTCACATTTTTTAGTTAGACTGGAAACTAAGCCAGTCAGTATTTTATTGATTGGCGTTCAAGCAAATCATTTCAAACCTCAAGAAGTTATGCATTAGCTGAAAGGAGCAACATGCCGTTTGTTAAACTAAATAATATTTCCAAGACTTACAAAATGGGTGATGTTTCCATCCATGCGTTAAAAAACGTAAATATGGAAATTGAGTCCGGTTCATTTGTTTCGATTGTCGGTCCATCTGGCAGTGGCAAATCAACTGTTCTTAACCTGATTGGTTGTCTTGATCAACCAACTTCAGGTTCAATTCAAATTGAAAATCAGGAAGTACAGGATTTGAACAAAAAGAAACGCGCAGATTTTCGCGGACAAAACTTAGGATTTGTCTTTCAGAATTTCAATTTGATTCCTGTGTTGAGTGTTTATGAAAATGTGGAATACCCCCTGTTGATGATTAAAAACGAAGACAGCAACAACAACCGTGAGCGCATTCTCAGTCTTTTGGATGCAGTAGGCGTTTTGGAACAGAAGGATAAACGACCGAATCAGATATCCGGTGGTCAAATGCAACGTGTTGCTGTTGCCAGAGCTTTAGTTACTCAACCAAAAATAGTAATTGCAGATGAACCAACGGCCAATCTTGATCATGATACTGCATTCAAAATAATTAACTTGATGAAGAGAATGAAAGATCAGGAACAGACCACTTTTGTGTTTTCCACGCATGATCCAAAAATCATTGGAGAAGCAGAAATTATTTATACACTGGAAGACGGAAACCTTATAAATAGAGAAGACAGGAGGGAGTATGTTTAAAATAGCCAAAATTGCGTATCGTAATCTGTTACGTTATACACGCAGAACCCTGCTGACCTCCAGTTTGGTGATCATCGGCATTGTCACGGTCTTAGTCTTTATTGCAGTCGCAGGATCTTTCAAGCAGTTGATGGTGGGGCAAATCACAGATTCCATGATGGGGCATCTGCAGGTACACCGTAAAGGTTATGTTGCTTCGATTGATAATTCTCCCTTGAATTTGAACCTGCCCACAAAACAGGTTGCTAATCTTGAAGAAATCCTGACCGAAGATAAGACCGTAGAATCGTATTCTCTACGCTTAAAATTTGGCGGAATGTTGAGCAATTTTACGGAAACTTCCAATATCCGCCTGAATGGCATCAATCCCGAACAAGAACTCCAAACAGTGCCGCTCCTTGTTCAACGTGTTTCCGGGAACAAGCCTGATTCGAAAGAAATTCCGTCTCTCCAAAGAGGTGAGATTTGGCTGCCGGATGCACTGGCCAAAGGCATGAAAATAAAAGTAGGTGATCAGGTCGTGCTTGTAGCCACGAATAAGGATGGTTCTGTAAATGGAATACCTTTAGAAGTCAGCGGAGTTATTGGCACCATGACCGGGCCCGGAGGCAGGGACGGCTACTTAAACATTAAAGATGCCTATCAACTGCTGCGGATTAAGGATGGGGAAGTCAATGAAGTGGCTATACGTTTAAATAATTTTGAACTTATAGATCAAAGCTACGGACAACTCAATCAAACTCTTGCGGAGTTCCAGAATAAAAATGATAAGCCGGTTTTTGAAGTCCATACCTGGCAAAAACTATCGCCCTTCTCCAACATTGCCAAGATTATTGATTTACTGACATTGTTTGTCAAAATCATTTTGATTGCCATAGTACTGGTGAGTATCATGAATGTGATGTTGATGGCGGTTTATGAGCGAATCAGGGAAATAGGCACAATAGCAGCTATGGGCACAAGTCCTCGAAAAATCTGGTCATTGTTCTTAATGGAAGGCTTGTTCCTTGGCATCTTCGGTGCGGTATCCGGTAGTCTCATCAGCATTGCTATCATCCAGTATTTGAATTGGCAGCAAATCATTTTTTCCTTTGGAAAACAGGATGCTCTGGTACTTTCTCCAACAATCGCCGTTTCTGAAGTAATCACCACTGCAGTGATAGTAATTGTGATTTCCGCTCTGGCAAGTTTACAGCCTGCGGTGAAAGCCTCCAGATTGGAACCAGTGGATGCTTTGGGACATTTTTAGAAACTATCTAATTAGAAGATAAATAGTTTAAGCAATTAATAAGGACACAGAGAAGATTGAGACATCAAAACTCTGTGTCCTCCAGATGTAAATCAAATCAAAGATGTTTTTAATAATTAACTTTTTTCAGAGATAAGACAATGAGAAATTCAAGCTGTTTTTATGCAAAGAAAATTTTCCAAAGCACCTTGTTGCTTGCCCTGCTGACCTTACCCTTCAGTCTGTTTGCTCAAACCACTGCACAGGAGTGGCTGGAAGCAATTGATCGCGATTTGAATCCACCACAATATGAGTCCTATCGTAAATTGATAAATATTGAACCGGATGGAAGTAAAAAAGAATTTGTGCTCTTTACGCTCAAACAAGGCCGTGAAAATGTGGTCAGCCTTTTCCTTTCACCAGCCTCTGAAAAGGGACGGGCCACCTTGCGGGTAGGTGAAAACATGTGGCTTTATATTCCAAATGTAGGTCGGCCTATAAGGATTACTTCACTGCAGTCTGTAACAGGAGGGGTTTTTAATAACGCTGACATTTTGAAAGTTGATTATCAGACAGAATATAATGCGGTGAGTCTTGTAGAATCGGAGCAGAAAGGGCTATCCGGAATTAATCTACTCCAATTGAATTTGAGAGCCAAAACCGGAAATGTGGCATATGACAGGCTGGAAATGATGATCGATCAAGAACTCAAATCTCCTCGTACCATTAGAGCATTTACATCTTCCGGAATGTTGATCAAGACACTCTATTTTAAAAACATCAAAGATTTTGGTAATGGAATTAAACGGCCTTCTGTAGTGGAAACAGACAGCCCACTTTATGAAGGTTACAAATCCATCATGATTTTCGCAAAGATGAAACCCAGAGATCTTCCTGCGGCAGTTTTTACTACAGAATACATGGGACGCATTGAGACATTGAGGTGATAAAATGAAACCTTTACTTGCAATGAGTGCATTATTAATTATTTTTGGTTTACTGTTTTCTTCGCTTACTTTGTTTGCACAGGATGATTCCCTGTATTCCTTTGAAGTTGAAGAGTTCACTAAAAAAACATGGGAATGGAAAAGCGAGTTGACGGTCGCAGGAGCTTCCAAAACTTTCAACCAGGATTCAGTACTGTATCCCTTCAAATTTCAGCAGGATCAGCAAACGAAAGCGCAGGATTTGAGTTTGCAAATCCCTCTTGAAAGCCGTTGGGATTGGGAGTGGTCCCGCTTATATTTCGTAGGTGAATTCCGGATTACAGGTTCCAGCCTTAGCGATACAATTGAGCAAACTGCTGTTCTTCAGGAAGCATACTGGCAACTGTCCACACTTGATCCACACAGTATAGAATCGGGCAAACGGCTGCTACGCTGGGGTAAAGGCTATGCCTTTAATCCGGTTGCGTTGCTTGAACGTTCCAAAGATCCTGAGAATCCGGAAGCTGCCCGTGAAGGATTGTGGATGGTTCAGGGAATCTTAATTCCCGGGACACTTTCCGGGTTGGACTCAAATTCCCTGACCTTAGTCTATCTGCCAGTCCGTTCAGGAATCAACGGTGATTATCAGGCAAATCTTGAGCAGGAAGATATCTGGGGGCTTAAGCTCTCTGCACTACTGGGTACTACAGATTTTGATTTATACCTGACTCATTGGAGTGAAAAAGCAGAAACGGATTGGGGCTTTGATTTTGCGTCAAATCTTAGTTCCAATTTCGAAATGCACGGTGAGTATGCAGAAGATACGGATTTGTCAAACAAATACACTAAGTCACTTTTGGGAATACGTTATCTAACAGATAATGAAATCACCTGGACCATCGAAGGTTATCACGATACTTCAGGCTGGACCAAAGACGAATCCACTGAGATTTATAAAACAATTGAAAACGCTTCTGCAGTTGCAGCAAAAACGGCCTTGACTGAACTCCAGTCAAAGCAAATTGTAAGTCAAGACTATGCTTACGTCAAAGCCAGTCTCAAAGAACCGTTTGACTGGTTGTACTTTACACCTTCACTGACTTGGCTGGGAAATTTAGCTGACCAGAGTTTTAATGTGATAACACAATTGAACTATGCACCTGTCACCGACTGGTCCTTTCAGTTATCCTGGCAACAGCTTTCAGGAGATGCTTATACACAATATGGTGAAAATTTGCTTGGAAACAAGCT
>JABGPG010000236.1:0-1678 GCA_018645085.1 Deltaproteobacteria bacterium
GACCTTTTTCATAATACTCCTATTATCGAGGGGGATCAATGCTGGGGAATTCCAGTGAGAACAATTTTAGCCGAAGAAATGTGTAAATGCTTTTCTTAGCAGTAACAGGGTGTATCAGTTTGTATCAGTGCTTGTGTCTTGAAATTATGCTGAGATAATAGTTTTCGCAACACAACAACGGTTCACCTTCTCAGTTGCTTTGGGGATTTTAGGCATAATATTTCAACTTAGTATGATTACGGAATTGACCAAAGCCCTAGAGATTGTTAAACTGCATTAACCCCTAATTTATGGGAAATGGTGCTGGATCACTTTTCTTAAAATAAAAGTTATGCGAATTGCGATAATCGCCGTTGTCGGCATTTTATCTTATCTGCTTGTATTGTTGCCGGGTTATTTTTTGTTTGTTTCAAAAGCTGATGAAGAGACCACGGTTACTGAAACACTGGCCGAACTGCCTGAGAGCAGCTCAACAGCTAAAACAACTGAGAAACTGCCTCTGAGCAATCCAGGAGATGCGCCGCCGCCAAAGTAAACAGTCACTTTTATGAACTCTGTATTTCTGTGCTTCACCCAAAATGCCGTTGTTTTCACTGCATTTTTTCAAGTCAATCTTTAGCCAGTAGGAGAACTTATGCCCATACACCTTACTTTCAACAACATCCGCAACTCTGATGCCGTCAGCGATCACGTACATCAAGCATTTGAAGAACTAATCAAAATTACTGATGACAAATTCCCCTTTCATGTCACGCTGAATAAAGTCAATGAAGAATCTTACCATGTGGGCATCAACTGCAGTTACCGTAATAAACCCATTTCCAGCAAAGCTGATCATGAAAATCTTTACAAAGCACTTTCCAAAAGTATTGATACCATGAAAACACAAGTAATCCGCAAAGCCGAAAAAGTTCGAGGCTGATAACTACCCTGCTCTCCGGGGGGTTCCAATGGAACCTCCCATATTCCTCAATCCTGGAGTTTCATGTTTGGATCGCTTTCCAGCCAGCGTAAATATCTGTTGAACGTTTTATTTGCTGTATTAATTATTTTGTTTTTCGGCCACAGTTACAAACTGCAGGCGGCCTGCCGTGGAGAAGGCTTCATGGGGGTTTCCTCCAAAGATCCAATCATGTCTTGGGTAGATTTGACATATTCTCCGGTTTACACTAGCGCGAGTACGTCCGGAACTTCAGGTTGCAAAAATTGGGATTTTTCGCAGTATCTTGAACATGAGCGCAGACAATTTATTAAGAAGTCTCACCAGCAATTATTAGTAGAAACTGTACGTGGGCAAGGTCCACATCTGGAAGCATTATCAAGATTGATGGAATGTCCGCAATCATCCTCTGAGGTGTTTGCCGGAATGTTATGGGAGCATCGTCAGCAAACGATTCAGCTTTTTGAAACTGAAAAACAGACTCCGGAATTCATGACTGAACTCAGCAAATGGATCAAAGAAGATCCTGAATTGCGTAACACTTGCGGAATGTCTTAAAGGTATATTAATCATGAATTGGAAAACTTTTTTACTGCTGACAACTGCGGTTATATTTGGAGGAGGAAACGCCTGGGCCTGTCACCAAGGCGGACCGATGGGTTTTGCTAATGGTGATCCTGGAGCATTTTCTCTCGATATTACAATCTCGCCGACTTATACCGGTGCCAGCACATCCGG
>JABGPG010000236.1:1778-8150 GCA_018645085.1 Deltaproteobacteria bacterium
AATTATCTTGCTCAGGCTAATAAACTTCCTACTTAATTTAGAAAACGTATGAAAAATGATTTTATGATGCACCTCGTTATTGCAGGTGGAGTAATTATGCTGTTTTTTCTGGTTTTAAAGTTTTTTGGAATTTCTTTGTAAGTCCCATTTTCCGAACTCAAGTTCGTTAAAAAATCCCGGTTGATATTAATTTTAGTAGTTGAGAAATTATAAAAAAACGTTTTTAATTTACAAACAAACTTAACTCAAATTTTAACTCATTCCAGATAAAAGCCTTAAAGAACGGTTGCATTTTAAGGTAAATTGTTATACCTTAAAGGCTTAAAGTTGCTGAGTAGAACTCTGCAATTAACACTTACTAAAACGCCATAACATGGAGGTTTGAATGAATTGGCTGAAAAGATCTTTGGGCATTGGTGTCCTTACAGTTAGCTTATTATTTGGCGGCATTACTAACGCACGCGCAGAAACTCTCGAAGTAGTCTTTAAAAGCAGTCTCTGGGGTTCCGCGATAGGTGGTGTTTCCGGACTAGCTTTATGGGCTCTGCAGGAAGAAGATAAAGAAGATAAATTATTTCCTAAATACATTATCAAAGGTTTGGCCGTGGGTTTGTTTGTGGGAATGGGCTTCGGGATGTATGATTCTCAATCAGGTGGTGATATCTTCATGAGTGACGGTAAACCAAAGGGTTTATTTCACTTCGATCTTAATTCAAACGTCTTAGCCCTGCGTCCGGCAAAAATATTACCACGTCCTGAACTGGATGATAATACGGCTTCCCCTCAATGGCGCCTCGATTTATTGACTGCTTCTTTCTGAAACAGACATGAACTTGTTGATCACAGGTGGTGCGGGATTCATCGGAGCAAATTTGGTTTTGCACTGGCTTCGTAACCATCCTGATGATCAGCTCATCAATTTTGATGCCCTGACTTACGCAGGCAATCTGGAAAATCTGCAGGCAGTAAAAACTCACCCAAATTACCGTTTTGTCCTTGGTGATTTGCGAAAACCCCTCGAAATTTCAAAAGCTTTTTCAGAGCATAAAGTAGATGCGGTTATTCATCTTGCCGCGGAATCTCACGTAGACCGAAGTATCCATGGTCCTGCTGAATTTATTGAAACAAATATAACCGGCACTTTCAATTTGCTGGAAACAGCACGTAAATTTTGGGGTGCAGAGCTGAGCGCACATCGTTTCCTGCATGTGAGTACAGACGAAGTTTACGGTTCTCTTGGTTCAGAGGGTAAATTTTCTGAAAGCACTGCTTATGCTCCAAACTCACCCTATTCTGCCTCAAAAGCAGCCAGTGATCATCTGGTGCGTGCCTGGCACCACACATACAAAATGAACGTTGTTACAACCAACTGTTCAAATAATTACGGGCCTTTTCAGTTTCCGGAAAAGCTACTGCCTTTGCTGATAAATAATTGCCTGCAGAATCTACCAATTCCTGTTTATGGAGATGGGAAAAATATCCGTGACTGGCTGTTTGTTGAGGATCACTGCGAAGCGCTGGATCGTGTTTTTCATCAAGGGGATTCCGGAGAAGTATACAACATCGGTGGTGCTAACGAATGGAGCAACATCGACATTGTCCGTTTTGTCTGCAAAGAACTGGACAAAGAGCTGGGCAGAAGTGGAGATGAGTCCTGTGAAAAACTGATAAATTTTGTAACAGACCGTCCCGGACACGACCGGCGTTATGCTATTGATGCAGAAAAAATTGAAAAAGCTTTAAAATGGACACCGCGTTACTCTTTCGAACAAGGTCTTGCCAAAACCATCCGCTGGTATCTTGACCATCAGGACTGGGTCAAAAATATTACTTCCGGCGCATATCAAGACTACTACGAACGTCAATACGGTTGAACACTGACAGCTGACGGTTGAGCATTATTTGCTTGGCCTTTCGACTCCACATCCTTAAAACCCCGAAACGGAGTTCGGGGCTACCGTTCAAATCATAGTTCTGGGCACGGCGCGCCGTGCCCCTACGTTTATCATTTTCAAAATTTAATAACCCCGATTGTCATTCCCGTGCAAACGGGAATCCAGGGAAACCGGTTAAAAACCTAGCCACATCCTTAAAACCCCGAAACGGCCCACAACTGTTGATTGTCTGAGCTGACCAAAAGTTAAAGATGCAATTGATTCTTGAAAATGCTCTGCTTTCCGCCGTCGATGGTTTAGTGCAGTCCGGAAATCAAATCTGGTTCCACTTTCAGAAATACCCCTGGCATCTTTCAAATCCAGAAAAAAATCCGCCTGCAGGAGAACACCGCCGTCACATTGAAGCACGGCTGAGTCTAGGTTTAGCTGAGCCCGCAAATGCCCAGCTGCTTAAAGGAACCTACCATTTAGGCATCTCTCCTCATATTTACAGTTATTACCACCTGCTGACAGATCTGCTGCCACACTTGCTCGATTCTCCCAGATTTCCGGTCTTGGTTCCGGAATTTATGCCGCTTGTGTTTGTTGATTTCCTCAGAGAAGCAGGTTTTGAGGTGCAGATTTTAGCTGCAGCTGTTTTTCGTGTTGAAAAACTTATAATTCCGGCAATGAAAGCACCGGACTGGAATGTGGATAAAATAAAAAAAGTCCGAACTTTCATGAAAAAATTGTACCCTCAACTTTCTTCTCATCAATCTAAATTTCAACCAAGAATTTATATTTCAAGAAAATTAGCGGTTAAACGTCACTTTGCAAATGAGGAAGATTTTTTAGGTTTAATGAAGAAACACGATTTCCACAAAGTATATCTTGAACAGTTGAGCATCGGTGAACAAGTGGAGCTTTTCCGCTCTGCTTCTCATGTAATCGCAGCACACGGAGCAGGTTTAACAAATATTATCTTTGCACCTGCTACTGTCAAAATATTAGAAATACGTCCACTTCGTACCAGCGGAAGATTTTGTTTTGAAAACTTATTTTCTCTGGGTTGGCCAAACAATGAGTTTTTAGTTCCGCCTAAAAGAGGAAAATTTTATCTGCCGCTAGCAGAACTGGAGGAAGTGTTACAACGCTGGCAGAATGAAGCTTGAGTCAGTTTTTAATACTCACTTCAAAACCTCTTAGCGACAGTCCCGACAATGTGCTTGCCGATATTAAGTGACGAGGTAGCGGCGGGTGAAGGTGCATTGCCGACATTGATTATGTTTTTGTTTTGCTGAATCAGAAAATCATCAACCAGCTTCCCGTTCGGCAGCACCGCCTGTGCGCGAATTCCGGCTGGAGCTTCTTCCAGATCTTCTGCAGTTATTTCCGGAATCAGTCGCTGCAACGCACGAACAAAAGCGGCTTTGCTGAACGAACGCCACATCTCTCCTGCACCTGCACGCCAGTATTTTAACGCTAATTTCATAAATCCGGAATAACTTAAAACCTCTGCGAGTTCCATAAAATTAACTGTGCTGCGTGTGTAACCTTCACGTGCAAAAGCCAGAACCGCGTTTGGACCGCATTCTAGGGAACCGTCAATCATGCGTGTAAAATGTACTCCTAAAAACGGGAAATCAGGATCCGGAACAGGATAAATCAAATTGCGGCACAGATGATGTTTTTCCGGACGGACCTCATAGTATTCTCCACGAAACGGAATAATTTTGGAATCTGGATTTTGAGTCATGGAGGTGATTTTATCAGCATACAAACCGGCGCAGTTAACTATATACTGTCCTTCATATTCACCATTTTCGGTTTCTACAAGCATGCGTTGAGTTTTCTGGCGGATGGCTGTCACCTTTGCTGAACAAATAATTTCGTTACCTTCCTGCTGACGTATCTGCTCCGCAAATTTTTCACAAACTTTTCCATAATTCACAATACCTGCTTCCGGAACATGCACAGCTTTAATCCCTGCAACGTGCGGTTCCAACTCATGCAGTTTTTCTGCGCCAATCATTTCGCAACGTACACCGTTTGTTCTTCCACGTTGATAAATCGTCTCGAGCGCAGATAATTCATTTTCCGAAACAGCGACAATCACTTTTCCGCAAATTTCGAAATCGATCCCCTCTTTCCGGCAAAATTCTTCCATGCTGGATTTCCCTTCACGGCAATTGAGTGCCTTGAGAGAACCTGGTTTATAGTAAATTCCAGTGTGTAAAACTCCGGAATTGTGTCCGGTTTGGTGAATTGCGAGGCTGGGTTCTTTTTCCAGCAGAGTGATTTTCAGGCGTGGATAATCGAGGCTGAATTGGTATGCAGTCGCAAGTCCTACAATTCCGCCTCCGATGATGATGATGTCTGTTTGCTGCATTTTTCTTAAATTCTTTGCTTTATTGTATCAAAAGCACAACCAGCTCTTTGCAGCCGTGAACTCCGTAAACCAAGGTTTGTTCAATATCCGCCGTTTTGGAAGGTCCGGAAATAAGCAACGCATTGGTCGGCATATCGGAATTCCACTGCTCTTTATTGACAGCTTCCCAAAAAGTATTGTAGATGGTATCCGCATGAAGTACGGCCAGGTGAATCGGTGGAATCAGCGACATCAGCCGCGGTTCATCAGGAGTGGTCCAAAGAATCAGCGAACCGGTTTCCGCAATTCCGCCGCGTGTTGTGGTGATCGCTGCGTCAATCCCAAACAGTAGATCCTTGCTTTCTTCAATCGGCTGTTTGTAATCAACCAATTCCGGCATAGTGTCCGGAGTCTGCTGACGCATATTGCGGAGTTTTTCTGCTAAAGCGGTTTTGCTTCCGTAAAGGAGCTGGCCGATTTCTTTTTCTTTTACAACATCACGGAGGGTGTTTTCCCAGTCATTCTCAGTACAAATTATGACTTCCGTGTGAACCGCTTCCATCATGCTTTTCAGCTGCAGAATTTTCTCTGCCTCTGTCCAACTTTTACGTTCCATTACAGCATCATTCCGTGGATACTTTTTCGCTGCGACAGGAGATTCACGTAGATTTGCAAGAATTTTTTTACGTGCGCTGGTGGAATTATTCATCGCTGATTCCTGCTTCACGTGCCAGTTGGTGCAAACTTTTTTTAGCAAAACGCGGAGTTGTTCTGACAGAGGTCCAATTCCGGAGAACCGGCAGCCAGCCTGGAGCTAAATTTCCCATTTTTGCAATACCTAAACTTTTTAAACGATAGAGTTTCGGATTTGAAAAAACCATGGCCCAGCTTTTCCAGACCATACTTTCCGTTTTTGCTTTCCAACCGCCGGATTCTGTAAGTGGAATTGCTTGTTTTTTTTCCACCTTATCGTGACGTAAACGCAGCAGAATATCTGTGATCGGAATTTTCACAGGACAGACTTCAACACATGCACCGCACAAACTTGACGCATCCGCCAAATGTCCTGCTTCGTGCAGACCTTTCATTTGCGGAGTGAGAATTTTACCGATGGGACCAGGATAAGTAGTGTCATAGGCGTGCCCTCCGATACGTGAATAAACCGGACAGTGATTCATGCAGGCACCGCAGCGGATGCAAAGCAAAGTTTCCTGCAGCAAATCGTCAGCGTGCATTTGGGAACGCCCGTTATCGAGCAAAATCAAATGCACTTCATCCGGGCCGTCTTTTTCCTCTGCTTGGCGAATTCCGCTAATCATGTTGAAGTAGGTTGTGATCGCCTGACCTGTGGCCGAACGTGTCAACAGACTTAGCAAGGGTGGTACATCTTCAAACCGCTCAACAACTTTCTCGATACCCATCACTGCTACATGCACCGGCGGCAGAGTAGTACAGAATCTTCCGTTGCCTTCGTTTTCCACGAGGCAGAGAGTTCCGGTTTCGGCAACAGCGAAATTGACTCCGGAAACGCCCATATCCGCTTCATAAAATTTCTTCCGCAAAACTCTCCGGGCAATTGCAGTCATTTCTTCTGCGGTTTCAGCAGGAGCTACCGGATCAACTTTTTCGCGAAACAACTGAGTGATTTGATCTTTGTTTTTATGAATTGCAGGCATAATGATGTGTGACGGCAATTCATGATCCACCTGAATTATGTATTCACCCAGGTCTGCTTCAAGTGCCTCAATCCCGTGTTGTTCAAGAAAATGGTTCAACTCCATTTCCTCGGAAACCATTGACTTACCCTTGACCACGCTTTTCACTTGGTGACGCTGTGCGATTTCCAGCACCAGAGTATTTGCCTCATCTACGCTTTCCGCCCAGTGAACCTGGATACCGTTTTTGCTGCAGTTCGCTTCCAACTGCTCCAATAATTCCGGAAGTTTCCGCAGCGCATTCGCACGTATTGAACGTCCCAATTCCCTGAGTTCCTGCCACTCCTCACCATCCGCAAAAACCGCCTGCCGCTTTTCCATCAATCCGCCCATGGCCCGCTTAAAATTACGGCGTAGTTGCGGATTGTTCAAGGCAGCAAAAGTGTCTCGCTGAAATTTCTCTGCTGAAAGCATT
>JABGPG010000216.1:0-2227 GCA_018645085.1 Deltaproteobacteria bacterium
CTTAATGCTTTTTATCCGCGTTTTCAGTGTTAATCCGTGGCTTTTTCCTTAATGCGTTTTTATCCACGTTTTCCGTGTTAATCCGTGGCTATTTTTTTAATGGTTTTGTATCCGTGTTTTCCGTGTTAATCCGTGGCTATTTTTTTAATGGTTTTGTATCCGTGTTTTCCGTGTTAATCCGTGGCTTTTTCTAAAGCATCCAGAGCAGCTAAAACCCGTTCCGGTGTCATCGGTGCTTGTGTCAGTCGTACTCCAACAGCATCGTAAATAGCGTTAGTGACTGCTGCCGCGACGCAGCTGCTCCCCATTTCGCCGACACCTTTTGCACCGAACGGTCCTTCCGGATCATTGCTTTCAATCAATATATTTTCAATTTCCGGCATGTCCGCAGAAGTGAAAAGACGGTAATCGACAAAATTCGGATTCATCACTTTGCCTTCTTTGACCACAACTTCCTCACTCAAGGCATAGCCCAAACCCATTTGCGCGCCGCCCTCTATTTGACCTTCTACCGCCATGGGATTGATGGCCAGTCCTATGTCTTTTGCACAAACGAGTTTTAGCACTTTTACTTGTCCGGTTTCGGTATCGACTTCAACATCCGCCATTTGCATTCCAAAACCATAGGCCGGAGAAATGTTACCGTGATAACTTTCCTTATCCACCAGTTCAGTAGGAGGATCATAAAAAGCCTGTCCATGCACCATTTTTCCGTCTGAGCGGAAATGCCGACTCCTGACCACTTTACTCAAACTCACTGAGTTTCCGTCAGGCGCAATGATTTGTCCGTTTTCCGCTTTGAGCAAATCCGGAGGAGGCCCGAGCATTTCGGATGCAGTTTCAAAGATTTGGCTGAGTGCTTCTTTGGCGGCAAGGCAGGCGGCATTTCCGGCAATGAAAGTTGTGCGGCTGGCGTGCACCCCGACGTCCCACATTTTCACATCAGTATCACTGTTGATAACACGTACATCACCGACCTCGACACCTAAGATTTCTGCGACCATTTGGGCCAGCACTGTTTCGGAACCCTGGCCGATTTCTGTCGAACCGGTTATCAGTGAAACATGTCCGAAATCATCAACTTTGACAGTTGCTCCGCATCCGTCACTGCGGTAAATCCGCGCACCACCGCCCACATTAAGCGTACCGCCTACACCACGTCCGCGTTTCAAATGTGTTTTCTCTGGCTGCTCTAGTTTCTTTTCCGCCCTTTGCGCAAGTGCCTTGAGACAATCTTCCAGTCCGCAACTCGTTATTTTTAAGCCCTGTTCGGTGGTCGTATTGGGTTGATTTGAGTTGTGAATCCGGAACTGAATCGGATCCATTCCCAGCTTTTCGGCCAGCATATCCATCGCACTTTCCACGAAAAAAGAGGACTGTGGGTTACCGTAACCACGCATCGCGCCGGTGATCAAATTATTGGTATAAACACAATCCGCTTTGAAGCGCACATGCGGAACACGATAGAAGGATGCGGTCGTTTCCATCATCACCATCGGCGTGGTTGAACCCCATGAAACATAAGCACCCACGTCCAGTGTCATGCTCACATCACGGAAAGTCAAATCGCCGTTGTTTTTAGCTCCGGCACGGATGCTGACTTCAACCGGTTGACGCTGCGGTCCTGCCCTGAATTCTTCCTCACGTGAAAAACAAAGACGCACTGCTGTCTGTGCTTTTTTAGCCATAACGGCCGCAATCGGATGATACGGATAAATGTCTAGTTCACGTCCAAATGCACCACCGATGGTCGGCTGAATAATGCGTATGTCTTTTGGAGACATTCCTAAAGCCTGCCCTAAATCTTTTTGCAGCAAAAACGGAATTTGCGTTGTGCTCCAAAGCGTCAGGTTTTCGTGATGGTCAAACTGCGCCACAATAACGCAGGTTTCCATACTCGCATGATTGACATAAGGCAGTTTACAGCTCACTTCCACCACCACATCCGATTCCGCTTCGCCTTGTTCAAGATCACCGTGACTGTAAGTATTTGTAATCAGGTGATTACTTTCATTTTTCGGATGAATCAACGGTGCGTTTTCAGCCATTGCGTCCGCAACAGTGAACACAGCTGGCATAATTTCATATACAATTTCAATCAGTTTTACCGCTTGCCTCGCAATCATTTCGTTTGAGGCAACCACTCCGGCTATTTCGTCCCGGTGACTTCGTACTACATCTTTTTTTAGCGGCATGTTGTCTTTGTAAAAACCAAAGCGCGTTTCCG
>JABGPG010000216.1:2327-8033 GCA_018645085.1 Deltaproteobacteria bacterium
ACTACATCTTTTTTTAGCGGCATGTTGTCTTTGTAAAAACCAAAGCGCGTTTCCGGAACATCCGCCGCGGTGACAACACATTTAACACCTTCAAGTGCTTCTGCTTTTGAGGTGTCAATGCTTAGAATACGGGCGTGAGCATGATCCGAATACCGAATCGCGCCATGCAGCATTCCCGGCAGTTTAAAGTCCTGTCCGTAAGTCGCGCGGCCTGTCACTTTGTCCGGTGCATCCGTTTTCGGGATTCGTTTGCCGACTACAGAAAATTTTTTCATCCCGCCTCCTTTGAATTTGTCATAGCATTTCCTACATCCAGCACAGCCTCCACGATTTTGGCGTATCCGGTACAACGACAAAGATTTCCGGAAAGTGCCTGACGGACTTCGGTCTCAGTCGGCTGAGGATTTTCCCGCAACAAAGCCAGGCTGTTCATCACCATTCCGGGAGTACAGAAGCCGCATTGAATCCCGCCTTTTTCAATCATGCTTTGCTGTAGAGGATGCAGTTCACCGTTCTGCTGTACACCTTCAACCGTGGTAATTTCCGCACCTTCACAATCCACGGCCAATACGAGACATGAAGTCACCGGTTCCCCATTTAAAAGCACAGTGCAGGCACCGCAGTCCCCACCGCCGCAGCCCAAATGCACTCCCATCAATTCCAAATCCTCACGCAGCATCTTGAGTAAAGTTTTACGTGTATCTAGGTAAAGTTCCTGTTTTGCACCGTTTACAGTGAACGAAATTATTTTTTTCATCTCAATGCCTCCAAGTTTCTACGGACATGAACTTTCACCATCCGTTTTCGATACCAAGCTGAACCGCGAATGTCGTCAATTGGTACACACTCGCCGGCCGCCATTTCACCTGCTTCACGCATCAGCTCAGTAGTCAGGGTTTGTCCTGCTAGCAGAGCTTCCGTTTTTTCTGCACGAAAAGGTACAGGTCCGACTGCACCCAAAGCAACACGGGCTTCGTTGATCTTTCCGTGCTTTTTTGCTAATCTTACTGCGACTCCAACTACCGCTAAATCCATATATTTACGAGGTGCGTGTTTACTGTAAATCATACTGCCGGACGGTTGCGGAAGGAAAATGGAATGCAGAATTTCTCCACTCTTCAAAACACTCTCTCCCGGTCCTTTGAAAAATTCAGACAGAGGAAGCTCGCGTTGACTTTGACTGCTGACAAGCTGTACCACCGCATCTAAAGCAATCAAAGGCGGGACCATATCAGCGCTTGGAGAAGCGTTACAGATATTCCCACCTAAGGTTGCAAGCGAGCGGATTTGTTCAGAAGCTACCACTCCTGCAGCATAAATGAGTCCGGGGAAATTTTGTGTCAGTTCGTTTGAACGTGTTATCCGCCTTAAAGTCATACCTGTGCCAAGCCGATAACCGTTTTTGCTGACGCTGAATCCACCTAACTCTTCTACATTCTTCAGGCTGACCACAGTTTCAGGCTGTGCCGTTCCCTCTTTCATCTGCAACAACAAATCTGTTCCTCCTGCGATCAGTTTCGCATTCGGTTTTGATTTCAGCAACTCCAGTAATTCCTCAACAGAATCCGGAGCATAATGCTCAAAAGCTTTCATCGTTCAAGGTTTTTTCAAGTAAAAGGTTCAAAATTCAAGGTTCATTCACCCGCAGGTCGGGTTAACGCCGCGTAACCCGAAAAAGGTACTAAAACTAAAAAACGTTGTATCCAAGTTCAACTGCACGGCAATTCAAATCTGCAGCTTTTGGCGACATCGCTGCGGCGGTATTCTGCAAATCTTCTTTGCTCAGTGAGACTGCCGGAAGAGCAGCAACTGCACCAGCCAGAATAACATTTGCCGCATTTACTTTTCCAAGATTTCTGGCCAGTTCAGTTGCATTTATAATTTGGGTTTTTATCTGCAAACGCTGCAATTCAATGAGCACAGTCTGTGGAAATTCATTTTCAGAATTGACTAAAACCGTACCCCCCGATTTAAGATAAGACAAATTACGCAGACCTTCCTGCTCATCCAAAGCTAAAAGCAGATCTGCACCGCCCTGAGTAACAAGCGGTGACTCGTGACTTCCAAGCCGCAAGTTCAAAACGACAGAACCTCCGCGGCGGCTCATACCGTGTGACTCAAGTGACATCACGGGAAACCCTGCATCCATCGCAGCACGAGCCAGTAGTCGATTCAAAAAAACAACCCCCTGACCGCCGATTCCACACAAGATAATTTTTAGGTCCATTTTTTTTGCATTGAAAACATTAAACCCACTCCATTTCCGGATGCGGAATAATAAATCCTTTATGACATGAATCAATGCACTGTCCGCAATCCACGCACAAATCCTCATTCAAATCAACTCGGCTGCCGTCTGTACTCAAAACCAGTGCCGGACACTCAAATGCTATCAGGCAGTATCGGCAGCCGTCACATTCATCCGTAATTAGCACTGCACGTTTTTCTACTGTTTCAGGTTCATGTAAACTGCACGAACGTTCCGCAATCACCACCGCAACTCGGCCTTCCGGACTCCGGCAATGTTCATGTGCTTCCCTTAAAACATTGCGGAAATCATCCTGCAGATAAGGATCTAACTCTCTGACAAACTCAACTCCGCAGGCACGCACCAAATTCGGAATTGAAACTGAACGTTCCGGATTTAAGTTTGATTTCTCAGGATTCGCAGGAGTCGGTTGAAAGCCGGTCATCGCTGTGGTTCGATTGTCAAGAATTAGCAAAACAAAACGTGCGTCTGTGTGAACTGCGTTCATCAGAGGCTGCAGTCCGGAATGTAAAAAAGTTGAATCACCGATGGTAACCATGATCGGACGGTCTTTCCCCCCGGCACCTCCGGCACGGCCAATTTTATGTGCATGATAAAATCCGGACGCAATATCAGCTCCGCTGCCCATATCAACGCAGGTATCAACTGCATCTAAATTTGCTCCCAAAGTGTAACAGCCGATGTCTCCCGGATATAATGTGCGTTTTCCGAATTCCCGTTTCATTGCGTAAAAAGCGGAACGATGCGAGCAACCGGGGCAAAGTCTTGGCGGACGCGGAGGAGTTTGTTGTTCTGCAACAGCAGCCGCTAATCCTGCATCTGCAGAAAAAATCTTCGTCGTTTTATTTGCGTCACCCTGCAGTCCGGACAAAACTTTTCCAACTACATCCGGAGTCAATTCTCCTGCTGAGGGAATGGTGCTGTCCAATCGTCCTCTAACATTGCGGCGATCCGGAATCTGCAGTTCAATGCAGTAGTCTGTTTCTTCAAAAACAACCACCTGCTCACAGTCCGCGATAAAATCACTCACCATTTTTTGCGGAAGAGGAAAAGGCGTACCGATTTTCAGCAGAGGTGCGTCAAAATTCAGATCCCGGAGAATTTGCCGCGCCACGTTGTAAACCATTCCGGAAGCAATCACACCGACTTTCGCGGATCCGGATTCAACTTTATTGCAGGGAGATGAGCTAAACTCAGCTTCAATCAGTTTAAGTTTCTTGTTCAGTTCAACGTGCAGACGGTAACGGTCACGCGGAGTCGCTGCCCAGCGATGTGGATCCTTATCAAATTTGACCTGCGGAATCTCGTTTGAAAATTCCTCATCAAAATCTATGTCCTGAACTGCATGACAGATTTGGCGGGTTGGACGCAACATCACAGGAACCTGATGACGTTCAGAAAGTTCCAAAGCATGTTTGACAAATTCACGTGCTTCCTGCGGAGTTGAAGGGTCGAAAACAGGCACCTTGGCTGTTAAGGCCATTAAGCGGGAATCCTGTTCTGTTTGTGAAGAGGAAGGACCGGGATCGTCTGCGGGTATAATGAGAAAACCGCCTTTAACCCCCTGATATGCCGCACTGAAAAACGCGTCTGATGCCACGTTAAGTCCGACTTGTTTCATGATCGCCGCCGAGCGTAAGCCACTCCAAGAGCCTCCGAGTGCAACTTCGAAAGCTACTTTTTCGTTAACTGACCACTCAGCGTGCAGATCAATTCCCAAGCGTTTTTGTTGCTGTAAGACGCTTGATAAAATTTCGGAACTTGGCGTTCCTGGATAGGCGCAGATCATCCTGCAGTTTTGTTCCAACAGACCAAGAGCAATCGCTTCATTGCCCAACATCAGCATTTTACCCATCACTGACTCTTAAAATAATAGTTAAACATAATCTTGTACTGGAATACCTGTTTAAAAATACTAGACAAAAAGAAGTTTGTCAACGTGATATTTTACTTTTTGTAAAATTATTCTTTACGCAAAGAGGAATAGTGTACTCAAGCTATTTTAAAGCATATGCATCAGTATTTTATTTTAGTCAGGCCGCCATTTTTTGCCCTGTTTTCAGAGCTTCAATGTTCAAATCAAGGAAAGCTTTTGGAGCATTTTTTCGCACTGCTTCTTCCAGTGAAGAAGGCTCGCAAATTTCTATCAAAGTCACTAGAACTCCCAGAGCAATAATATTGGCAATTCTCGGACTTCCGAGTTTCAGCGCAGTTTCTGTAAGAGGCAGAGGATAAACCGAGAAGTCACCGACGGGAGGAGATTTAACCCTGGTTGAATCTGTAATTACAATAGCTCCGGACTGGAGCAGATGAGTTGATGCATCTGCGGCCAACTGATCCAGAATGAGTAAAGCATTCAAGTTTGTCACCAGAGGGTAATCCGGAATTTCTTCGCCGATAACTAAATCCGCACGGCTTAAACCGCCCCTGGAGGTAGGTTCATAACTTTGTGATTGAGCAATTTGCCGACCTTCCTGAATCAATGCTTCCGCCATCATTTTGGCGCTCAACTGCAATCCCTGTCCTCCGGTTCCACTCAAACGGATTTGTATTTCTTTCATGATTTACCTGCTGATTTAAGCTGTCTGGCTACATGTTTACGGTAAGTTGCTCCATATTCCGGACGTTCATTCTGAGCTAAGACACCTGTTTTCATGAAGTTGGGGCGGAAAGGCTCATCCACAACATTTCCGTATGATTCAGGACGCATCGAACTTTTCTGATTGAGAATCATTTCCGGTGAAGTGCCGAGTTGGTTCTTACGACCGAAAATTTCCGTGCAGTCAGAAATTACTTCCAGAAAAGAGAAACCCTCGTATTGCAGTCCCTGTTTGATTAGTTTTTTAAGTGAAGGCATTTGAATAGTAACCTCACGACCTACAAAACCTGCTCCGGCTGCTTCTGCAAGTTTACAAGCATCAAAGACCGGTTCTATACTACCTTTTGGTGAAGTAGTAGTGTAACGAGTTTCGGATGTAGTCGGAGAAGCCTGACCACCGGTCATTCCGTATACTTCGTTATTGAGCATCAAACATGTTAACTTTAAGTTTCGACGACAGGCATGAATCAGGTGATTCCCCCCGATGGCCAAACTGTCGCCGTCACCACTTATGACAACCACTTCCAGATCAGGACGCGCAAGTGCTAATCCGGTTGCATAGGCTAGTGGACGTCCGTGAGTTACATGAAATGTGTTAGCGTCAATGTATGCTCCGACCCTGCCGGAACAGCCGATTCCGGAGACAATTGCTAATTTGTCTTTCGATATTTCAAGCTCATGCACTGCCTGTAGCAAAGCACGGAGTGCAATGCCGTGACCACATCCCGGACACAAAAAATGCGGCATTAACTCTATACGCAGATAGTCGCGAATATTGAATTCTGAAGGTATATTTTTGCTCATATTATTTTTAGCCACGGATTTACACTGATTAAAA
>JABGPG010000218.1 GCA_018645085.1 Deltaproteobacteria bacterium
TTTATCCACACATGAATGTTTACCAAAATATGTCATTTGGTTTGAGGCTGGCCAAAACCGATAAACAAATTGTTGATCAAAAAGTCCGGGATGCGGCTGAGGTTTTACAGAATACAGAATTTCTGGAGCGCATACCAAAAGATTCTTTTTATTCTTTGAAAAACATTTTTCAACACAATAAAGTTTAAAGAAATATTATCACTACTATTTTGTTGTATCATGAGTCCGCTTCACGTTCTGCCAACATTACCCCTTATCTTAAAAGTAAATGAGACTTTTGCTTTATTTTCAGCTCTGGGGCAAATATCAGGGAACCGTACAGTTCTTACAGATAACGTTGAAACTCAAACTCAGCACCCTTTTCATGGTGCAGAAGGAGTTTATCGGGAAGAAACCAGATATTTAGAAGAATACCAATGGAGGTGGCCGGGATTTTATCTGGTGAATCAGGAACTAAGGGAATCGAGTTTACTTCTTCAACAATGGGCGTGGACCGATGACCTTGTACAAAGGGTTGGATTATCACGCACATTGGAACTATTTGAAGATGGTATAGACGACGAACTAACTTTTGAAAATACAGGTTTTTCTGAAGAATCATTTGTGGTTCAACTATATGTGCGGGAAGGATTCCAAGATGTTCTAAGTGTAAGGGGGTGGCGTTCCATGAGTTCACCCCGTGCACTACAGCGTGAAGAAACTGAGCTTGGTTGCACTTTTTCTTACACTGGTTCAGACGGGGTTGTCCTGAAGCTAAGTGTCAGTTGGAATCAGACACAAGATGAAGGGCAACTTCCGGAGGCAGGTTTCTGGAGAGTAAGGCTGGCGCCTCAATCTCATTGGAAATTGTGCATTAAGATCAGATTAGGCCATCTACCTGCACCTAACATTAGTCAAGCAAAACATGTAAAACAAAAGACGTATTCCAATGCACCTGAGCATGTTTTCCCAGAGCCAAAATCATGGTTGTCGCGTTTTGATGAACTCAAGGTTGAAATTCTGAATAAAAGAGTCTGGGAGCAAAATATTGAAGATTTGCGAATGTTGCTGCTTCGTACACCTTTCGGTTTTTATCCTGCTGCAGGCTTGCCTTGGTATGCTGTGCCTTTTGCTAGAGACGGACTCTGGGTTGCACATATGCTCATGCCTTTTGCCTTGGATATTAGTGAAAGTATACTCCGTTTTTTAGCATTTTATCAAGGTACACAAAGCGATAAAGTAAGTGAAGAAGAAGATGGTAAAATAACGCACCATTTAAGAAAAGGAGAACTGTCACGATCAGGAATTTTACCTTTCCTTAAGTATTATGCCTCTGTTGACTCAACTCCGCTTTTCATTATCATTTTAGAGGATTATTGCCAGTTCCGAAATGATTGGTCATTGATGAAAGAACTGAAGCCTGTATGGGAAAAATCCTTGAAATGGATACTAAACGCACAACATGCAGAAACTGGTATGTTAACATTCTCACCAAGTGGTTCAGGATTAGCGATGCATTCCTGGAAAGAGTCCGGAGATCTCTTGACTCACGTTGACGGGCAACCTGCACATCCACCTTTGGCAGTTTCAGAGGTGCAGGGCTATGCGTTTCGTGCTTTTCAAACTGCTTGCCGTTTTTATAAAATTTTAGGAGAAACAGAAAATTTCAATTACTATCACAAAAAGACGGAACTTTTTAAGGAAAATTTTCACGAACTGTTTTGGATGGAAGATCTCCAGACTTATGCTCTTGCACTTGACTCAAATGCTCAACAATTGGAAGTCCTCAGTTCTGACCCAGGACACTTGTTATGGAGCGGAATAGTGCCTGATAAAATTGCACCAGCTTTGGTGGAAACGCTGTTTTCAAAAGAACTTTGGAGTGGATGGGGAATTCGGACACTTGGTACCCGTGAGGCTCGTTACAACCCTGTCTCTCAATTTAATGGTGCGGTTTGGCCTCATGATACAGCAATTCTTGCCGGAGGTCTGGCACGTTATGGATTCCAAGATAAAGTTGATATCATACACGAATCTCTTTTCACTTTAGCACGAAATCAACCTGATGGAAGAATGCCTCAAATAATCGGAGGCCATGATCGAAACCAGTTTCAACCGATGCCATTTCCACATGCCTGCCGTCCTCAAGCTTGGAGTGCCGCCAGCTTAATTTATCTGGAACGTTTAACTAAATAATTGGAACCAGGAATTTGTTAAATAGGTTGAACCAATAATTGAGTTAACTTGTTGGATGTTGCTCCTAGAGGGTTATCCAAACGACGGACAAGTTTAATTTCAACAGTTAGTGGTTGAAGAGAAGCAACTTTAATTGGAATCAGACCACCTTCCTGAATCTTATCTTCCGCCAAATGATCCGGTAATAACCCCCATCCCATACCTGCCTCTATGATTCTACATGCCATTAAATAATCTCCAACGAACCATTGACGTTGAGATTCGTGTAAATTTTCTTCTTTTTTTGATGATAAAATGTTGCTTCCTCGTACCATCACTTGTACATAACCCCTCAGTTCCTTATCTTGTAAGACTCGTCTCGTATGGCTCAACGGGTGTTCCGGAGAAGCTACTGGATGAAGAGTCACCGTCCTGAAGGGAACAGCAACAAAATTTCCTAGTGCATGTGAAAGTGTGGTGAGTGAAAAGTCCACAGATCCGTCAAGTAATCGTTTAGTTGCTCCACCGAATGGTTCAAAGGAAAGATTGATTTGTGTATGAGGATTTTCACTGCCGAAAATATTAAGCTGTTTCATCAACCAATCAAGAGGGCACAATGGTGAGAGTGCAATGCCAATTTCCGGCTCCGTTCCCATAGCCAAACGTTTGCCAAGTTTTTCCAGAGTTTCTGTCTGGTTCAGCAACCGATGTGCATTGCGATAAAACAACTTCCCTTCCGGTGTCAAAGCCGGTCGGTATTGTTCTCGAGAAAAAAGACTTAAACCTAAATAATCTTCCAGTTTTTTCAGAGAAATACTTACAGCAGGTTGGGTCAAATACAATTTTTCTGAAGCTGCGCGAAAACTTCCTGTTTGCGCAACTGCAACAAATGCTTTTAGTTGATCATAAGTCATTTTGTTTACCTTTTTATATAAACAGACAACATGATAAATAAAATTTATCTAATATTAAAAATAATAAATTATCATATTATAAATTATTATACTATTCTTTTATCAATGTACTGATTGGCAGTACAAAGGTGAGTTCACCTGAAGTTGATATTTAGTCAGGAGGACAAACTGAGAATTTTAAAAACAGGTTTGATCTTGGAGGACCTAATGAGAAAGATAATAATAATACTGCTGGCTGCAAGTTTATTGTGGATTTGGCAGGGCTCGGTAATCATGGCCAAAACAAACATCTCCTTCTGGACTACGGAAACGCAGTCAGAACGGATGAAAACCATTCAATTGATTCTCGATACTTTCGAGGCTCTCAACGATGACATACAAGTCAAATTGGTGCCGGTCGACGAGAATGATTTACCAACCCAAATGGCTGCGGCTTCTGCGGCTGGGAATATTCCTGAAGTTGTAGAAATGGGTTCAGAACTGGCCGTCGCTTTTGGTTCTGAGGGCATCATGGATTTCGGCGCCCATGAAGCAGTAATTAATGATATTGGACGCGGTGAATTTTTCAAAGGTGCGCTTCAATTGACAACCTCTCCTGCGGGACAAGCTTACGCGCTTCCGTATCACGGTTGGGTACAGGGAATTTGGTATCGAGCAGATTGGTTCAAAGAAGCCGGATTGGCTCCACCGAACACTTGGTACAACATTTTAAAAGCTGCCAGGCATTTCAATAATCCTGCAAAAAATCAATATGGCATTCTGATTGGAACAAAGCCGGAAGGTTTTGCTGAACAGGTTTTCACTCAGTTCGCGATTTCCAACGGTGCACAGGAGTTTGACGCAAACGGAAATTTGGTTTTCAACTCTGATGCCATGCGTGAAACGCTGGAGTATTACAAGGAGTTGCAGAAATATACACCTCCGGGACCACAAACTTGGCGTGCGAGAGACTATTATCTGCAGGGAAAAATGGCAATGTTCTTCTATTCAACATACATCATGGATGATTTGTCTTTGGCTGAAGTGGCCAAAGGTTCGTTGACAGGAGAGAATTTTGAAGGACTTGGTGGAGTCGGTTTTGATGCAAACCTGGTTAAAAACACTAAAATGGTTTCATCGTTCAAAAACACTCAAGACTCATCATACGGTGTGATTGTGACTCTCGGTATTACCAAAGCCAGTGACTCCTCAAAAACTGATGCGGCCAAACGATTGGTGCGATATTTGTACGAGGAAGATGCTTATGTTACTTTCCTACACATGGCTCCAGGTGGGATGAATCCAGTTCTGCGCTCGATGGCACAGAGTGACAAATTTATGAACGATCCAAAAGGTATTTTCAAACACTATGGCAAAGATAAAATTGCTGAAATAATTGGTGGTTTGGATCATTTGCAAAAATTTGAGATCGTTGAAGGTAAAATGTTTCCAGCTTCGGGTGAAATTTTTGCGCAGAAGATCATTCCGCAAATGATTTACAAAACTATCTTCGAAGGAGTTAGTTCCCAAGCCGCAATGAATGAGGCTGAAGCGGAAATGATAAAAATAATAAACAAATAATTGAACCGTTCATGGTCTCTCATCCCGGTTCGCTAGCCCAACAAGAGGCACGTTTTGGCTGGAAAACAGTAGCGCCAAGCTTGTTGCTTATAGCTTTATTGATCGTCTATCCAGTTGCATACAATTTATACCTCAGTTTTTTTGAGGTTAAGTTGAGCGGTCAAAACGAGTTTGTAGGTTTTAATAATTATATTGATCTACTGGCGGACCGGGCCTTCTATGATTCTTTAACGGTAACGGTAATATACGTTGTCGGAAGCACACTTGGAACGACCTTGCTCGGGCTTGGTGTAGCATCGTTGATGAATCACAAATTCCCATTACGAGGACTGGTACGCGGTCTGGTACTCCTGCCTTATATTGCCCCACTGATTTCTGAAGTTTTTGCATGGCAATTCATTTTTGATCCTGTCAATGGTATTTACAATCACATGACAGTTGAAGTTCTGGGTATCTCCGATGAACGCGTCAATCTGATAGGAACCCCTGGGAACGCATTATTAGTAGTGATTATTTTTGATATCTGGAAAAATTTTCCTTTCGCATACCTAATGATTCTCTCTCGTTTACAGAGTATAAATAACGACCTTTATGAAGCAGCTACTCTGGATGGTGCTAACCGTTGGCAGCGTTTTTGGAACATTACACTACCGGAACTACGCTTTGTGGTGGGAGCAATAGTGATGCTTCGCTTTATTTGGAACATAAACAAATTTGATGAAGTTTTCCTTCTTGCTCCAAATGTCAAAACCTTACCAATTTACACTTACTTTACAGCCTTTACCGGAACTATTGAGCAAGGATTGGCAGCAGCAATCGCAGTAGTGCAGTTCCTGCTTCTGATTGGACTGATTTTCCTCTACATACGGAGGGTCTTAAAATGGTAATCAGCCGAATTTTACAGAAAACAGGATTCTACTTTCTAATAATATTGGTGTTGCTTTTTACTCTTTTTCCTTTTGTACAAATGCTTTCGACTTCACTCAAACACCAATATGATTGGGGGAATCCATCTTTGATTCCACAAAAACTAAACTGGAGTTCTTATTCAGAACTTCTTGGTTTTCAAAAAAAAGAAGTTAAAGTTCCGGAGAGCATCCATAGGCTGCTGAACAATCCTAAACTCAGTGCGGAAAAACGGCAGAAAATCCTTGATCGATTTACATCCACTTCGGATGTTTTTCCTTTCATCAACTATTTTATTAACACCTTGCTCATAGCTGGAACAGCAGCAGCTATTTCTCTGTTGTTTGCAGTATTTGGAGCCTATTCATTCAGCCGTGTACGCTACAGAGGTCGTTCAGGGATTCAACGTGGAGTTTTGTTGACCTACATGTTCGGGGGTGTACTGTTGATGGTCCCACTATACCAAATATCAGTACAAGTAGGCTTAGCCAACACATCGACCGGTTCTATATTGACACTAGTCGTGATTTACGTTGTACAAACTCTCCCTGTTTCCCTTTACATGTTAGGGAATTACTTTCGCTCAATTCCAGAGTCTCTTGAAGAAGCTGCGCAGATTGACGGATGTTCCCGCTTTAAAACCATTTTTTTAATCATAGTTCCTTTGTCTCTGCCGATGCTAGTTACCGTTTACATTTACGCTTTTATGATTGCATGGAATGAATATCTTTTTGCATCTGTTTTTCTTAAAAATTTCAATGAGTTCTATACTCTTCCAATCGGTTTGAAAAGTTTGTTTGTTTCAAAAAATGCGATTTGGGATAGAATTATGGCGGCCTCAATTTTAACCGCCTTGCCTGTAGTATTTGTTTTTATGACCTTTGAAAAGCATTTGATCGGCGGATTAACTGAAGGGGGGGTCAAAGAATGAATAAAATGAATTTAGAAAAACAATCGAAAGAAATCCTCAATAAAAATGACCGTGGAGGATACACTGTTCCGACCGCTAGACTTTATCCTTTCCAATGGAATTGGGACTCAGGATTCACGGCATTGGGCTTAGTTAAGTACAATGAGGAAAGAGCCTGGCAGGAATTAGAAAAACTTTTTGAAGGTCAGTGGAGAGACGGATTGTTACCACATATCATTTTCCATCAATCTTCTCCGGATTATTACCCAGGACCTGATTTATGGGGAATGCCCAAAGATGTCTTTACAAATGATAGGTTAACACCTAAGACTTCAGGGATTTCTCAACCTCCTGTGTTGGCAACAGTAGTACGAATAATTCTGGAAGAAGCATGTGACAAAGATCTTGCGGAAACTGCAGCTCAAGGACTTTATCCCCGTTTATTGGCCTGGCATAGATGGTGGTGGACGGCGCGCGATCCGGAAAATACCGGTCTTTCCGTAGTTTATCATCCATGGGAAACAGGTATGGACAACAGCCCTGCATGGGACAATGCATTACAACGAGTGGAGGCTGTCAAGAATTCCGGATATAAACGACGAGACCTTCAACAGGTCAAACAATCACAGCGTCCAAGTCAGCAAGACTATGATCGCTACATGTCACTCGTCGGGTTGTTTCGCAGCTTAAAATACAATCCTGAAGCACTTTACGAACAAAGCCCATTCAAGGTTATTGATTTGGGAGTCAATTCTTTGCTACAGAGGGGAAATACTGATTTGCTCAGTTTAGCTCAACAATTCGGTAGTTTGGAGGAACAAACTGAAATTGAAACACGGATCAATTTGACAAAACAGGCTTTTCATCGTTTGTGGGCTCCTGAACTTTCAATATATTTAAATTGGGATTGCATATCAAATACTCCGATAGAAATACCTGTAGCTTCAGGATTTTTACCGTTATTCGCAAGAATTCCTGACAAACAACAAGTTGTACAAATGTCGAATGAACTAAGCCGTTGGAGTGGTTTATGTCGTTATCTTGTACCTTCATGTTCTCCTGATTCTGCCGATTTTGAGGCAAAACGTTACTGGCGTGGACCAGTTTGGTTTATTGTTAACTGGATGATTGGTGAGGGTCTGGAGCATTACGGGGAAACTGCGCTATCTGAGAAAATCCGTCATCATTCAAGGGAATTAGCGGAACAGTCAGGATTTTTCGAATATTATGATCCCCAGGATTCATCGGGACTCGGAGGGGGAGAATTTTCCTGGACTGCAGCTATTTTTTTACATTGGCTTTTAGAAAAAAGTTAACATCTAAAACCACTCTATAAAGCCTCATCAAATTGCTCTTGACTCATGCATCAACTTGTGAAATTCTAGGCTGATGTTTTCCGCAGTTATTTGCTCTTCTTTTTAATTTATAAATTTCTCTCAGGACAAAAAATGGCCAACGTAAAAATGCACTCTATTTTCAAAAAATTCGGTAACACTGAGGTTATACACGGGGTGGATCTTGAAATTGAAGACAACGAATTTGTGGTCTTTGTCGGACCTTCCGGTTGCGGAAAGTCAACTC
>JABGPG010000289.1:0-31449 GCA_018645085.1 Deltaproteobacteria bacterium
TTACTTCTTCCGCTTTTGCCACTTCAGCAGCTTTCGCGACTTCAGTAGCTTTCGCAACTTCAGCAGCTTTCGCGACTTCAGCAGCTTTCGCAACTTCAGCAGCTTTCGCGACTTCAGCAGCTTTCGCCTCTTCAGCAGCTTTCGCCTCTTCAGCAGCTTTCGCTACTTCTTCTTTCTTATCCTCAGTAGCTTTCTTTACATCTTCTGTAGTATCCTCAGTCGCATTGTCGGTTACATCCGTAGGATCTGCCGTTTTATCTGCACAACCTGTAACCAGGAAAACCGCCATACTGGCCAAAAGAATCAAAAAATATAATTTTTTCATTACATACCTCATCTGTGATGCATATTTTGTAAACAGGAAAGCTCCTGTAAGGCTTTGTTGATGGTAATAACCATCCGGTCAACTATAATCCGTTCTAGATAATTTTGCAAATGGGGTGCCTAATTCGCGATCCATGCAAAAAACTGAAAATTACTACGGATAATGGTCTTTGAATATCCTAACAACTATAACGTGTAATGTCTTAATAAACAAATCATTTTTTATTATTTTGAAAAGGTCATAAATGCTTTTAAATCTCTTCATATATTTTTTTGCAATAGTGCAGTTTAGCAGGATTAGTCCAGTATTTTATGGATAAATACAAATAATCTTGTTAAGCTCATGCGAACTTCAACAGAAGTATCTGGAGTTTGCTGCAATATTTTATACAAATATGGAGTGTGTTTGCTTAACTACTTTAATAAAATTATATGGACCTAGCCCTTTTGGTAGGTATTTTCTTTTGTTTAACTCAATCCGCTCTTTTTTCCGGTCTGACTCTGGGTTTGTTCGGTTTGAGTCAATTGAAGCTTGAAATTGAAGTTGAGTCAGGAAATCAGGCTGCAGTCCAAGTCCTAGAACTGAGAAAGGACGCTAATCTGCTTTTGACAACGCTGCTTTGGGGTAATGTAAGCATCAACGTGCTGCTGACCCTCTTAACAGATTCAGTCCTTGCAGGACTTTGGGCATTTTTATTTTCATCCATTTGCATCACTCTGTTTGGTGAGATTTTACCACAGGCGTATTTTTCCCGAAATGCGTTGCGAATGGGAATTATTCTGGTACCGGTCATAAAAATCTACAGATTTATCCTGTATCCGGTAAGTAAACCAACTGCTATGCTCCTCGACAAATGGCTGGGGAATGAAGGTGTTCTTTATTTTAAAGAGGAAGATTTCCGTATTATGTTGCAAAAACATATGGAATCACGGGATTCTGACATCAGCCGTCTTGAAGGGACAGGCGCACTTAATTTTTTAAGTATAGATGATTTGCCGGTAGGAGATGAGGGAGAGTTGGTTGATCCGGTAAGTATTATTCCTCTTGAAACAGAATATGACCTGCCTGTTTTTCCTGTTTTCCAGAGAAATCCGGATGATCCTTTTTTACTACAGGTACAGGAATCAGGGAAAAAATGGGTGATTTTGACTTCAAAAGAAGGCATCCCCCGATTGGTGATCAATGCAGATTTGTTTTTACGTGATGCGCTTTTTGGGGTTGAACCTTTTCGGCCTTATTCCTACTGTCATCGTCCGATTGTAGTCTCAGATGCGACTACACCGCTGGGTGAAGTGATTCAAAAACTGCGTGTACATCCGGAACACTCTGAAGATGACGTTATTGACAATGATCTGATTTTATGTTGGAATACTGAAAAAAGGATCATCACTGGCGCCGATTTATTAGGACGTCTTTTACGTGGAATAGCAGGCAGGAAACCGCAATTTGTTTTGCCTGAACATAAATGAATTTAGCGAAAATAATTTCCCATGCGCAATTTTACTATTTCTGAAAATGCGATAAAAATTAATAATATCATTGTGATATAAAAATATATCTCGCTTCAGATGAAATGACACAGTAATAAAAAATATTACGAGACCATCATAATCAAACCCGGTGAATAAAATGTCGGCTAACAATGAAAATATCAGGGAACTGCAGGATATTCAAAAACCTCTGCTCCTGTTTAAACATCTAAAAACTGATCTGGATAAACTTAAATCACAGATGAGCAATTTGTCTAAGGTCAAACTTTCTTCCAAATTACTGAGTGGTATTAACCTGAAAAAAGGAGATGTTCCCAACGGGAAGCTGCTTGAATTCACCGGTTGCAGACTAAGTCAAAGCTTAAAGAATCCTCGTGCAAAAGAAGTTTCGGAAAAACTACACAAACACCCGGAAGATTCAAAGTCACGGTTGGAATTGGTGGAGATGTTTTTACAGGAAGCAGAGAACAGAAGTTTGGAGAATGCCCGCGATGCTTATTTGTTAGCCATGCAGGAAGTTGAAATGCCAATGATTTCAACTCAAAAAATAAATTTTGCACTCGCAACTCAAACAGCTTACCTGATGAAGTTGCAAAAATTTCTGCAGGATGATTTAACTGAAACTCAAAGCAAAATAAAGGGTAACGGAAATGTTGATACGATCCTTCAAAAGCAACTGGAGAGACTGCAGGGTGAAGTAGATTTTGTGCAAAAATGTGTTGTTTTGCTGAAAACAGAGCCTATTTCAACAGTTTATGAATTAAATCTAAACAAATCAAAAGCAGAAAAAACGATTCCTTTTGGTGATCTCAAAAACGGTTTTGATCCTATGCTGCGTAGTTTGGTTTTTCTACCGCTGGCCAGTCAAAATCTGGAGTTGATGTTTGAGATCCTGCACCGCCTTGAAAGTAAAAATCCACTCGTCGGTTTTCATCAGGCAAAAATGTTTGATGTTCTTGCTCAAATTCAGTTGGTGATTGCGTCTGCAGGTAATGAAGAAGAACCGAAAAAAATCGGCTTTGATCACCTTTCAAAAGCACTGAAGGCGATCGGCGGGGCAGTAAAACTGGTGGGTGATATTCCTGAAAAAGCTGTTGAAAAAGCAGCAGTTCACCGTTTTGGACAACTGTGTTACACAATTCACCGCTCGTATATAAGCCTTAATATACCAGTTCCAAATGATCATTTGGAACGCATGCAAAAAGCGGTTTCTCTGCTTGAACCTATTGCCGCCGATCCTAAAATTCAGAAAATTCAGGCTAAACTGTTATATGTTTTAACTGAGAAGTAGTAAAATGAGGAATAAAATGCTTAAAATGTTTTCAAACACACAGCCGCTAATTACTGAGTTTGCACATGGCAGTAGACTGTATTTAAACAGAAAAATAAAATTGTTGTTTCTTTTTTGTTTTTTGATGCCTTCAATAGTGTTTTCTTTTGAATTTCCCCCAGAGAGATCTGAATCTGATGCAGATAATGAAATTGGCTGGTTGGTTGCTCCTCTACCGATAGTCGTTGAAGGCATTGGAAGCGGGGTTCCGATTGCAGCTTCAATTTCAAATGTTTACAAAAACACTGACCTACTGATGGCTAAGACTTTCTTTGACGGTGATTTCGAAATAAGTTTGTTTTCTATTTCAAAATTTCCTTTGATTAAAGAAAAATTATTATTTTCTCTTGGGATCACAGATTTTTTTATGCCATTCAGATCTTATGATCGTGGCATTGATTCAGGCAAAGAAGATTACTATCAGACATTAGAAAAGTACAATAGTAATTTTATTACTTTTCAATCGCAGTATTTCAAACAACGACTTGAATTTCTTTTTAGATATTCTGCAGGAGGAACAAAGGTAGAAAAAATATTTGATGTAGACGGAAATGATTTCTCTAATATCCAATCACCGGAACGTAGTTGGATTGATTATGAATTTGGAACTCAGCTTGATTTTACTGATAATCATTTAGATCCCGGCGAAGGACTTCGAATTGGTTTAATGCACACTAACTCAAATTATGAGCAAAACCAATTGAGTGATTATGCAGTTAATGATGTTAATATAACCGCCTATGTACCCTTTTTTGAAACTCATACTCTGTTGTTTAACGCCTTTCAGTCACGATCCAACATCACCACAAACGGTTTAGTGGATGAAAGTTCCTTAAGAGCAAAATATAGCCTTAGTTGTGAATTAGAACAGCAGACAGATGCGTGCAATACAGCGGAAACAAGACGAATAAATTACTGGCTTAAAAGGAACCAATCATCCAAGGCAACCGCATTGGGAGGTCTTAACCGGATGCGAGCATATAGTCAGGGTCGGTTTTACGCAGCAAATAGTTCGAACTATGTTCTGGAATACCGGCTAAACTTTTCAGAAAAACGAACTCCGATGAACTGGATATTTCTTGGTGGTTTACGAACGGTTCTGCAGACTTCCTTCTTTTATGAAACAGGCAGTGTCTCAGATGATGTTTCAGGGTTGCATGAAACAATGAAATCCTCTGTTGGTGTTGGATTCCGTGCAATTATATCAGGGTTGATTTACCGCTTTGACCTGGCAAAAGGTGAAGACGGAATTGCGCCAACTCTGTTTATTAATTATCCTTTGTCAATAGGTTCTCTCGGTAATTAGAAATAGTCAGAGTTTCTTGATTGCGGAATAATAGAGGGTATTCAGAGGCGCTATTGTCTGCCTATATTTGCAACTGAACTTTTAAGAGTAATGATTTGTAAAAGACCTGTGAATGTCAGTAATGAAAAAGAAGTCCTCATGCTTAGCTATAGATGCTTTTCCATTACTAATGAGATCAAGTTTCTGAGTCTTTCATGCTGAGCCCACCTGCATAAATATACCAATGCTTTTAAGTATCAATCCAATAAATCCTCAACCTCGACGTATTCAGCAAGTCGTGGATGTTCTACAAAATGATGGAATAATCATTTATCCTACTGATACTGTATATGGTTTAGGTTGCAGTATCTTCAGTAAAAAAGCGATGAAACGTCTCTATCAGCTTAAAAAGGTGAATCAGAAAAAACCTTTGACTTTCATCTGCGCAAATCAAACCGAAGTACAGGAATATACTCAGGGAATTCCAACTCACGTTTTTAAACTGCTGCGACGGAAGTTGCCGGGACCTTATACTTTTGTTTTTAAGGCCTCTAAGATTGTGCCTAAAATGATGCTCACTCCCCGCAGTACAGTTGGTCTGCGCTGGCCGGATCATCCTATTACAAACGAAATTGTTTCTGCTTTTGGTCATCCTATTCTCAGCAGCAGTCTAAGTACTTCTGCAGATGAACTGTACGAAGATCCTCACGAATTACACGAAAAGTACAAAAAGCAGGTTGATCTGGTTGTGGACGGAGGTGTTATTTTTGCGGAAAATTCGACCATTATTGATTTCAGTCATGGAACTCCAGAAATCAGCAGAATGGGTAAAGGCAGTGTAGAGTGGCTGGAGCAGATTTAAGCTGCAGCAGATAATAATTGCTGTCCGCTTTTAAACATTTACTACTTAAAGATTTCAGGATTACAGGGAGGAACGCATAAATTGCTGACCTGTGAGTCTGTTACAGTATTACCATCTTCACCTTTCAGGGCCATGGTTAATTTAACGGCGCGTGGTAAACAGAATGGTTCACCAAACAGTGGGGATGTACCGATACAATTTTCTTCATCAGAATTCCATTCTCTGCTCCATTTTTCCTGGAAGCCTCCGCCTGCCAGAGCAGTTTCGCTTTCCAGAAGCAGCAACTCAAACCTAGTAACTGTTTCAGACAAGACATAGCTTTTTCCGCCCTCCCGTATATTTCCATCAAGATAAAAATCTTCACGACGATTAAACTCCCAAGTTTTAGTGTCTAAATTTTCCTGCATTGTATAACTAACTTCATGCAGTTCCGGATCTTGTTCTTTCTCTTCAGGATAGAAACGTGATTTGACTGCAGTGTGAAAATAAAGGCTGCTGACTTCTTCAAGCTCTCCTGTATCAGTATTTTCCGGTCCTAGTTTAGTTTCTGCAATCAATCCTGATTCACGCCGCGGAATTGTGCTTTGTCCGGATTCTGCGAAATGTTTTAAATATTGAACGTTTTGCAGATCATCAAGTACCATTTTCATCAGTAACCTTAATTCCTGCCGCGTTTCAAGGGTGGATTTTACCTGCAGTGTGGAATTTGAAATCTGAAAAAATGCCCCGTAAAGTAGTGACATCACCAGACCAAGCAAAGCGATAGAAATCAATAATTCCAGCAGGGAGAAGCCAGACTGAGTTTTCCGGAATTTAATTCGGATTGACGTAAATATCTGCATCATAAGTATAGACGTTTTTTCCTTCGTTCCAGAGTAATTGATAGTTGACTTGACGCACCCTTATTCCAGGCAGAGGTGTTGTATCGCTGACATGCTTTTTCCAGCTGAAACCGTTCATAACATGCTCCAGTTCAAACTCGCCCTGACTGAGTGAAACAGGAGGTGAGATGGTTGCGCGTTCTGATTTTAATAATTCATTTTGAGCATGAGACATCGCTTTCCACAAGTTTGTGGTTGAAGAAAGGACAAAGATCGAGGTGGAAAAAGACTGGTAAAGCGCCATCAATGTGAGTACCAGAATCGAAAGTGAAACCAGCACCTCCAGCACAGTGAAACCATTTTTGCGTACTTTTGATTTTCGTCTGTTGTTAACAGCAGGACTTATATAATTAGCCGAAATAGCAGCGTTGTGCGGTATTATCTGCGGAGAGTGTTTTGTGCATTCTTCTAAAGTGCGGAGTTCCGGAGATGTTTCGAATTGGCTTTTACTCATCTTTCCCTCAGTTCCAACTTACCCATAATACCCCTGCTTTCAATTAGCCAGGACTTTGAAGAATCAGGCAGGGAGAAAAGCAGAAAAAACGGTGTTACAAATCCGGAACTGTTGATATGAACTTCGAGTAAATCAGTTGCAGCTCCTGAACTAAGGTAATTCGATTCTGCCGGTTTTGCTTCACGCAAACTGAGGTCTTCCGGAAAAACATGTGCTTTTAGCACCTTAGGTTCTTGCAAATATTCTTCGCCGCATTTACCTGTTGGATCCTCTGCAGATACCATCATTTGCTGCTTCTTTAAATCAAAGAGCAGGCAGTATGAAGTACTTCTAAGGACTGCATCATTGCGTAGCATTTTGAGTACACTTTTGAGATGCTTATATTCGACCTCATGTGCTTTGGAAAACAGAGCGAAAAACTGAGGTACAGCCATGCCCATCAGCAGCACGACCAAAGTTATCACCACCAGGATTTCCAGAAAGGTAAAGCCCCTCGCAGAGTTATCAGTCTTGTGCTTTGAAAGCGTGCTAGAGCTCGCTTGAATTGATGTCTGCATCCAAATCCGTTCCGCCATCAGTTCCGTCTGCGCCAAGTGAAATGATTTCATAATTTTTACCGTTCACGCTTAGATAACGGTATGGACTGCCCCAACTGTCTTCAGGCAAATTGTTTCCGCGTAAATATGGGCCGTTCCAGTTTTTTGGAATAACTCCCACTTCCGGTTTTTCTAGCAGGGCTTTAAGTCCCTGTTCCGCTGAGGGATAGCGTGAATTGTGCAGACGGTATAGATCGAGCGCAGTTTCCAGACCTTTTATCTGGGTTTTTGTCGCATCTGCTTTTGCCTGTTCTGCAGAATCAAAAAGATATACGCCGACTATACTGGAAAGCAGTCCGAGGATAATTATCACAACCATCACTTCAATAAAACTGAATCCACCTATACGTTTGTGTCTTTTTTTAACTGTGTCTATGGCCTGAATATCTGTTACTTTATTTTCCATCTGAGTTTAAAATTGAGTGTTAAAAAGAAGTTTACTTGATCTTATTCAAAATGTTGCTAGTTTAGTAATCATCAAAGTCGGATACGTGACCGCCTGTTTTTAGAATCGTTCGCGATTCCTGAAGGCTGGAGGAAAGTCCGGGCAACACAGGGTAAGGGTGCTGGCTAACAGCCAGGCGGCGCGAGCCGATGGAAAGTGCAGCAGAAAACATACCGCCGATGGTTTCTTCGGAAACACAGGCAAGGGTGAAAAGGCAGGGTAAGAGCCTACCGCAGTTTTGGTGACAAAACTGGCAGTGTAAACCCCACCCGTTGCAAGTCCAAATAGGACCGCTATCAGGCTGCCCGCCTGGCGGTCGGGTAGGACGCTAGAGGCTATCGGTAACGGTAGTCCCAGATAAATGGTCACGGCTCACTGCTGTGAGAACAGAACCCGGCTTATTTCCGGCTTTGATTTTTCCAAAAATATGGTTTGCTTTTAATTCAGCAGCCCACATGATGATCTTCAATTGTAAAATGCCTTCATAAAACATTTCAACCTTTTTCAGCTTCAAGCTGAATTTTGTAAAGGTTGATATACTCTGCTATGATTTGCTCTGCAGGTAATTTCATGGCTTCAACATAACATATTAAGTAACCTTTTAAATAAATCTCTGAGGTGAATTTTTTAAAATTTTCTGCTTCAATTGCTTCAAGATATGTGCTGCGGATACAGGTTATTTTTGCGAGTTCATCCAGTGTAATTGATTTTAACTCTCGTATTTGTTTTAAGACTGCGCCATTGAAAGAAACTTTCCCCCCATGTGCCCTCAGCTTTGAGTAATATTCTTCTAGACTTTCTGCTGTTAATTCATTTTTAACTGCCAGATTGAGGTAAAAATCCTGTCTCTCTTCCTGTGTTTGTCCAACAACTTCCTTGGGCGCGCTTTTCGCGATCTCAAGCTTTTCTTCAGTTTGTTTATTTTCTGTTTTATGAGGAAGGTCAGCAGTTTTAGTTTTTCCACCTGCAGATTTTTCAACAAGCTGTGATTCAGAGCTTGGAACAATTTCTTCTTGAACATCAGCCTGCTGTACAGCATCAATTGTCTGCTGCTGTAATTCGTCATCGTATTTTGCTCTGGCGATTGGATTTGCCAAGGTGACGAAAGCATGACCGAACTGCAGTAATTTATTCTCAGTTTCCTCTTCCGGAAACAGCGAATAAGCCGCAATTGCCTCGAGGTGTGCCTCTTCTAATTTTTCCTCATAGGCATTACGTATTTCAACTAAAGTAGCCGTACTCGGAACACTAAGAGTTTGATAAAAGTTTGCTTCTTCAGGCATGGGAGAGTTTTCTTGAGTAATCATAGCGCCAATTGTGACAAGAGATTGTTTTTAGCGGCCAGCTCAGTCTCTTCCAGTAAAATATCGCTGCAGATGGATTTCAACTGCTGCATAGGCACCCCATCAGGGTAAGCCACTGCTAAGGGTTTACGATCCAGCACAGATTTCCAGACGGACTCATCCTCTGAAATATAACCAAGGAAGCTCATATTCAGATTAAAATATTTTGAACAGGCAGCTTTCATTGCCGGACCAACTTGTTGATCCCTTTCTGTACGTACCTGATTGAGGATTATTTTAGGCAAGAAGATCTGCAGTTGTTCTTCAATAAAAACCGTGCTGCTGCCACCTAATTTGTTTAAATAATCAATGAGTTCTTTTGGTGTGTTTACTTTGTATGGATTGTCTTTCCGGAGAATCGGTGTTAATACGGATTTCAAACCAAAGTTTTTACTGTTATGAAAAATTTGACGGAAAAATGAGTTCTTAATGAAGCGATAGGCGTTTTCAATCGAAGTCGGTTCCGGAATCACAACCATGAGTTGAGAATCAGCCAGCAGGAAGAAATCAACTGTGTTGTAGGATGTTCCTGCACCTAAATCTATCACAATATAATCCGCATCCAGATTTCTCAGAGCAGAAAGGAAACGGCGTTTTTGTGTATATTTTAAATTCGCGATTTCAACTCCGTCTTTAGCACCACTGATCAGGCTCAATCCTGGAATTTCGGTGGGAATTAATAATTTGGAAATGTTGAGAGTTTCCCTGCCGATGAAATCGGAAAGACTTTTTGAAGGACTGTTAACTCCAAGCCAGGTGTGCAGGTTTGCTCCGCCAAGATCCAAATCGGCAAGGATGACTTTGTAACCGCTTTGAGCCAGCAAAATACCAAGGTTACCTGCGACAAAACTCTTCCCTACGCCACCTTTGCCTCCGCCAATTGCCCAAATATTCTTTTTGTCCATAACCAGTTCGAGTCTTAAAATTAGAGCTGCTTGTTATCTTGTTCTCAAAACTTAAATTGCAAGTTGTCGGCCAATTATGTTTTTAGAAGATTAGCTCTTCAGCATATAGTTTTTGATATTAGTAACTTAAACTACTGAGTAAAACAACTAAATTATTCAGCTGGTGCAAAGTGTTAGAGTACATTAAAGATTTTCGGAGAAGAGCCGATACTCAACACAGATGGGTCTCCAGCTCTTGAAAATCAAGCTAATGAACAAGTCATTCAAGGGTGGGAAATGCTATATCCAGTACATAACAGCGAATCAATTAAAATGTTAATACGATTATTTATTTTCCCGTTTGCAATAATAATTATACTGACTGCATGTTCAAGCAGAACAACTGAATTTCCTAGTCAGTCCTTCCGCAGCAGGTTGAGTGAAGGAGACAGTCATATGGGATGGAGTATAAATTATTTTGACAGCTGGCAGAACGGTCTGCAGCCGCGATATTTGAAGCTGGCGGAAAGGCACACAATTACCGCCATTAAATTGTTCAGACACCTTGAATCTGATACTTCTCCACGTATCAGTGAGTTTTATGTGGTTCGTGAACGACGTACACGTAGTTGCCGATTATTGGCGGAGCTACAGTTTGCAGCCAGTAATCACGGTCATCAACTCAGTTCAAATACTCCTGATGGTTGTATCTATTTTTAGCAGGGAAATCTCAGCGCAGCTGAGGTGTTCTCCGTTTCTCAATTACTTCGTTTTGTCAGCTCCATTTTGTTGTCCAGACCGGCTTCTATCCTTCTGGTTTCCGCTTCTTAAAAAGTTTGATTTTCGAGCTTCATTTTGTTGTCCAGACTGGCTTTTATCCTTTTGCTTTCTGCCTGATAACGTTCCGATGCTTTCTGATCACTTGTATTTGCATAATAGTAACTGATCAAATCAAGCAGGTGCAGCTCACCTTCAAGGTCCCCCAGTTGCTGCTTGATTGCAAGGTGTTCTTTATAAGCGGCAACAAGTTCTTCATCATTCTGCATCGATGAATGAGCTTGTTCGATCCGGTCGTAGAGTGGATCCATTGCAGAAATATTAACTCGCTGACGATTATAGTTGAGCAGATCTTTCAGCAGCGGCAATGCTTCTTCGTATGCATTTTTTTCTTCTAGAGACTTTACAATTCCATCCATGACGTTCGCATAATTAGTTTGTTCAGGAAGGTCTTTGAGCGGTGATTCCTGCTTTTTTACAACTGCTGTTTTAGGTAGTTCTTTTATTGAAACATCTGCATTATTACTGTTCGAATCCAGCGGAAGTTCAAGTTTTTCTGCTAATTGCAGCACGTCGGAGCTTGGTGCTTGTCCGAGTTCTTTGAGTATATTGAGATAACTATCAAGACCAGCTTTAGCTTCATTCATTCTACCGGATTCACAAGCTGTTGTAGCAAGTTTCAACAATGCTTCAGCTTCAGCATATTTTTCTTCAAGAGGAGTTGTACTTTGTAAAGAAGAGTCGAAATGTTCTTCATCCTCCAGCCTGTATGCATCGGTTAAAGGTGGGTAAGGTTCTTCATCTCTGAATATTTCACTATCAGTTTCTACATAAGTTTCACCTCCCGGAATCGGAATCAGCTCATCCGCGAAAAGATCTTCATCGAAATCTACAAGTGGTTCCACAGCTAAACTTGCTGTTTGTTCTTTTAATGCCTGATGTTTAGCTGAAAGTAATTCCAGTGCTGCTTCACCTGCACCGAGCTTTTTCTCAGTTTCAACGTTAGCACTGTTTATATTTGCCTGTTTTTCTGTTTCCCGCGGCTCTACTTCCTCAGCAAGCTCATGTTTCTCCTCGAGCTCATCTTCATGGTTATCCTCTAATTCATGCTCTTGTTTCTCTTCGAGCTCATCTTCATCTTTTTCCTGCAGAATTTTAGCATTTTCGCTCAAAGTAACTTTAACTTGTTCAACTTCATCGAGTTCTTCAGAAAAATTTTCGGGACCATTGAATGTGCCAGCTTTTTGATAGGCATCGGTTAGCAAATCCGGGGTTCCATTGTTTTGAGGCGCAGATGAAGAATTCTCAACAGGAAGAGAATCCTGAGAAGGCGGAGAATCCGGATTTTTATCTAAATTTAATTTTTCTCTGAATTGTTCAAATATGTTCGCGTTTACACCCGGAATTAAATTTTCAGCAGCGGAAGATCTTTGATTTGCGTGGAGGATGTCATTATTTGCGGAATTAGCGGAATCACGAAACGGTGCTGAAGAGAGTGCCAGTTTCGGATGAACAACAATAGTTGTAATTCTTTTTAACACAATCCAGATGCACAACACCGCACAGCTTAAGACCAGTGAAGCAAGTCCTAATTCCAAGGAAATTTGAAACATTGAATATTCGAAAACAAGCAGAACAAGGCCTAGAATTATATTTTTCAGGATCTTCATAAATGTTGACTTAGTTTTTTTTGCAGATAGTCATCTTACTCATTATTTTGCGAAAATGATAAGGAACTAGTTAAATCCGAGGGAACGCAAATGACGGGCATTGTTTGACCATTGTTTTAAGACTTTTACATGCAGTGCTAAATGGACTTTATTTCCCAGCAAGCGTTCAATTTTTTTACGTGCGGCAGTACCGATTGTTTTCAACATCTCACCTTTTTTACCGATAATAATGCCTTTCTGAGAGTCACGTTCCACACAAATTGTGCAGGCAATTTTAATGCACTTGGGGTCATCTTCAAATTGTTCAACGATGACTGCGACAGAATATGGGATTTCCTGCTGCAGTCGTAAAAAAAGTTCTTCCCTGACAAATTCACTGGCCAGGAAACGTTCAGAGGCATCTGTTACTTGATGAGTTTCAAAATAAAATGGATGAACAGGAAGATACTTTTTCAGGGTTTCAACCAGGTGTTCGACGTTTGTAGACTTCAGTGCCGAGACCGGAACAATCTCCGCAAAATCAGCAAGTTTAGCTAATTTTTCAATACTGACAAGTGCCTGTTCCTGTGGTATTGTATCAATTTTATTCAAAACAAGCACCGTACGTTTTTCCTTTCCTGACAGCAGTTTGAGGATTTCCTGATCTTCCCTGTGTAAAAATGAGAGTTCCTCTTTCTGCAAAGAAGATTCCGGGATTGGTTCAACTATCCATAAATTCAAATCAGTATCGCGTAATGTTTCTGTAGCGTATGCTACGATTTTGCGGTTGAGTAATTTTTCCGGACGGTGGATTCCGGGAGTATCGATGAAAACAATCTGTGAGTTCTGCTCCGTCCTAATCCCAAGAATACGGTTTCTGGTCGTTTGTGCTTTGTGTGCAGTGATGGAAACTTTCTGACCAATGAGTTGGTTCAACAGAGTTGATTTTCCAACATTTGGTCTGCCGATCAAACCGATAAATCCACAGTGTTGTTCGTTTTCTTTTCTGCCTTCTGTTTGCTGACGTTTGTCTTTGTTATTTTTCATGTACTGATTTTAAACTTTTTAGGAGGTCCGGAAGTCAAAACGAGCCTAATGTCGTCCTGTGATTTTTTAATATTTGCTGAAACCAAACTTAATAATAAAGATTCCTTTAAACCAAAAAACGGAATACTTAAGCGTTCAGTTCGAAGCTTTCTACCGATAATACGAAAGACTGCAAGTGCGATATTGAAGATTTCAGTCTGTTGTGTTCGAAGTCCCCATCTTTCCTGTTGTTCTTCCGCGGACTGTTGCAGGAACATTTGCGCGATACGTTCAAATTCGCTCCAGTCCATACTCAACCAGTTTTCAGGCGTATTTGTGCTGCTACTATCAGACACATATTTGGTAGAAACTTTAGTAAACAAACGGGCAAATGTTTTTGCGTTGCCGCCTGTTAAGATCAAGTGAGAACTGTCTTGCGGATTCACTGAGCAAAGCTGAGTCAACTCTTCACTTAGACTTGATTCCAGTTGCTGCAGAACAGGACTAATTTTCTTCAACCGCAGTGTGCCGATATCAAAACTATGCAGAAAATCATTCGGGCTATTGTTGCTGTTGTCTATTGATTCGAGTAAAGAAATTTCCAGACTTCCACCACCTAAATCTGCTAAAATAGTTTGTGTTAACGGAAATTTGCTGAAAAGAGTTTGAGGCAAAAATGACTTCACTCCTTCAAGTAAACATTGTGATTCTTCCTTTCCGGAAAGTATTTTAACAGGATGTCCGACCATGGTTTGCAGTCGTGAGACAACCTCATTACGATTTTCAGCATCTCGCATTGCACTTGTTGCAGAGAGCGATACTTTGACTTGAGGAAAATTTCGTGATTCAAGCAGCAAACCCTGAATTGTCTGCTCCAGTTGTTGAAAAATATTTTCTGGAATCATCCCATGCTCAAAAACTGAATCGCCCAAACGCAAATGTGCGCTCCAGCGTTCCAGTACACGCAACTCGCAAGAATCAATTAATCCCCCCACAATCATGCGTACCGCGTTACTGCCAATTTCAATGGCGGCAAAGTTCATCGGCATCAGTTCTTGTAAAATTTTTCAAAAATTGTGATCATCAAAGACAATTTCTTATTCTTGCTCCTACTTCTTGCATCTCTCCTTCAGCATATTGGATATGTTTCCGAAAAGGTCCGGGGCTTCCTTCTGCACGTGGAAGCACGTGAAAGTGGATATGCTCCACCTCCTGTCCGGCGTTTGCACCGTTGTTAAGGATTAAATTGTAGTCAATTCCATCGAAAGCTCTACTGACGGCTTTCGCCACTTGCTGTAAAGTACGCATCAGTGAGATGGCCTGAGTTTCAGGAAGATCTTCTAAGCGCATAACTTCAAGTTTTGGGATAACCAGAGTATGTCCCAAGGCACTAGGCATAATGTCTAAAAATGCAATTTCTGCATCAGTTTCGATAATTTTTTCACAAGGAATTTCACCTTGAATTATTTTGGTGAAGATCGAAGCCATTATAAGGTTTCAGGTTTAAGTTTGAAAATTACAGGTTCAAAATCCGCAATGCAAAGCAGGAGCAGTTTTGTTTCTCTGTTTACGCTCGCAGCTTTGTTTGTTAGCGGACTGTTTTTTGTTTTCAGACCTCAGCTTTTACAAGCAAGTAATCTAAATTCTGCCAAGTTTCCTCACTACAAAATAGAAGTTTCCTATGACCACGATAAGACACTTCTTGTGGGAAAAATGCAAGTCCGTTTCACTCGAAAAGCATATCCGCATGATGAATTATTATTTGCCTTGCCGGGAAACCGTTTCCTAGTTCCGGATGAACGAGGAATCAGAAAACACAAAATTGTACCGGTTTTTTCCTTAAACCGCTTTCAGGATAATCTTGAAGATCCAAAATCGCCTACAGGTTTTAGTCCTGGAAATTTGGAGATCACCTCAGTTAATTCCTTCGATCCTCAGTCTGCAACAGCACAGCGTCAGTTGACTTACAAACTGGAAGAAAATCCTGAGCTGGAAGTTGGTTATTCAACATCACGGGGTCTCTTACGGATTATACTGCCGAAGGATCTCCCGGAGACGAAGGGCTTTCCCGGAGAGTCAACAATTCAACTGGAATTTTCAACTAAGTTTCCTGAACATGCTCAGGAAGGCACCGTCAACGGTATGCTGCTGACCGCGAATTGGCATCCAAAATTATTGAGCTGGCAAGCGGATCAAACTGTCAAAGAGAAAGGCTGGCTAACTTCAGGAAATAATCCATCTCCCGCGACATTTGAGGTCAGCTGGAAAGCAGCTCAGGCGGGCATATTAATCACGACTCCCGGCAATTATAAATTGTCGGCTCGTCAGGAAATAACTCTCCCTGTTACAAAAAAACCGCTTAAGAAATTCCCCTTGATTTTCAGCAAAGTCCATCAACAATATGCTGGAAAAAGTGGAGTTGATGTTTCTGCTGAAAAGTCTGTTCAGTTTAGTGCAAAAGGAGGCACTCAACTTACATCATTTTATCTTAAAGGCCATGAACGGAGAGCCGAACTTTTGCATAACTGGACTGCGTCTTTTTTGGAATTTATGCAGACACGTTATGGGCTCAAATCTCCGTGGAAATCAATTCGGATAGTTGCAGTAGAAGCTGAATACGAACAAGTGGATGTGATAAATAACCTGGTTCTGGTGCCACTGCCGAATTATAAACGTGCTGAATTAATGGACCGGCAGGCTCTTGGATTTTTGACACGTAGATTGGCGCAGCTTTGGTTCGGAGAATCAGTCTGGAGTAACGAGGATACTCAACAATGGTTGAATTTGGGCCTTCCAGCATTTATGGGCTTACGTTATTTTCAGTACAAATTTGGACCGGATGCCGGGATATTTGATGCATTTGACTGGTTGAATCCACGTTACCGCGATCACTATTTTGAAAGTATGGCAAACAGTATCTCTCCAAAATTGAGATATCCCATCTTATCTTCTTTCAGAAAAAATCCTGATTCCCAGAAATATTTACAGACTCTGACTTATAAATCCGCAATGGTTTTTTCCATGCTGGAATACTTGCTGGGGCATAGAGCATTTCAACAAGGGCTTCAGCATTTTTTCGAAAATAATCAGCAAAAACTGATAGGCATAAAAGAAATTCAGCAGGCATTTGAAAAATTTAATCTGCCTCATCTCAGGACACCACCGCTGCCTACAGAAAGTCCATACAACGCTGACGGAGATGGCTCACTGGAATGGTACTTTTCTCAATGGTTCAGGACAGTGCAAACCATGGATTATAGTTTTGAGGATTCAACTACCAGGACTTTGCCAAACGGTAAATATGAAACTGAAATAATAATTAATAAAATTGGTGCTGCTAAAATGCCGGTTGTGGTAGCGCTCAGAACCAAAGACGGTAGAGAAATTCGCAAGATGCTGCCTGGTCTTGAAAGTCAGGAAACTACCGTGTTTGTTACAGAAAGTTATCCGGAAAAAGTTTCACTTGATCCTGATGAACAGTTGCTGGAAACATCGAGGATGAATAATCACTCTTTCAATTTTTACCGGGTTCGTTTTGCATTAGACTGGAAAAAACAGCGTGAACAGATGGTGCTGTTGGTTCCCGGATTTGGTAACAATGCTCTGGATGGGAATTCATTTGGTCTAGGCATCCGCTACAAGTTTGATAACTACCGACTCTATGCCATTCCTGGTTACGGCACAAAAAATGATCGAGCAGTTTACATTTTCAATCTGGACAGGGATAATCTCGGTTTGTATGGAATGGAAGCGGGATTTAGCGTGCAGGAGTATGGAGGGGTACGTTCACAGGGAGTCAGAGCGACTTACAATCCTCCAAACAACCCCGGTGATCTGCAGTACAAGTTTCACTCAAGTTTTTCCCGAGAATCACTCTTTTCTGCAGGCAGCAATTCAGCTGAAAGTGGAGTAACTGAAACAGGAGAATCTACCACTTTTCTGTTGAAACATAGTGGGAGTTTCAGACCAAAGGATTACTATGAATTTAACTGGGATATTTGGAACGAACAACCCGCGCTGGCGTTAAAGAGTGATTTTTCTTATGTCAGGGGCGCGCTAACTTTCGGTCAAACTTTGCGAGTAGGTCACAGGAAGTTGTTCCAGTTGGACATAACTCACGCAACTACTACCGGTGAAACCCCGCTACAGAAAAAATTTCAACTTGGCGGACCGAATGTCTTGCGGGGCTATCCTCAACATACAATTTTGAGTTCCGAACATTTGTTAGCCTCAAGATTGGATTATAAATTCCCTTTAATTACTGCACCTTTGTGGGGTCTGGTAAGCGCTTTTAAAATCCAGGGCACAGTTTTTTATGATCAGGGTAAAATATGGTCGCAAGGTAATTCATATGAAAAAGCGAAACTTCGTAAAAATGCTGGAATGGGTATTGAATGGACAGTAGATACTGCATCATTATTTCAAGTGCCTTTAAAAATCGAAGTCGCTTTTCCATTGGATGACCAGGAATATAAAAGCCCGCAGTTTATCCTGCTTGGAGTCATCACCGGCAGTTAGAAAAATTAAGCCTTCTATAGCAGCGTAGACTTGATTCTTGCACAAACTAATGTGAAGATCAGTCCTTGTTATCCATACTTGATAAACAGAGTATTTACGAAGGCTGCATCAAAAATATCTTAAAAAAAACATGATAGCGAGAAAGCCGCAAAAATTTTCTCTGAATTCCAGCGAGAGTAATTCCGAGCAGCTACACAAAGAAAGTGCTTCATCTTTCTCTGAAAAGCTGGAGCAAAAAAAAACCGCCGCGGACACTGCAACTTCAATCCTTGAAGAACTGGGTGTAAAAAAAACTCCTGCTAAAAAAACGAATAAAAACAATCTACTGAATGTTCAAAGAAAATCTGCGTCTATAAAAAAACCCTTAGTAGAGCAGAAGGAATGGGACAACAGTCTACTGAAGGATTTAAAAACCCAAAATGCCGCAGCAAAAAAAATAACAGCCAAACCAGCAGATCCGTATAAAACCGAAGCAAAACAAACAAAAAATAAATCAGCAGCAACAAAACCAGCGGAAACTAAACCAACGCAAGTAGAAGAGCCAACGGAGCCACTTAAAGATAAATTCGGTTTCCAGGAAAAATTTGTGATTTTCACTATGCTGGTAGTTATGGGAATTGCTGTTCTGGGCTTTGTCGGTGGTTATCTTAAAATATTTGACTTAGCTGTTTTTCGCCAGTTGGCGAGCGGCAACGTGCATCAACTGGAATTTATCGGTGAGTTTGAGGCAAGAAAAGTAGAAAACGGTTATAACCAGCTTCCTTTATTTGTAGTCGAAGGTTCAATCCGGAATACTTTTTTTGAGTCCGATCAGGTAAAAAAAATCCAGTTAAAAGCATTTGTGTTTGATGCAGAGCAACAGATTATTTCCAGCCATTTTACTTTTGCAGGAGTTGTACTCTCAGATGAACAATTGGGAAGCTTGAGTCCCATGGATATCAAGTCTCTGCGTCATTCCGGTGATTTGAAGTTGCTTAATTCAAATGCTGAAACTGAACTACAAAAAGATGCTTTAATTACAAGCGATACTAAAGGCCAGGAAGTACCTTTTCAAGTAGTATTTTTTAAGGATGTTTCTGCCATCAAACGAACCTCATTACAAATAGTTAGTTATGTGCGCAAGAACAAGCTTGTTTATGTGCGTGCGTCCGACCTCCAGTAACAATGGAATCTGCTTTTCATTAATACCAAACTTTCCAGACTTTCCAGCTTTAATTGACATTCCTGTTTCACCCTCTCTACAACATAATTTGTGCAGCTCAGATCTGAATCTAACATAGGAGCAGTTTCACCCACGCATTGGAATTCATTAACCGGAACCGAGTTCCCTTTTTCGGAGCATGCTTTTTTGGCTGCTCTTGAAGAAAGTTCCTGTGTTGGTGAGGAATCCGGATGGCAGCCGTGTCATTTGACTTTGTGGGAAAACCAACAGCTGCAAGGTGCACTTTGTCTCTATGAAAAAAACAATAGTTATGGTGAGTATATTTTTGACTGGGGCTGGGCGAAAGCTTATGAACAGCATGGTCTGAATTACTATCCAAAACTTGTTTCAGCAATTCCTTTCACTCCGGCAACAGGTACTAAACTGCTTGTGCATCCTGACGCAGATAAGGATAATCTACGTAAAAAACTGCTGGAAGAAGCCTTAGCCAGTATGCGTGATAGACAGTGTTCATCTCTCCATTTTTTATTCATCACAGCAGAAGAGTTGCCGGCCTTTACTGCCATGGGATTTCTCATCCGCCACAGTTTTCAGTTCCATTGGAAAAACAATAATTATCGTGATTTTGCTGATTTCTTAACAACTTTAAAAGGTAAACGCCGCAAGGAAATTTTACGGGAGCGCCGTCAAATTGAGCAACAAAGGATCAACGTGGAAGTGCTTGAGGGAGAAGCGATACTTCCAGAACATATTCAACAGATGTTTCTTTTTTACCTCTCTACTACTGATAAAAAATGGGGGCAATCGTATTTATCAGCAGACTTTTTTCAGCAGCTCTATGCGACAATGCTTGATCGTTTGGTGCTGATTCTGGCATATGCAGAAGGAGAATGTGTAGCAGGAACGATCAATTTTAAAAAAGGTGATTGTTTGTATGGACGTTACTGGGGCTGTAACAGGAACTATCGGAGTTTACATTTTGAGTTATGTTACTATCAACCGCTGGAATATGCGATCCGTCATGGAATCAGCTTGTTTGAAGCAGGAGCGCAGGGGGAACACAAAATTCAGCGTGGATTCCTTCCTGAACTTACCTACAGCGCACATTGGCTGGAACATCCGGGATTCCGCAATTCAGTTGCCAAATTTCTGGAAGATGAAAAACAGGCGATCAGTAGAGGTATTGAAGAGTTCAGTCCTCATTCACCTTATCGTGAAACAATCCTTTTTTCTGTGGAGGATGAACGTTCGTAAAGTGGATTTTCACAAATACATTTAATAGTTTCCGCATACCAGCGTCCACCGCGTTTAGCACGCAGACGTTGGCTGTTGAGAAACTTGGCTATTTTGTGATAACTGAAATTCTCCAGTTCGCGTTTTTCTCTGATGATGGCAGCAATGTTCAGTTCTTTTGTTAACGGAGTGAGACGTTTTTTTTGATATGTGTAACCAAACGGTGCGTGTCCGACACGCTCCCCAATTTCCCGTTTACGTTCAATCATGTCACGGGTACGGTCCGGAATTGATTTTGCGTCCCAAAGTGCCATTATACTAATGGCTTCCAAAACTTTTTTACCACTTTTAGTCTTTGAATCCAAACCTTCTGCTAGAGAAATAAAACGTATTTTGTGTTCTGCAAACAATTTAAGCAGCTGTTGATGGAGGCGGATTGTCCGCGTAAACCGATCCAAACGAGCAATAACGAGTACACTGACTCTTCCCTCTTCAATTAAAGCAATCAGTTTTTTCAGGTTTGGTAATTCAAGACTGGCGCTACTGGATTCAGTGTCACGGAAAATTTTGCTGATCTCCAGCCCCTGATCTTCGGACCACTGTCGAATAACTCGGGCTTGTTCTCTGAGTCCTAAACTTTTAGGAGTAGGACGGTGACTGTTCAAACGGATGTATCCGTAAATACTCATTTTTCTTTAATAAGAAAGTTCAACATTTTATTAATACTTGTCTCGTAGAACATTAGCAAATTTCGATTTATAATTTAACTCGCCACTGGAGTTAGTGGGAATATTGTGCTTTTGGCTAAAGTTAAACAAATTTCAGTTAGTAAGTCTGACCGTTTGATTGTTCAAGCTTCATCATCATCAATTATATCAAAATAAATGTCACGCGCATGGTTCAAATGATTACGCATTATTTTTTGTGCCTGCTCTGAATCTTTGTTGCGGAGAGATTCCAGCAAGTTCCGGTGATCGTCGAGAATAACATTATGTAATTTTTTCTCTTTCATCAGTTCAATCAATTTTTTCCACATTGGAGAATGCTGTTGCTGCTGCCAAAGATAATCAGTAATATTTTCCAAAACCCTGTTTCCGGTAGCTTTTGCCAGCAGCAAATGGAATTCACGGTCAGCGTTAGAACCGCTCATGTCCTCTTTTACCATTTTATCAATCGCTTTCTCCATCTTTTTCAAGATTTTAGCATCAATACGCTGTGCTGCCATCGCTGCGTTGGTGCCCTCAATTTCTTTGCGGGCTTCAATTAGTTCCAGCGGACCGTGGCCAATATCCGCAATCTTGTTGCTGATTTTATTTTTTTGTTTTGAAGAGTCTAATACGTAAATTCCGGAACCCACACGTACTTCAACCAATCCTGTAATTTCAAGTGCAATCATTGCCTCACGTACTGTCGGTCGGCTGACTTTAAGCTGTTTTGCCAACTCGCGTTCAGGCGGCAGACGCATGCCCGCTTTAAGTTTGCCTTTGCTGATTAATTTAGAAATTTGCTCTGCAACTTGTTCAAAACGGCGTTGTGAGCGGACTGCTTTCAGGAGCATTTGATTTTTATGGTTGTTTATTTTTAGTTGTGCTGGAAGTATTATTTAGCGTGACAGTCTGCATAAAGTCGACAGTTAGGTTCAGCTAAGTCTGGCTAGAATCCTCTATTTTCTCCGGCTAATGGTCAAGTGTTTTCGTGATTTTTTGGTAAAATTGTTAATTGGTCATACTATTTTACCACTTGCTTGAATAGTGTTATTGGGTTATTATTTATCCAATCAAGTTGCCATTCATCAAGAAACTCTAGCTTTAGGTGGTATTCTGTTAGTCTTAATGTTTACAGAACGTGTTACTACCGCTGAGAACGGAAAAATATTTAAGGGAGTAAAATGTCATTTGAAAAAAATATCCGCGGAGAATGTGTCAGAATTCTGGGTGCAGAGTGGGTCAAGGATGATCCGGTAACCCTCTACACTTACCGCTGTGATGGACTGACGCTTTACACTGCTCCGCCGATGGGTGTGCTCTTCCCGGGAACAGTTCAGGAATTGGTCTCTGTTGTTAAATTACTCCATCAGCACAAAATAAGTTTTATTGCACGAGGTGCTGGAACAGGTCTTTCAGGCGGAGCAATTCCTCAGGACGGTAGTGTCATTATCGAAATGGCACGTTTCAAGGAAGTACATGAAGTTGACATGATTAACCGCACAATCACTGTCGGGCCAGGTGTGATTAATTTACGTATTACGGAACATGTCAATGGAGATGGTTATCATTACGCTCCTGATCCTTCCTCTCAAAAAGCCTGCACAATCGGCGGTAATGTCGCAGAAAATTCCGGTGGTCCGCATACTTTAAAATACGGTGTGACAGTCAATCATGTTCTTGGTGTGGAAATGGTTTTAGCTGACGGAGAACTTGTCACACTTGGGGCAAATCATTTCGGCTTGCCAGGGCCGGATTTGCTGGGTTTAATCACTGGTTCTGAAGGGACATTCGGAATTATCAGCAAAATAATATGCCGGCTTACGCCTAATCCGGAAAAAGCGGTAACGATGTTGGGAATCTATAAATCAGTTCGTGACGCTTGTGAATCGGTATCAAGTATTATTGGTCACGGGATAATTCCTGCAGCCTTGGAAATGCTGGATAGAATAATGATTTCTGCCGTTGAAAAAGCACTCAAGCCGGGTTTTCCGCTGGATGCTGAAGCTGTGCTGATTGTTGAGCTGGACGGATTGTCAGACGGTCTTGACGTAGAAGCAGAGGTTGTTGAAAAATTACTCAAAGAGACAGGAGCAATCACTGTCAACCGAGCCCGTGATGAAGTTGAACGGGCAAAAATCTGGCGTGCGCGAAAAGAAGCTTTTGGTGCAATCGGACAAATTTCACCAAGTTATTATGTGCAGGACGGAGTAATCCCACGCAGTAAACTTCCGGAAGTGCTGGATGAAATTTCCGCCATCGGTAAAAAACACGGTTTGACTGTAGCTAACGTTTTTCATGCAGGAGATGGGAACTTGCACCCGCTTATTCTCTACGATTATGAAAATCCGCAGGAAGTAGAAAAAGCACATGCGATAGGTGAAGAAATATTGTCCTCATGTATCAGACACGGCGGAACTCTTTCAGGAGAACACGGAATTGGTATTGAAAAAGCAGAATGGATGAGCGAACTCTATTCTGGAAATTCGCTCGATAATATGCAAAATGTACGTGCTTTTTTCAATCCGGAAAATTTACTCAATCCCGGTAAAATTTTTCCGCAGCCCGGACGTTGCGCAGAATCAAAAAGCGGGACTCCGCCACAGCAGGCTTCTGCACTGAATAAACCTAAAATGGTTGCCTCAAAATCAGGAATTGCTGTATGAGTACTTTTGAATCAGCCTCACTTGAAGAAATTCAAAGTTGGGTTTCCAGCCGTATTGAAACAAAGCAGGAATTCCGGATTTGTGGAAAAGGCTCCCGTTTTGTGAGCATATATTCCGGGAAGTCTACCGATAATTCCAGGGACTTCCTTTCACTTAAAAACCTCAACACAACACGTTTTTTTGATCCGGAGGACATGGTGGTTGGCGTGGAGTCAGGTATGAGTGTCAGCACACTCCAGGAAATGCTGGCAGAACGTAATATGCTGCTACCTGTAAATCCTTGGTTCGCAGATTCCTCTATAGGCTCAGTAGTGGCCTGTAATGATTTTGGACCGAACCGAATGAATATGGGCGGACTTCGGGACTGCATTATCGGTATCGAATATATAAACGGTAAAGGCGAAATCGTTCATGCAGGCGGAAAAGTTGTAAAAAACGTTTCCGGATATGACCTGACGCGGATGATGCTCGGAAGCCAGGGCGGATTAGGAATCATCACAGCGGTCAACTTTAAGGTAATGCCAAAACCTGTCGAAGCTCACGGAATGTTTGGGATTTTTAATTCAGAATCGTGGTTGTCTCAAGTAGAGGAACTTCACAAACGCAGAATTCCTCTGGACTGGATTCAGGCTGTTTCCACAGCAGATTCAAACTGGATTTTAGGATTGGGATATTCCGGAAACGAGCCTAACCGAAGCCGTATTGAAAATGAAATCAGCATTGTATTTGGGGAAAATTTGACAGTACTTGCTGATGGAGAATCATTTTCCGGACAAAAATTCACGCCCGGAGAAAACAGGTTTAAGGGCTTTTTATCGGGAATACATGATGTCTGGGAAATGCCGGAATCGCATTTTCACGTGTTCGCGACTGCTGCTACAGAAAATATTCTCAACTTTCCTTTTGAACTGTTTCGCAAAGAAAATTTTAAAATGCTCATCCATCCGATCGGCGGTGATATTCATTTTATGCACAAATGCTGCGACAGAAAAGAACAGCTTCAGTATCTTGAAAAAATAAAATCCGCTTTAGTTCATCCTGACAGCAAACTGCGTTGGGTCAGTGCTAATGCAGAAAATTCACTGCAGGATTTGGGTAATTTCGGTGTTGCCAGCGGTTATGCATTGACTCAAAGGCTTAAACGTCATTTGGATCCAGCCGGAGTGTTTTCCTCCAGTTATTACGATTTGGAGTTGGACGCATGAGTATTGATTTTTCGCAAAAAACGGTTTTGTCGACCAAAGAACTTTTCCGTCAGGCTGATTTTGACAATATTCTCAAATGCGTTCACTGCGGACTCTGCCTGGACAGCTGTCCCACATACAGGGAACTGGGCGATGAAAAAGATTCCCCACGGGGACGTCTCTATTTAATGCGGGGACTTTGGGAGGGAGAACTTGAACTGGAAGCAGCAGTGATTGATCCACTTAGTCGCTGTCTGGATTGCCGTGCCTGCGAAAGTGCTTGTCCTTCCGGTGTGCCTTACGGCGAACTGCTGGAAAAAACACGCGGTATTATTTTAGAAAATACTCAGCAAAGTTTAAAAGAGCGAATCTTACGATTTTTCTTGTTGAGAGGACTATTTCGCTCCACAAATCTGCTGATCACTGCCAGTTGGATTTTGAAAATATATTCTGCCAGCGGTTTACCTAAACTGATCACCAATACTTTTTTTGCTAAATTGCTGCCTCAAGCATTTGTTTTTCAACAACATTTGTTGCCTAAATGTTCAGGGAAATCTTTTAAACGTAAACACGCCGATCAAATATTAGCTCCTTTATCAATGGAAAATAAGCAAGAAGGTGCTGCTCAAATCCGGAAAGAAAATTTAAGAGTCGGCATGTTTTCGGGATGTATAATGGATGTTTCAGAAGCCGCTATCCATGAATCTACCCTGACTTTGCTGCGTCACATAGGTTGTGAAGTTGTGGTTCCTGGCAATCAAAGCTGCTGCGGGGCGCTGCACGTTCACAGCGGAGACAGAAAAACTGCGCGTGAGTTTGCTCTGAAGAACATTGCCGCGTTTGAAAATCGTCATTTGGACGCGATCATCACAAATGCTGCAGGCTGCGGTGCTCAACTGCAGGAATATCACCACCTATTTACTGAGACAAACGCAGGAAAGCAAAAAGACACAAGGCCGGCTGCGGATTGGAAAAAATTCGAAAATAAAGTAACAGATATTCTCGAATTCCTCTCTGCTTATCCGGATTTACTGGCAAATCTGCCGTGGAGTAAAGATGAAGATACTGTGCTTTATGATGCTCCCTGCCATTTGATGCATGCACAAAAAGTTGACGAAAATCCGCGAAAACTTTTAAATAGTTTACCTGGCGTTAAACTGGTAGTACTCAATGAATCAAACTGGTGCTGTGGTTCAGCGGGAATATATAACCTCGTTCAGCCGGAACTTTCTGCTGCGGTGCTAAATCGTAAAACAGCGTCGATTCGTCAGACTCTGGCCGAAAACCCAAAGGCGAGTACGATTGTCACCGCTAACCCAGGCTGTCTTTATCAAATACGTGCAGGAATACGAAGCAATAATATTGATCTCCGTATCCTCCACCCCGTTGTCTATCTGGCAGAGCGTTTGCTGCTCAATTGAAGCTGAGAAAATTAAGCTCTACTTTTTTGAAATCTTGAAAAACAAGTTAACTTTTTAAACCTCAGCTTCAGCTTAATATTTCTGAAAATAAATCTCCGGAATAATTTCAATGTCTGCTGAACTAGTTTAACAAAGCGATTTAGAAATTATTCACCTTCCCAGCGATAATGTTCAAGATCTGCTCTACCCGATTTATCAAATTTAATACCTTCCGCTTCCAGCAGTTTTTGCTGAAGTAATTCACCAGAACCACTGCTTCTTAGACTAATCCCACCTTTATAATTGATTACTCTCTGCCACGGTATATCAGAGTCCAAAGGGATTGAAGACGCAGCATAACCCACCATACGTGCAGTACAACCGCCAACTATTTCGGCAATTTGACCGTAAGTCGCCACTTTCCCGGAAGGAATTAAGCGGATAATCTCATGAATTGGCTGGTAGAGAGTGGGATTCACAAAGTATTAACTGCCGGATTTAGCTAAATCTCTGGATTTTGTTTGTGGAGCAGGATTTTCTGCTGTAGAATCTTTTAACTTGTTTTGAACAAGCTGAAGATGTTCCTGTGATTTTAAGGATTGAGAAGTTGCTGCTTTATCAGCGTAGGACGGGATATTAATGAAACTGAAATCTTTTTCGAAAAAAGTCATCCATTCATAATCCTCTGTTAAACTTCTCAAGCGCAGCACATGATTTTCGTAAATAGAGATAATGAAGTCATCTTCCAGCATCGGCATTGGATGAGAAACTACCTGAAACTCTTCCGTGCAGGTTCCAATCGCATTTCCTAAAAAAAGAAAATCTTCAGGAGAGTTTCCGAAAAGCGCGGCTTTGATTTTCCCGGATTTACCAACTATTCCTAAACGTTTGAAGGAACTGTTAAGGCTGATATCCCGTAATTTTGCCATTACATCTTTGGTTACAACTGTCTCAATCAGTGGACCTTCTTCCGGAGGATTCCAGCGTGAAGCAAAATTAAAGGAACTGATTGCAGGTTTCAGCTCAAGAGTTTGTTCTTTACTTGTGCTGAGATTTTTTACATGAAGCCGATTTGAAATCACCTGAAATTCTAATTTAGCAGGATTTTTATTCTTCAGTAATTTAAAGAAATTTGCTTCAAGCGGGATTGACCAGACAGGTTCATTTTCCGGAAATTGGGTTGTCAAATTAGCAGAAATGTTTCCGGATTTTAAAAAGACATTTTTGGCTGTACCTTCCATGACGAGGTGCAGTGCTTCATCACGGAAAATCAGCAGCATCCTGCCGTTGAATCCTTTTTCAAGATCAACCAGAATCTGATGCAGATTTGCTGACATGATAAAGGTTCCATCATCCTCAATTTTCAAGAAAGGAGTCAGGGTTTCAACGTAAGTTCCATTTTTTTGCTGGAAGTGGCTACTCAATTTTTTCTCATTCCAGAAAGTCAACAGTTCTGCAGGATCTATTCTACGTACATCACCAGGAAATTTATTTCTTGCAGTTTGCCAAGAGGAAGTCTTTTTTTCTTTCACTAAATCTGAAACAGTTTTTCCGTTATGATCAGTCTGTTGGGTGCGTTTGGCGTGATTGATCAACAATACTGATACATCCTCAAAAGGAAAAATACCTACTGATTCTATACAAACGAATGGTTTGAAATCTTTTGTTTTTTCATTCATTTGCTTGATCTTCCCTGAAACGTGGTGTTGCTGCCTGTTTTTGAAGAATCACTCTTGCGGAAAAACGCAAGAAAATTGGAGCGAGAAACGGGATTCGAACCCGCGACCTCAACCTTGGCAAGGTTGCGCTCTACCAGCTGAGCTATTCTCGCTTATGTGGAATGACCTTTTATTTTATTTGAAGGAATGTAAGATAGTCAAACTATTTTTACTGTGTACTGATATCCAGTAGATATTTCTTAAGTAGTGCATGATCTTTGCACTTTCATCTTAGCTTATGTAAAGACAATAAGCTTGATAGAAAGTAGAGTTCCGTTTGATAATATAAAATTTAACTTAATTGATGAATCAAGGCAACAGTTAGCTGTTAAAACAAAGCAACCATGAAATCTAAAATTATCCAAATAGTAATTAGCTGCTTTGTGGCATTTTTCGGTTTTTTAGGACTATCCCGAGGTCTAGAGGCCGCGTCACCTTCATATCAGCCGGCACCGCTACGTAATCAGGCCTTGATGTTTGAAATGAGCGGGAGCGGCAGTCAGCAGATAAAGCTGGATGTTATAATAAAAAAAGCACCTGTTGTAAAAAAACAACTTTTAGCAAAGAAACAACTACCCGCAAAGAAACTTTTTGTTAAGAAACAACAACCCGCAAAGCAACTTTTTGTTAAGAAACAACTACCCGCAAAGCAGCAGCTGTTTGTAAAGCAGCAGCATTTAGTAAAAAAACAACCTGCACTAGCGAAACAGGCTGAACTCCCCAAGACTCGTTACCGTAACAAAATTTGGAAAGTAGAAGGTGAGAGCTACGACATTCCTCTACGCTACACTTCAAAAGTCAAAAGAATTGTCCGCAGACTCACAACCAAGAAACGTAAGCAAATAATCAAAGGAATGCGCCGGTCCGGCCGATATGTGCCGATGATCACCAAGATGTTGCTTGAAGAAGGAATGCCGCTGGATCTGGTTTTCATGGTTCCGGCTGAAAGTAATTTCAATGTGACCGCACGCTCACACAAGAGTGCAGTTGGTTTATGGCAGTTTATCGCATCAACAGGCAGAAATTACGGATTAAAAATAAATCGCTGGATTGACGAACGCCGTGATCCGGTGTTGTCTACCAGAGCGGCAATTACATATCTTAAACACCTTTATGGTCTTTTTGGTGATTGGGAACTGGCAATGGCGGCCTACAACACAGGTGAAGGTCGTGTCAGAAGAGCCATTAAAAAGGCGAAGCGTAAAGGCTTGAAGCACAATTATTCGTCACTGCGTTTGCCTCGTGAAACAAGAAGCTACGTTCCGGCAATTATGGCGATGGCGGTCATCTATAAAAATCCTGCAAAATACGGCTTAGGACATGTTCGTCCGATTGACGCAATGGATGAAACCAAAGCGAGTTTGCCTGTTTCTTTTTCCCTGGAAGAGGTGGCACAGCGTTCAAAAATGTCGTTCCGTCTGTTACGCGAAAAAAATCTGGCATTATTCCTTGGTGTGCCACCAATGACTCAGAAGCGTTATTCATTCTACGTACCTCAACGCTTCCACACGAACTTGATGTCCTCCCTGGAACAAAATCCGGCGCCGTATAAAAAATGGAATCTCTCTTATAATGCTCTGCTTGGTAATTCAGCTCATGTGACAAGAGTACTGGAAAAGTTTGGTGCGCCGATCTATTTTAAGGTTCGTAATGGTGATAATTTATGGGATCTGGCTAAAAAACACAAAACTTCCATTCGACGTTTAGCAAGGTGGAACAAACTTAATTCAAAGTCCGTTTTACGTGTAAACCGACGGATGAAAACTTATGTTCCAACTTGGAGAGTTTTTAAAGAAGTTGCCGGCAATTCTGCACCTTCAAGTCCAAGACTGATTGCGCAGAGAATCAGGGTGCCAAAGGGTGGATCGCTTTCAGTAATTGCAAAACGATACCGTACCAGTGTGAAGAAATTAATAAAATGGAACAAACTATCCAGCCCTAATTCGCTTAGGGCAGGACAGAGGCTGGTAATCGGATACCGTAAAGTATCAAACTCTAAACTACCCAGCGCAGCAAATATAATTCGGGTTCCGAGAAATACGACCCTTTCACATTTAGCCTTACGCTATAAAACTACTGTAAAAAAATTGATGAGCTGGAACGGATTAACAAATTCGAAACAGTTGCGCACAGGAATGAGGTTTTATGTAAAAGCACCGGCAAAAGGGCGTAAAAAACCTCAAAAGATTATAGTGGCAAAAACAAGTTCAAACAAGGCGCCTAAAGTCAGACACAGGATTATCCGAGTACGTAATGGTGATACTCTCTGGAGACTTGCCAGGTTCTATCAGACAACAGTCAAAAAACTGGTTGCCTTAAATGAACTCAAGTCCGCAAGTAGTCTGCGTCTCAATCAAAAACTGATTGTACCTTTCCGTTCATAAATGAACTTCTTGCTAGTTTCGTGCAGAAAAAATCACTGCATCTTTGCAGATAATCATAATTTAATGTTTTTTTAAATGCATTAAAATAAAGTAACTTTAAATAGTGATGTTTACCGAGGAAAATAAAAATTTACTCTTAGAAGCACTTTCATACATCCAGCGTTTCAATGATAAAATAGTAGTCATCAAATATGGCGGTGCGGCGATGATTGATGAGCAACTTAAACACAGCTTTGCCCAGGATATTGTGTTGCTTCAGTCTCTGGGTATGCTGCCCGTGATTGTGCATGGCGGAGGTCCTGAAGTTTCAAAGGCTATGGAACAATTAGGGCAGGAAGTTTCTTTTATTGACGGTTTGAGGGTGACCAGTTCAGAAAATCTGAAGGTCGCGGAAATGGTACTTTCAGGTACTGTTAACAAAGAAATAATTACTCACCTTAACACTTTCGGTGGAAAAGCAGTTGGAGTAAGCGGTAAAGACGGATTGTTGATTGAAGCTCGTAAAAAACAACATGCAGGTGGAGTTGATTTAGGTTATGTAGGAGAAATAGAAAGTGTAAATCCGGAATTGTTGATGGTTTTGCTCAAAGAGGGTTTTCTACCAGTTGTATCTCCCATTGGTTTAGGTAAAGACGGTGTCACCTACAACATAAACGCAGATACCACTGCGTCACGTATTGCGGTCGCTCTCGGTGCATACAAAATAATATTTATGACCGATGTGGATGGAGTTCTTGAAGATGGAAAACTGAGAGGTCAACTTTCCGCAGTTGAAGCAGAAAAGCTGATCAAGAAAAATGTAATTAGCGGCGGCATGGCACCTAAGGTCAGTGCCGGACTTTACTGCGTTAAAAACGGAGTTGAGTCTGCTCAAATAATAAATGGTACAGATCCACATTCCGTCATAGCAGAACTCTTCACAGATCAGGGCATTGGCACCCAAATTGTGCTTTAATGATTACCCTCCACGTTTAATTAAGTTCTTCAAAGTAAATTAATCACAAAACATTTTACTCATTTTGACAGCTCATTGACTTCATTTCTGTAATAAGAGATGAGTACAGAAAGTTCTGTATCAGTCAAAGGATTCTGCAAAGAAGTGAGCTGATCCCCGCGTAGTCCTGTCAACATTC